>CALBGG010000074.1 GCA_937893605.1 uncultured Clostridia bacterium
TATGTCGAGATCGAAAAGATCATAAACGAAAATTATATCGGCGACGTAAACGACGATACGCTTTATAACGCCGCAGCCTCCGCAATGGTGCGCAGCATTGATGATAAGTGGAGCTATTACATGAGCCCCGAGGAGTACGCTGCGTATAAGCTGTCCTCGGCAAACGAATATGCCGGTATAGGTGTGAGCGTCAAGCTCAACGACAAGGGTAAATTCGAAATATTTGCCGTCGAGGACGGAACGCCTGCGGCAACGGCCGGACTGAACGTCGGTCAGACCATAGTTTCGGTCGACGGACAGGCGACAGAGGGAATGACCACGGCTGAACTTCAGGAGCTTATACGCTCAAAGCTCAATAAAGATTTCCCCATGGTCATTGCTGACGAAAAAGGAAATGAGTCGAGCGTTACGATATCCTGCGAGGTCATATATAAAAACCCGATATCCTCGAAAATGCTTGAAAATAATATAGGCTATATCAAGATATCAAATTTTGAAGCCGGAAGCAGTGAGGGCACGATAGGAGCCATTGAAAAGCTTACTGCCGAGGGCGCAAAGTCATTTATTTTCGATGTGCGCGACAATCCCGGCGGCTTGGTCAGCGAGCTCGTTTCGCTTCTGGATTATCTTCTCCCGGACGGTGACCTGTTTGTTAGCGTGGATAAGGCCGGTAAGGAAACGGTAAAAACATCAGATAAGGTCTGCCTGAGCGCTAAGATGGCCGTCTTGGTTAATGAAAACAGCTACAGCGCGGCGGAGTTTTTCGCAGCCGCGCTTCAGGAATACGACTGGGCCACGATAGTCGGCGAGCATACGACCGGCAAGGCGAGAAGCCAGGTCACGATAGAGCTTTCAAACGGCGGCGCGATACACATTTCGACCAATAAGTATCTCACACCGAAACGCGTCGACCTTGCCGAAGCGGGCGGCATAAAGCCCGACATAGAGGCGCACAACACGGAAAAGGACACAAATGTCCAGCTCAATGCGGCAATAAAAGCCCTGAGTTGAGACTTTAATCAATAAATTAAGGATCAATAAAGGAGAGCTGAGTAATGGCTACCGAAAGCAGATTTAAGATGAGTCAGGAGCGCCTTGACGCGCTGAAAAAGGAGCTTCTGTTCCTTGAGACCGATAAGGCAAAGGAGGTTGCCGAGCAGATAAAGGAAGCGCGCAGCTTCGGCGACCTTTCGGAAAACAGCGAATATGACGAGGCAAAAACCGAGCAGGGCAAGCTTTATTCGAGAATTGCCGAGCTTAAAAGCCTCATAGAGAATGCCGAAATCGTCGAGAAGGTCGATACCGGCATGCGCAAGGGCGCCGTTACCCTCGGCAGCCGCGTCAAGGTACGCGACGTTGAGGACGGCTATGAAGAGGAATACACCATTGTCGGTTCGCAGGAGGCAAACCCCATGGAGGGCAAGGTGTCTGACGATTCGCCCTTCGGTCACGGCCTTTACGGACATATCGCGGGCGAGAAGATAACAGTCGACGCTCCTGCGGGCGAGCTGCATTTTGAGATACTTTCAGTAGAAAACGATTAAGAGGATAGAGTATGAGTGAGAATAAGACCAATGAGACCGCTGCCCCCGAGCAGGAGCTCAGCGAGCTGCTGCAAATAAGACGCGATAAGCTCAAGGCGCTGCAAGATGAGGGAAGAGACCCCTTTACTCAGACCCGTTTTGTGAGAAGCGCATATTCCGACGAGATAAAGGCTGATTTTGATGCGCTCGACGGAAAGAACGTCAAGGTCGCAGGCCGCATTATGTCCAAGCGCGGCATGGGCAAGGCAATATTCTGCCACATCAAGGACGATCACGGCAGCATCCAGCTATACATACGCAAGGATGCAGTGTCCGAGCAGGAGTTTGCAGACTTCCGCAAGTACGATATCGGAGATATCATCGGCGCTTCCGGCTTTGCTTTCAAAACCAAGACCGAGGAGATATCCGTGCACGTCGAGTCGGTCACGCTGCTGTCCAAGAGTCTGCGCCCGCTGCCCGAGAAATTCCACGGCATGACGAGCACGGAGCTGAAATACCGTCAGCGCTATGTTGATCTCATCATGAGCGACGACAGCCGCCGCAATTTCGAGATACGTTCAAAGTTCATAAGCTATGTCCGTTCATTCCTTGACGGCAGAGGCTATATGGAGGTCGAAACGCCCGTACTTAACACCATCTCCGGCGGCGCGACCGCGCGCCCGTTCATAACGCATCACAATACGCTTGACATCGACATGTTCCTGCGCATTGCCACAGAGCTCAATCTCAAGCGCCTTATCGTCGGCGGTATT
The DNA here is from genome assembly GCA_937893605.1 of uncultured Clostridia bacterium. Taxonomy (GTDB): domain Bacteria; phylum Bacillota; class Clostridia; order Oscillospirales; family Oscillospiraceae; genus F23-B02. The sequence continues at coordinate 2,297 of CALBGG010000074.1, forward strand.
GAGCGCGTCTACGAGATCGGCCGCATCTTCCGCAACGAGGGTATGGACACAAAGCATAACCCCGAGTTCACGACCGTTGAGCTTTATCAGTCCTACGCCGATTTTAACGACATGATGGATCTGTTTGAAGATCTCCTGTCGGGCGCTGCGATGAAGATACTCGGTACCTATAAGTGCACATGGCAGGGATGCGAGATCGACCTCACTCCAGGCTGGGAGCGCCTGACCATGGCTGAGGCGGTGAAGAAATACGTCGGTGTCGACTTCATGGCTATAACCGACGATGCCGAAGCTGTCGCCGCCGCGAAGGCCGCCGGCGTCGACATGGACAAGGTCGAGCCCACCTGGGGTCACGCACTTTACGAGAGCTTTGATCAGCTTGTTGAGGAAAAGCTCATCCAGCCGACGTTTATAACCATGCACCCGGTCGATGTATCGCCGCTTGCAAAGCGCTCACCGAAGGATCCGCGTCTGACCGAGCGTTTTGAGCTGTTCATCTGCCGCAGCGAGATGGGCAACGCCTTCTCCGAGCTCAACGACCCCATCGACCAGAAACAGCGCTTCCTTAAGCAGGTCGAGCTTCGCGCCAAGGGCGATGATGAGGCCGGCATGATGGATGATGACTTCATAAACGCACTCGAATACGGTATGCCCCCCACGGGCGGCCTCGGCATCGGCATAGACCGCTGCGTCATGCTCCTGACAGGCGCAAGCTCCATAAGAGACGTTATCCTTTTCCCGACAATGAAACCTTTGGACTCCGACAAGAAGGTTTCCAAGGAAGTTTCGGCTCCTGCGGAGGCTGCTCAGGCGGCTCCGGTCGTGGAGGAAAAAATCGATTTTTCCAATGTTCAAATCGAGCCGCTGTTCAAGGAGTATGTGGATTTTGAGACCTTCTCCAAATCCGATTTCCGTGCCGTGAAGGTACTTAATTGCGAGGCGGTTAAGAAGTCCAAAAAGCTTCTCAAGTTTACGCTTGATGACGGCACGGACACCGACCGCGTGATCCTCTCGGGTATTCACGAGTATTACGAGCCCGAGGAGCTAATCGGAAAGACCTGCGTTGCGATAACGAACCTGCCGCCGCGTCCTATGATGGGTATCGACTCCTGCGGCATGCTGATTTCCGCCGTGCATCACGAAAACGGCGAAGAAAAGCTGCACCTGCTGATGCTCGATCCTCACATTCCGGCAGGTGCAAAGCTCTATTGATTAGATTGATTTAAAGAGCAGTCTGTTGAAGCCGGACTGCTCTTTTTTGTCAGAGAATTAAACCGGCTGCAGATACAGCATGCGCTTATTCAGCGCTTTAGATGCTGAAATTATTAATAAATAATTAATTTGCCTATTGCTTACCGCTCTGCCTTCATGGTAAACTACCGCAAAGGGGGAAATAATGAATGAAAAAGCTTTTGAAAGTTATTTTAAGCCTCACATTGTGTGCGTCGATGCTGCTGACGCTCATGCCCTTTGGCCTTGCCGATGGAGACGACAGGCTCAAGGTCGGCGCGGCAAAGGTCGATATTACAGGCCCAATTACCGACATCAGCACCGGCTACAATTCGCTCGGCGACCTTATGGAGGGGCTGCTGACGAGGCTTTATGCCCGAGCGTTTGTCATCGACAACGGTAATACGCCCGTTGTGTTCGTCTCGGCGGAACTGGTGCACATGACAGAAAGCATCAAACCCGGAGTTATGGCAAAGCTTAGACAGGATAAGTATGATATGTTTTCCGAGGAAAATGTCATGCTCACTGCGACGCACTGCCACTCATCGACCTCGAATACCTCGTGGTTTGCGCTGTATGACCTCATAAACGGCGTTCCCGGCTATGACGATGAAAGCTACAAGATTATAGTCCGCGGCATCGCCAAAGCGATAGAGCAGGCGTATGACAGCCGAGTATCGGGCTCCGCTTCTCTCGTTTATGCTGAGACTGAAATCAGCGCCTCGAACCGCTCGGCAGATGCGTTCCTGACAAATAAAAACGTCGGCAGCTACGGATATGCCGTAAATGCCGACGGCACATTCAGCTATGAAACAGGCCTCAAGGCCGCAAAGAATGCCTATAACCATGAAATGGCGGGCATTATACTCACCGCCGGCGGAAAGGATATAGGCTTCTTCAACTTCTTCGGCTCGCACGGAACGTCAAACGGCATTGATAATACGCTTGTTGCCTCTGACCATAAGGGCTATGCCGCACTCAAGGTCGAAGAGGAGATGGGCGACGGGTTTGTCGCGGCCTTCGCTCAGGCCGACAGCGGCGACACGAGCCCCAACGCCGTAAACGAGGCCGATTACCACGAGGCTTTCCTGCGCCCGAATGAGATATACGGTACGGACGTTATCGAAAATCAGATAATCCATGGCAAAGAGGAGGCCAATGCTGCGCTGAATCTCATAAATCATGCCGAGCGCACACCGCTCACGGGCGATTTTGCGGTGAACTACACGGCTGTCGATTTTTCCGATATCACCGTTGACACAAAATACGTCGGCGAATATTACATGCCGTACGATGACCTATCTTCGGGAACAGTCAAAACAAGCGAGCCGTGCATCGGTGCGGGCATAATCGCCGGTGACGAGGAGGGCGCTCCCGTCGATAACGCTGCCGAGGGTGCCGTGAGGCATCAATTCGTGTGGAACGAAGAGACGCAGAGCTACGAGCGCATACCCTGCGATTTCACGATGATCGACCTCAAGGGGCTTCAGTATCTGTTTAAGCCGCTTTGGCCGACGGCGATGAAGATACTGCAATCCGACGGATATGACGAGGCTCAGGCCGAAAAGGTTGTGTGCCTTGCAGTAGGCAAGCTCATGCAGAAGGCGCAGCCGCTGCAGATAATGCGCATGGGCAGCGTCGCCATTGCGGGCGTGCCGTTTGAGCTTACGTTTGAGCAGGCCAACAGAACCCGCGCAGTGCTCGAAGAAACGCTTTCCGCGGCAGGCGTTACAAAGGTCATAATCGCGACCCATGCCAACGCCTACAGTCAGTACGTCACCACCCGCGAGGAGTACGCCGCGCAGCATTACGAGGGAGCGACCTGCCTGTTCGGCCCATGGTCGGGCGCTGCCCTGACTCAGGAGCTTGATAAGCTCGCGCAAGGCATTGTGAGCGGTGAAAAGGCCGACGCCGGTGCGGCTCTTATGCAAAAAACGCCGTTTAAGCTCGTTTACACTGCCGCAGCCATAGCCAATCCGGTCATCGACCGCAAGGGATACGGCAAGGTAAAAGCCGACGTGAGCAAGGCCGAGTATGAAAAAGGTGAGTGGGTTACTGCCTCCTTCAGCGGCGTAAACCCCAGACATGTATCGATCCTCACGCTTAAGGACAGCGAGCTCGTCGATGGCTACAGCTATATGGAAGTGCAGAAGCTTGTGGATGGCAAATGGATCACAGTTCTCACGGACACCGATCCCTACACCACCTTCCGCTGCGTAAACTCCGCTCGCGACGGCTGGACAGCTACAGCCGGCTGGCTCATAAAGGGCGACAATTTTGAGGACGGAACCTACAGACTCGTCTATAACGGCATCGCAAAGCGCCTTGTCAAGGCGAAAATGAGCTATATACCGTTTTCTGTAGAGAGTTCACAGTTTAATGTATCGTGTGACAGTTGAACAGAACATCAGAGGCTTGCCTGATCGGGCAAGCCTTTTTTGTTTTACACAGTTTTTTAACGCGTATAATATACTCTCAGCTTTTCTCGATAAAAACTTGAATAAATCCATAATATCAGGTATAATTTGTCGCGACGGCAGCACTTTCGAGCGGATACATGACAGCTGCCGCGAATGAGGATATCAGAATGTCGAAACGTTTGAGGATACAATATTATCTTACTGCCGCGTTCCTGGCTGCGGCTCTTTTTGCCCTTTTCAGCATTTTTCCGCTGACGGGAGACGACTGGTTCCGCGAGGGTCTGGGCGCGTCGCTGGGCGGCGTGGGAGACCTGGTGCGGACGGTCGCCCTGAAATGGAGCACGACAAACGGCCGCATCCTCGGTAATGTTCTTGCATACACCGCCGGCAGCCGCCCGATAGTGCGGGACATTATGCGCACCCTTATCACATTGGGGCTTATCGCGCTGCTTGCCCGCGTTTCGGGCCTGCGCAAAGCCTTCGGGCTTCTGCTGTGTGCCGCTGCCGTTCTTGCGCTGCCGCGTGAAATGTTTCGCGAGATATACCCGTGGGCGGCGGGGTATTTTAACTACGTTCCGCCGGTCGTACTGGCGCTCGGAGCGCCGGCACTCATGCCCGAGATTTTTGACGGGCAGGAGGTCAAGGCGGGCAAGGCGCGCTGTGCCGCGCTGTTTGCCCTTGGCTTTACGTCCCAGCTTTTTGTTGAAAACATCACGTTTTATGTGCTCTGCGCTGCGGGCATATTGAATGTTATCCAGCTTGTGCGGCATAAAAGGCTTTCGGCCGCACTTGTGAGCTATTTTGTCGGCGCGCTGCTTGGCGCTGCGCTGCTGCTCGCTTCGCCGTCGTATCTGGACATGCTTCTGCACGGCGGCAGCTATCAGTTCGGCGCGTCAAACGGCCTGAGCGGACTGCTCACGACGGCTCGAAATAACTGCGGAACGGTGTTCCGCAGCCTGCTTGCCGGCTGCCCGGCGCTTTACTGCTCGATAACCGTCCTGCTCGGTGTGTATATTATTCGCTCAAAGCCGGAGACGACGGATGTCATTTGCCTTGCGGCAATGCTTGCATGCTGTGCCTGCCTGCTGTTCGGAGAGTGGAGCGATATTGTCACAGCGCTTATCTGCCTTGCCTGGTTTGCTCTGAGCGCCGCGGCGACAGTTCGCCGGTCAGGGGAGGTGCGCGGAAAAGCAATGTATTTTCTGCTGGCTGCGCTGTGCGCGGCATTCCCGCTCCTGTTCGTAAACCCCATAGGCCCGCGCTGCCTGTATGTGTCATACGTTTTCCTGCTGGCTGTCGCGCTCAGCCTTTTAAGCGGCCTCAAGCTCAGCTTCAGACATACCTGCCCGGTCTGCGTGTGCCTGTTTGTCGGAGCAGCGGCGATTTTGGCGGCGATCTATTATCCGCTTCATAAGACCGATATGCAGCAGCGCGAGCTGATAGAGGACGCTCTTGCCAGAGGCGACAGGGAAGTGACGGTGCCTGCCTATGAAGACAGCAGCTGGCTTTGGGATGCAGACAGCGACAAGATGAAATATGCCTATTATTACGAAGAGCCGGGCGATCTGAAAATCAACTTCGCTTTGCCTGAGGGGAATTCAAAATGATGCGGCGAAATGAAAGTGTGCGCTGGCTGTTCTTTCTCAGCCTTGCAGCGCTCTATGCGGTGATTTTTGTCTTCCTGAGAACTACGACGCTTTTTGATACGAGCGGACACAATGACCGCCTGTTTTCGGCAGACGACCTTTATTATGTCACAAATTTTTTCTCAGTCGAGATGGATACCTCTCCGCGCATCATCAAACACCCGCTGCTCATTGCTTTTGGCTGCCTGTTCACCAGAGTGGAAGCGCTTTTTTTCGGCGCGATCAGTTTACGGCGGCATTATCAGCTTATTGTGCTCATGCAGATAGGCGCATCACTGCTCTCCGTGGGATTTCTCGACCGAATTTTAGAGCGGCGTTATCGCCTTGAAACATGGCGTGCACTGCTTGTATGTGCAGTGTATGCGTTGGCTTTTTCAACGCTGTTTTTTACATTTGTGGCGGAGAGTTATATAATTTCAGTGCTTATGCTGACGGCTTCATATTGGTACGCCGGCGAGAGAAAAACCATTCCTACCGTAATACTCGGTGCGCTGTCTGCCGGTGTGACCATCACAAATGCGATTCTGTGGGCGCTCATCGTGCTGTTTTCAGGCGGAGCACTGCGCCGCCGCCTGCTGGTTCTTCTTTCGGCGGGGGCACTGTTCTGCCTGTGTATTGCGCTGCTGCCTGTGCGCTCGGTGTTTTTTACCACACTCATTTCCGGCGCACTTGGCAGTGCGCAGAGCTACAGTGACCATTTCGGCTTTTCTGAAACGGTCACGCGGACATTTTTCATAATCTTCTGTTCACCGTATTTCCTGCTTGATATGACTGAAGCGTCACCGTTCGGTGACTATCAAGGTGATGCGCTGAGCTTCCTCCCAGCTGCGGATCCGGCTATTGCGTTAGCCGGTGCACTGTGGCTGATATTGCTGGCCTTTTCAGCTGTGAAAAACCGGCGTTGCCCGCTTTTATGGGCTCCGCTAAGTGTTTTGACGGCGAATATTCTGCTCCACGGAGTGATACAATATGGCCTCAAGGAGGGATTCCTTTATTGCCTGCACCATCTGACAGCGCATCTGCTGATTGCCGCATTGATGCTGCGACCGGAGGAAAAACCGGCTGTGCGGCGGGTGACAACGGCAGCCTTTTTCGCTCTGCTGGCTGCGGAACTGTTGCTGAATCTTCCGGGATACCGGGTTCTAATTGCGTTTTTGATGAGGTGAAGTTATGAATGACTATATTAGTTTGCTCCGGCCAAAGCATTATTTGAAAAATGTGCTGGTATTGCTGCCGCTGTTTTTCAGCGGGCGCTTTTTTGAAGGGCAGCTGCTCATAAAGGCTGCTGCGGGCTTCGCGGCGTTCTGCCTGCTTTCGTCGTTTATCTATATTATAAACGATGTTCGGGACGTCGAGTCAGACCGACGGCATCCGACAAAGTGTAAGCGCCCCATAGCAAGCGGAGCGGTCAGCATTCATTCGGCGCTTGTCATTGCCGCTGTGCTTTTTACTGCGGTGGCAGCGATCTGCGCGCTGATGCGCTTTCCATTAAGTGGGATGGTATGCATGGCAGCATACCTTGTCGTCAATATCGGCTACAGCTTTGGTCTAAAGAATGTTCCGATACTTGATGTTGCGCTGCTTGTTTCGGGCTTTTTGCTCCGCGTACTGCTCGGCTCGGCGGTAACGGGTATAGTTATCTCAAATTGGCTGTATCTCACGGTCTTGTCCGTTTCCTTCTATCTTGCTCTCGGCAAGCGCCGCGGTGAGCTGCGCCGGCAGAGCGGCACGACGCGTAAGGTGCTCAAATATTATAATAATGAATTCCTGGACAAGAATATGAATATCTGCCTTACCCTGGCCATAGTATTCTATTCGCTTTGGACGGCGGACGCGGCGAATGCGCAGACGCATCTTATTTGGACGGTTCCGCTGGTCATCTGCCTGTGCCTTAAGTACTACCTTACAATTGACGGCAACTCCGACGGCGACCCAATAGAGGTCATTTTTCAGGATAAGGTGCTGCTCGCGCTCATAGCGGCCTTTGCTATTCTGACGGTCGTTCTGCTGTATCTGGTGTAGCCGATGAAAGATAAAATATCGAAAAATCCCGTTATGCGCGGCGTGGCGCTCATGCTCCTGTCCTCACTGTCGACCTGCCTCGGACAGATGCTGTGGAAGCTGTCGGCAGGCGGAGCGCTTATGCCGCTTATCGGCGGCTTTGCGCTGTACGCGGTCGGTGCGCTGCTTATGATCATAGCCCTGCGCTACGGTGAGCTCTCGGTGCTCCACCCGATACTCGGCGCCGGGTATGTGCTCTCGCTTTTCATCGGAAGCGCGGTTTTCCGTGAATCGCTGTCGGCATCAAAGGTGCTCGGAGTTTTGGTCATCATTGCGGGTCTTGTGCTGATAGTACGCGGCGAGGTGAAGAAATGAAGCTCATATTATCTGTTTTTGTCATGACTCTTTTCGGCTCGCTCGGAGCGCTGCTTTTAAAGCGCGGCTCGGCAAAGGCAAGTGAGCTTAAAAGCCTTGTCACGACGCCGCAGATATGGCTCGGCGGCCTTTTTTATCTCGCGGGAGCTTTGCTGAATATATATCTTCTGCGCGGCTATTCATATTCTATTGTATATCCGCTGACATCTCTGACCTATGTCTGGTCTCTTATCCTCTCGGCTCTTTTGCTGCATGAAAAGGTGACGGTGCAGAAGCTGCTCGGCATCGCTGCGATATGCCTCGGCGCTTTTTTGCTGGTGCAATAAGCATAATTAACGCCCTGTTCTTGCGAACCGGGCGTTTTTTTACCTTTCGGTAGTCTGTATAGAGCCGAGCATAATGAGCGTTCCGACGGCGGAGACGATAACGCCGACAAGCAGCGTGAACTTCGGCGTTGAGGTGTCCAGCAGAAGACCTCCTATGTAGCTTGCGAATATGCTGCCGAGCGTCATCATCGCGGTAACAAAGGCCTGCCCCTTGACGGCATTGTGCTTTGCTATTACCTCATCAACATACCGCACCGACGCCGGAACGAAAAGCGCAAAGGAAAATGCCTGAAGCGCCTCGGCCGCGTACAGGGCGGGCAGGCTTGATGAAAGATATATCATGAGCTCCTTGACAGAGAACATGATAACCGCAAACCGCAGAAGAGAGGAGCACTTAAAGCGCTTTGTAAGCCGCTTAAACAGAAGCATAACCGGAACCTCAACAACTGTCATAAATGCGAGAACATTTCCCATATCCTCGCTGCCGCCGCCTATATTGCGGATAAACTCTATCATGAAATTTCCGATCATGCCGTGAGTAAAATAAAGCGTAGCCGTGCCGATAAGAAAAACCATAAAGCGCTTATTCTCCCGTGCAAATTCAAGAAGACCGCTCGGCTTTTCGGCCATTGCCTGTGCATGGCGCTCGGGAGCCGCAGCGCGCTGCGCCCTGTCACCGGGGATAAACAGCACTGTTGCAAGTCCAAGCAGCGCAGAGAACAATATAAGCGTCATAGGCACCGCATTTTCGCTTACGCGCTGTACGAGCATGCCGAGAATAACGTTGCACACGGCGTACGAAAGTGAGCCGAGCGCCCTCGCGCGGCTGAAATTAACGCCGCAGCCCCAGCTTTCAATGTAAAAGCTCAGCGATATGCACAGGGGATTGAGCAGCGTGTTTCCCGCGACAAGCAGGGCATAGACCCCGATGAGCGAAGCGCTGCCCGACGGCAGGAGATACACCGCCAGCATGAGAAGCGCCGAGAGAACGGCCGTTATCCGTATGCACCTGAGCAGAGTCCGGCGATTGCTGCGGTCGACATAGCCTGCGATGAGCGGCTGAATGACAAAGCCTATGACATTTCCCAAGGCGAACACGATGCCGATCTCGTAATTTGAATAGCCGCGAAATTGAAGAAACACTGTTGTGAAGCAGAAAACCACGGCGCTTGTGACCCAATAGGCGACCTGCAGGAGGGAATAATCTATATTAAGCTTCTTTTCGGATAAATTCATGCTCTTAATGCCCTTTTAAGACGATTTTGCGGCAAGTATTATATCATCATTGCCCGCAAATAACAAGCAAGCGGCAGCGCGCTGGCGGGAGTATTTTTTAAACTGCACTTAAATATGTGCGGAACGGGCAAGTTTATAGGTATAAAGGCTTGCAATTGCGCATAAATATGTCTATAATGTAAACATCGCGAAATATTCGACAAAATAACAGATGAGAGAGGTATTTAAAGAATGATCGAAGCGATCCATGGCGTTATCAACGCAATAAGCGGCTTTTTGTATCAGCCGTATATAGTTCCGCTGTTCCTCGTGGCGGCAGGACTTTACTTCACCGTCCGCACCGGCCTTTTGCAGATCCGCCTGTTCGGCGAGTCGATAAAGGTCGTGAGCGAAAAGCCCAAGGACAAGAAATCGGTTTCCTCGTTCGGCGCACTCATGGTATCGACAGCGTCCCGCGTCGGCACGGGCAACATCATCGGCGTTTCCACGGCTATCTGCCTCGGCGGCTTCGGCGCTATCTTCTGGATGTGGATAACCGCCATCCTCGGCGGCGCCTCGGCGTTTATAGAGTCAACCCTCGCGCAGATCTATAAGCACAAGGATCCCGACGGCAGCTACTACGGCGGCCCCTCGTACTACATGCAGAACGCGCTCAAGCAGCGCTGGCTGGGCGTTATTTTTGCCGTTATCCTTATCCTGACCTATGTTGTCGGCTACAATATGCTTGCATCCTTCAACACCCAGGATACCTTCAAGACCTTCAGCTTCTACGATAAGACCACGACCCCGATCGTCATCGGCGCTATCCTTGCCGTTCTGTTCGCGGCCTGCGTCCTCGGCGGCGGCAAGCGCCTTACGAACATTACCGGCGTCCTCGTTCCGGTAATGGGTCTTCTGTACATAATCGTATCCCTTATCGTCGTAATCATGAATATAACGACTCTGCCTCTGGTGCTCAAGAACATCTTCGTCGCGGCGTTTGACTTCAAGGCGATATTCGGCGGCTTTGCAGGCTCCTGCATGATGTGGGGCATTAAGCGCGGCCTTTACTCCAACGAAGCCGGTATGGGCTCGGCTCCCAACGCGGCGGCCTCAGCCGACGTGTCGCACCCGGTAAAGCAGGGACTTGTTCAGATGCTGTCTGTATTTATCGACACGCTGCTCGTTTGTACCGCTACGGCAATGATGTGCATGTGCGCAAACCCGGAGGGGCTCGTTGCGGAGGCGGCCGGCGCAGCTTATGTCCAGCAGTCCATGCATATGGCGCTGGGTAACTTCGGCCCGATATTTATTGCGGTTGCAATGAGCCTGTTTGCTTTCACGACCCTTATCGGCAACTACTATTACACTGAGGGCTGCCTTAAGTTCATACTCAAGCGCACCCCGTCGAAAACGTTTATGCTTATCTTCCGCCTGATAGCAACGGCGCTCGTATTTGTCGGCGCGCTGCTGTCTGCCGGCATCGTTTGGGATACCGCCGATATGCTCCAGGGCTGCATGGTCATTATAAACGTTCCCGTTATTATTATCATCGCAAAGCCCGCTCTCGCCGCGCTCAAGGATTATATGGCGCAGCGCAAAGAGGGCAAGAACCCCGTGTTCAGATCCTCAAACATCGGCCTCGAGGGAAAGACCGAGTGCTGGGAAGACTGATAATTGCATAGATTTGAAAAGGCCGGCTTGCACGCCGGCCTTTTCTTTTTGCTCCGTGTATTGTATAATCGTAAAAAAGGAGCTGAGATGATGAATGATTTTGAACGTGAGTGGAAAAAGCAGCTTGCCGCCGAGAAAAAATATATAGACGAGCGGGCAAAGCGCGGCGATAGTCGGTTGAACAGCTTTTTGCAGACCAAAGTGCCCGATAAGCTCAAATTTACGCTCGATGAGGGCTTTGCAAAAGCATTTGAACTTATTTTCGCAAAGGGAACCGGCATTATAGAAAAAACCTATAACCGCCGCGATATTGAGCGCAGCAGCCGTGTGCTGCGAATTATCGCACAGAATAACCCGACAAAGCGCAGCCTGCGTGACGCATCACAAGGCTCGGCAGCTCAGAAAACGAAGAACACGGTACTCTCGGGCATCTCCGGCATCGGCATGGGACTTATCGGCGTCGGCATACCAGATATCCCGGTGTTCACCGCTATGCTTTTAAAGAGCATTTACGAGATATCGCTCGGCTATGGCTACGATTACGATAAAATGGACGAAAAGTATTTCATACTGCTCGTGATAGGCGCGGCTCTTCGCTATGGTGACGAGCTCAAAGCTGCCGACGACAGAGTAAATTATTTCATCGAGCACGGCGCAGAGCCAGACGCGGAGACAATGAAAACAGAGGTGCGCATTGCTGCCGAGGGTCTGTCGGGCGAGCTTTTGTATATGAAGTTTTTGCAGGGCATACCCGTTGTCGGTGCGGTCGGCGGGGCGTATGACCCGATATATATTGACCGTATTACGCGCTATGCGAGCATGAAATACAATCGCAGGTTTCTGCATGATATTAAAGCTCAGGACTTAAATTGTTAACAGATCCTGCTTGACAAATAAGTTTTGCAAGTGTATATTGTTTGCCATCGGCAGGTGAGAATCTCATTTGCTGAGTGATAACAGCGTGTTGACCGTAAGGAGGTGAGCGTAATGACAAACAAAAAAAGAGCCGTAGCTTTATTTGCTGCCGTGGCGTTTGTGTTCGTTATGCTCTTTTCCGTGGTCTACATTGCAGCGGAGTCTGACCATGACTGCGCAGGCAGCGACTGTCAGATATGTTATCAGATAAGCGTATGCCAGCACACACTCAGAAGCGTTCTTCTGATCGCTTGCTCTGTGCTTTCCACCGCCACAATAGTGTGTGTCCTGTGCAGGTGGGTCTCGTGCGCTGCGGATTCCGCAATATTCTGCACTTTGGTATCGCTCAAGGTGAAGCTTTCGGATTAAAAAAATAAGAGTATTTAACAAGGGTGAAGTCTATCCGTTTTCGGATAGACTATTCGGCGTTGCCGCGGCCCTTGTATTTTTGCGCTTATTTTTAATGATCCGGAGGTAATTTCACAAAAATGAAAAAGACAATTGCGCTGCTTTTGGCGCTTATGCTGCTCGCCGGCGTGCTTGCCGGCTGCGGAAACGGGGACGATCAGGCCAAGGACGACAGACTGAGCGTTGTCACTACTATTTTTCCCGAATATGACTGGGTGCGCCAGATCCTCGGCGATAAGGCGGATAATGCGGATATAACGATGCTGCTGGATAACGGCGTTGACCTTCACAGCTATCAGCCCACTGCCGACGATATCGTCAAGATATCAAATTGCGACCTGTTCATTTATGTCGGCGGCGAGTCGGACGAGTGGGTCGAGGATGCGCTTAAAAATGCTGCCAACAAGGATATGAAGGTCATAAACCTTTTGAAGGTTCTCGGCGATTCGGTCAAAACCGAGGAGACAGTTGAGGGTATGCAGGAGGAAGATCACGATCATGGGCACGATGAGGAAATAACAAAGGATGATATTGAGGATCGTTCGCTGTCTGATTTCGCCGGCGAGTGGAAGTCGCTGTATCCGTACCTCATTAACGGCGATCTTGACGAATACTGCGAGCATAAGGCCGAAGAGGATGATGACAGCTCCACTACCAAGGAAACCTATCTTGAGAAATACAAAGCATCATGGAAGTGTGATGCCGAAAAGATATCGATCGAAGGAAATAAGATAACATTCACATATACTGACGGCAAGAGCGTTACTGCCGAATACAGCTATGCCGGCTATCAGCCGAAGCTCAATGATGAGGGAGAGATAGCGAGCGTCCGATATCAGTTTGAAACGACAAGCGCTGACGCTCCCAAATACGTTCAGTTCAATGACCACGGTCATGAGCCCGGCGAGGCAGAGCATTTCCATATTTACTTCGGCAATGACGGCTTTGACGCTCTGATGGATTCGAAAACAAACCCCTTCTTCGTTAAGGATGAGCTTTCTGCCGATGAGATCGTTGAAGAGCTTATGGGACACAGCCACGAGGAGGAAAGCGACGAGCACGTCTGGCTTTCTCTTAAAAACGCAGAAACGCTTGTGAGCGCCATCTCCGATGCGCTTGAGCAGCTCGACCCGGATAATAAGGACGCTTATTCGGCAAATACCGAGGCATATGTAAAGCGCCTATCCGCTCTTGACAGCGAATATCAGAAGGCTGTGGACAGCGGTAAATACAAAACGCTGCTGTTCGGCGACCGTTTCCCGTTCCGCTATCTGGTAGATGATTACGGGCTTGAATACTATGCCGCTTTTGTCGGCTGCTCGGCCGAAACCGAGGCGAGCTTTGAGACCATTTCGTTCCTTGCAAAGAAGGTCGATGAGCTGAAGCTGCCCTGTGTTCTGACCATTGAGGGTACGCAGCACAAGATAGCAGAGACAATAGTTCAGAACACAGCCGAGAAAAATCAGAAGATACTGACTATGGACTCCATGCAGTCCACCACCTCCAAGGATGTGGAAAACGGCACGACCTATCTTTCCGTGATGGAAAAGAACCTCACAGTGCTTAAAGAAGCATTGGGTTAAGGAGGGAAGCTCATGGCTCAGCTCACTTGTCAAAATCTCTGCGTCGGCTATGATGGGAAGTCCGTTCTGCAAGACCTCAATTTTGAGGTCTTTGCAGGCGACTACCTCTGCATCGTAGGGGAAAACGGCTCCGGCAAGAGCACACTTATGAAAACAATTCTCGGCTTACAGCCGCCTATCAGCGGCAGAATTTTGACGGGTGACGGGCTGAGGAAAAATGAGATCGGATACCTGCCGCAGCAGACGATCGTGCAGAAGGATTTCCCGGCATCGGTGCGCGAGATAGTCCTCTCCGGATGCCAGGGGCGCTGCGGCAAACGCCCGTTTTACAACAGGGAAGAAAAGCTCCTTGCCGACGACGCAATGGAGAAAATGGAGATAACAAAGCTGTCCCGACGCTGCTACCGTGAGCTGTCGGGAGGTCAGCAGCAGCGCGTGCTGCTGGCCCGTGCGCTTTGCGCAACGCAGAAAATGCTTCTTTTGGACGAGCCGGTCTCCGGGCTCGACCCTAAGGTAACGGCGCAGATGTATGCGCTGATAAAAAAGCTCAATCATGATGATGGCATAACCGTAATCATGATATCCCACGACATATCCGCAGCGCTCAGCTTTTCAAGCCATATCCTCCACATCGGAGAGAGTGTGTTCTTCGGAACAAAAGACGAATATCTAAAGAGTGACAGCGGCCGCCTTTTCTCGGCGGGGAAGGGCGGTGATGAGCGATGAACGCGATGCTTCAAAAGCTCGTTATTTACTGGGATTACCCATTCGTGCGCTATGCACTCATAGTCGGCGTTCTCATTGCCCTGTGCTCGTCGCTTCTCGGCGTGACCCTTGTGCTGAAAAGATTTTCTTTTATAGGCGACGGTCTTTCCCATGTTGCCTTCGGCGCTATGGCCATAGCCGCCGTGCTTCAGCTTAGCAACGATATGCCGTTTGTTATGATCGTAACTGTCATCAGCGCCGTACTGCTTCTGCGCACGGGGCAGAACACGAAGATCAAGGGCGATGCCGCCATTGCCATGATATCCGTCGGTTCTCTCGCGATAGGCTATCTCATAATGAACATATTTTCAACGTCCGCAAATCTCTCCGGTGATGTTTGCAGCACTCTGTTCGGCTCAACATCTATACTCACGCTTTCCGAAACGGATATGCGGCTGTGCGTTGTAATGTCTGTCATCGTTGTCGCCGTGTTCGTTTTGTTTTATAACAAGATCTTCGCAGTTACGTTTGACGAAAGCTTTGCACGGGCAACGGGCACAAAGGCGAGCCTGTATAATCTCATGATCGCGGTCGTTATAGCAGTCATAATAGTTCTTGCCATGAACCTTGTCGGCTCGCTGCTGATATCCGCGCTCGTGATTTTTCCCGCGCTGTCGGCGATGCGTATGTTCAAAAGCTTTTTTGGCGTGACCGTGTGCGCGGCAGCTCTGTCGGTAATCTGCTCTCTTGCCGGAATTCTGGCATCTATCCTCGGCGGAACGCCCGTAGGGTCCACGATCGTCGCCGTTCAAATACTCATGTTCTTTATTTCATGGGCCGTCGGGTCCGTAAACGGAGGTATGCAAAAATGAAAAATGCCAAATACATTGCAATCTGCCTGCTGCTTGCCGCAAATCTTACGGCCTGCGGCAATGCTGATAACGATACGGTTAAGCCGGAAGAGACGTCTGTACCCACGCAAAGCACAGATACGCAGCCGACTAAAGCCAAAAGTGCAGACGGCATCGACGTAGACCTTACACAGCTGAGCAGCACTATGGTGTACTCGGAGGTATACAACATGATGGTAACTCCGGAGAATTATGTCGGCAAGACTGTTAAAATGGACGGGCAGTTCGGCCTTTACTGCGGCACTAATCCCGATGGTACGCCGAATGAGGATCAGCTTTATTATGCCTGCATAATCGCGGACGCAACCGGCTGCTGCTCGCAGGGACTTGAGTTTGTGCTGGCTGGGGACAGGACCTATCCGGACGATTATCCCGAGCGCGGAGACTATATATCCGTCGTAGGAACATTTGATCTGTATGAAGAAAACGGCTCAAAATATTGCCGACTCATAGATGCGCGCTTAGTGTAGATAGATAATAGCAACATAACATAGAAAACGCCGCTCTTGGGCTTTCCAAAGAGCGGCGTTTAACTTATATTCACTTTTTGCCTGGCTTGGTTTTTCTCACTGTAGAGAAGGGGTCGGCGCCGCCGCCGGAGAACATGGTGAAATTGAGGCTCGACTTGACATGGTCTGCCATCGCCTGCTTTGCAAGGTCGGGGATGTGCATTTTTATGGCCTCGACTACAGCGACATGATTGTATATAACGCTCGGCGACCAGGGGTTATCCTCGGAGTTGCTGATAAACTTTATCATAGAGGACTGATACATCGTAAGATTCGGCAGCAGCATGTTATAGCACTTCTGAATGTACTTATTGCCGCAGGATTCAACGATAAGGCCGTGGAAGGGCATATCGGTAGCTATCATGCCGTCATAGTCTTTTCGGATGACGCAGTCGGCAAACTCGCCGGCGAGCCGGTCAAGCTCGTGCACGGTGCCGGAGTCGGCGCGCTCGGTGCACAGAGCGGCGGCCTCGCATTCAATTGCGGCGCGAACATCGTACAGGTCGATCATATCCTTAAGGCTCAGGTCGATGACGAAAAATCCGCTTGTGTCCGGCTTTGAAACGACAAAGCCCTGCTCGCAAAGGTTCATTATAGCCTCAGCAACGGGTGTGCGGGATATGCCGAGAGCGGAGGCGATGCTGTTGACGTTCAATTTAGTTCCCGGTGCGATGCACAGGGAAACTATCTCGTCATAAAGCATCTGCGAAACTATATCGCGCAGCTTCGCGCTCGGATTTGCGTCAAGGTAAACCTGAAACCGGTCACGCTTCAATTGGATCAATCCTTTCGTTTTCAATTAAAAGCAAAAAACTATATGTCAAATAAAAAATGAGCTCAAACACATCCGCTATTCTACGGCAAATGAAATGAAAATGCAATACCTCAGGTGCAAAATTAAAAAATAATTTATATTAATTCCTGCCTCACAAGCATATAATGACAAGCATGAGTTAATTTGTCGGAAAACAGACATAGAAATACGCACCGACGCTCTTGCATCGGTGCGTATAAGTTAATATCAGCTTATTTCTTGCTCTTTATGTACTCGTCAATGCTCTTTGCGCCGGTCTTTCCTGCGCCCATTGCGAGGATGACGGTAGCTGCGCCTGTGACGGCGTCGCCGCCTGCAAACACGCCTTCGCGGGCTGTAGCGCCGCCCTCGTCGGCCTCGATACCGCCCTTGCGGGTGAAGGTGAGACCCTTGGTGGTGTTGCGGATCAGCGGGTTGGGGCTGGTGCCGATGGCGATGACAACGGTGTCAACGTCGAGGATCCAGTTCGAGCCCTCAATGGGAACGGGCTTGCGGCGGCCCTTCTCGTCGGGCTCGCCGAGCTCCTGCTTCTGAAGCTCGATGCCGGTGACGTGGCCGTCCTCGCCTGCATGGATAGCGACGGGATTGTTGAGCAGTCTGAACTCGATGCCCTCGGCCTCGGCGTGTTCGACCTCCTCCTTACGGGCGGGGAGCTCTTCCTTGCCGCGGCGGTAAGCAATGTAGACATGCTCGGCGCCCAGACGCTTGGATACGCGCGCCGCGTCCATTGCGACGTTGCCTGCGCCGACGACACAGACGTTGTGGAAATGCTTGATAGGCGTATCATAATCATCTCGGTAAGCCTTCATGAGGTTTACGCGAGTGAGAAGTTCGTTTGCGGAGTAAACGCCGAGCAGATTCTCACCGGGGATGTGCAGGAACTGGGGCAGACCTGCGCCGGAGCCGATGAACACTGCCTCAAAGCCGTCATCGAACAGCTCGTCGACGGTCTCGGATTTGCCGATTATGGCGTTGTTTATTATCTTGACGCCCATCGCCTTGAGGTTCTCGATCTCGGCTGCAACGATCTCCTTGGGCAGACGGAACTGAGGAATACCGTAAACGAGAACACCGCCGGACTTGTGGAAAGCCTCAAAGATGGTGACGTCATAGCCCATCTTGCGCAGATCGCCCGCACAGGTGAGGGAAGCCGGACCGGAGCCGACGATTGCGATACGGTGACCGTTGGACTCGGGAGCCTTGACCTCGTCCTTGACTTCCTTGTTCATGTGATAGTCGGCGACAAAACGCTCGAGGCGGCCTATACCGACGCTTTCGCCCTTTATGCCGCGCACGCACTTGCTCTCGCACTGCTTTTCCTGCGGGCATACACGGCCGCAGACGGCGGGCAGGGAGTTGGTGGAGGTAATGATCTCATATGCTGCGTCAAAGTCGCCCTCTGCGACCTTGGCGATGAATTCGGGGATGCGCACCGAAACGGGGCAGCCGGTGCGGCATGGCATGTTGTGGCAGTTGAGGCAGCGCTTTGCCTCGTCCATTGCCATCTCGGGAGTGTAGCCGAGGGCGACCTCGTCAAAGTTGCCGGCGCGGACTACGGGATCCTGCTCGGGCATCGGGTTTTTGTCCATTCTCATATTAGCCATTACGCTTACCTCCGGTCATATTGCAGATATGCTTTGCAGCTTCGTCCTGCTCCTCTTTGTAGAACGCGGCGCGCTTAATAAGAGAGTCGAAGTCGACCTCGTGTGCGTCGAAGTCGGGACCGTCAACGCAGGCAAACTTGGTCTCGCCTCCGACGATGACGCGGCAGCCGCCGCACATGCCGGTGCCGTCGACCATGATCGGGTCGAGGGAGATGATTGTCTTGATGCCGTAGGGACGGGTTACCTCAGCCAGGAACTTCATCATGATGTCCGGGCCTATGGCGATAACGCGGTCGAACTGAGGCTTGCCCTCCTTTATGTTGGCTTCGATCTCCTGCTTGAGATACTGGGTTGTAAAGCCCTTTTCGCCATAGGTGCCGTCGTCGGTGCACATTATGAGCTTGTCGGAAGCGGCCTTGAGCTCGTCCTTCAGGATGACGATATCTGCGCTTCTGAAGCCTGCTATAAAGGTAACGTCAATACCCCTTTCGTGCATTTCCTTGGCAATGGGGTAGGCGATAGCGCAGCCGACGCCGCCGCCGACAACGCAGACCTTCTTCAGACCGTCCATCTCGGTAGCCTTGCCGAGGGGACCGACAAAGTCGGTGATGTAATCGCCTTCCTGCACGGTGTGCAGCATCTTGGTAGTGCGTCCGGCAGCCTGTACCATAACGGTAACGGTGCCCTTTTCGCGGTCGTAGCCAGCGACTGACACCGGGACGCGCTCTCCCTGCTCATCGAGACGGAAGATGACGAACTGACCCGCCTGGGCGTGACGGGCGACCAGCGGAGCTTCGATCTCGAACAGGCAAATAGTCTTTGCATCGTTCAGAAATCTTTTTTGTACGACTTTAAACATCTTATTACCTCTTATCATTATAATTATTTTGTTCAAGCCATTTGCAACAGCCATTATTTTAATTCAATTGTGTATGATTGTCAACATACGAAATTTTATTACCCGGCAAAAAATACTGAAAAATCAATGACTTTTTGAAAATGCGATAAAATGTTAACTAAAAACTGCACATATTTCGGCTCAATTGCAGCCTTATGCAGCTCTTACGGCTTGAACGGCTGCAAAAACGGATGTATAATAGGTTTGCAAAATAGGAGGCAGAATCCATGATGATAAGAAAAAACGCCTTTGGCGAATACGATATCTATACTATCGAGAACGCATCGGGTGCGCATGTGCGCATTTTAAGCCTTGGCGCGACAGTGCAGAGCATCACTGTTCCGAATAAGATGGGCGGGCTCACGGACGTCGTCCTCGGCTACGACACTCCGGAGGAGTATCTGCGCAATGACGGATATTTCGGCGCATTTGTCGGCAGGTACGCAAACCGCATAGCAAATGCGTCTTTCACGCTCGGCGGCAGGAAATATAAGCTCACTGCAAACGAGGGGAAAAACACGCTGCACGGCGGAGTCGGACTCAGCAAGCGCAGCTTTGAGCTTATCTCGGCCGAAGATAACAGATTAACGCTCGGCATAACAGACCCGGACGGCAGCGACGGCTTTCCGGGCCGGGTCAGTATACGCGTAACCTACACGTTTTCGGATGATAACGAGCTCGTTATATGCTACGAGGCTGTTTCCGATGCCGATACATATTTGAATCTGACAAATCACAGCTATTTCAATCTCTCCGGCAGGGATGATATACTCGGCCATGAGCTCATGATAAATGCCGACAGCTATCTGCCGGTCGATGGAGAGCTCATACCGACAGGCGAAGTGCGCGCGGTCGAGGGTACGGATTTTGATTTTCGCACTATGCGTGAGGTAAAAAACGGCTTTTATGACCACTGCTTTGTCCTTTGCGGTACGCCCTGCGCCAGACTTTACAGCCCTGAAAGCGGGATCATGCTGACCGTTGAGACAGACATGCCGGCGGTGCAGTTTTACGCGGGCGGCGCAACGGGTGTACGCCTTGGAAAGAGCGGCGCCGTGTACGGCAAGAACTCGGCGCTGTGCCTTGAAACACAGTATTATCCGGACAGCCCTAATCGGCCGGACTTCCCGTCGTCGCTCCTGAGAAAGGGTGAAAGGTATATATCAAAAACGAGATACAGATTTTCTGTCGAATAGATAAATAAGAAAAAAGACGCCGCCGGGCGTCTTTTTCAGTCCAATGTCAAATTCCACACCGTATCGGGAGGAAAGTCTTCCTTCCGATACGCCGAGATATAGCGCTCTCCGGCGCCCGACGCACGTCTTATAACGGCATTTTTAGCACCGAGAGCGGTGCACAGAGAAGGAATAAACTCAGGCTCATCGCCGAGGTATTCCTTGACATAAAGCGTATCGTCTTCAACATAACCGCAGGCTATAGCGCTCTCATACTTAAAAAAACCGCCGCGGGAGGAAGTGAATATCTCCTCCTGAAAGCGCAGATAACCGTAATAAAAGCTGATGTGCGCCGTGCCCTTGAGCATATCCTCGCGCAGAAAACCGTATTCATCGGCGCCCAGCCGTCTTATTCCGCTTATCTCTGCACCGGCCATAACTTTCTCATAAGTGCAAAAGCTTGCGGCGGCAAGCCCGCAGCGGCTTTCGTACCAGTCGTAAAGCGAGCCCTCGGCCGGAAGCGTGCAGCAGATATCGGCGGAGTATTCCCAGGCATTACGCATACATGCCCGCGTAAGCTCCGCACCGATGCCCCGACCGCGGACACTGTCATCGACTGCAACTGCATAGATATAAGCGATTTTTTTCGTTGAGCTGTCGGGCAGATGCAAAAATGCGTCCAGCACATACGCCGCGCCGAACACCTCGCCGTCGAACTCCGCTACGAAGCCAGTGCCCATCGAGGGCAGCAGCTCAAAAAAGCTGCCTACCAGATCCGGCGGATCGCCGAAAGTACTGCACCACAGCGATTTTGCTGCGCCGATATCGTCATTTGTGTATTCGCGGATATCGTATATCATGTATACATCTCCGGGCAGAGCCTGCGTATCTCGCTTCGGATCTCTCTAAGGTCTGTAAATGTATCCGGCCGCTTTGCGACGTCGCGCAGCAGAGCGGAGGGATGGTAAATGGCAAGTAATCTTCTCCCGTCAACGTCAAACCACTGTCCGTGCTGCCGCGTTATGCGAAAATTCTCGCTAATGAGCGAAGTAGCGGCGATACGTCCGAGACATATTATGATTTTGGGATCTATGATGTCGATCTGCTGCCTGAGCCACGGCAAGCATGCCTCGCGCTCCTCCGGCTGCGGATCGCGGTTGTGCGGCGGTCGGCATTTTACGATGTTTGCAATATACACGCGGCTTCGGTCAAGATCAATCATTTTGAGCATATCGTCAAGAAGCTGTCCTGCGCGTCCCACAAACGGAATCCCCTGAAGATCTTCCTGCTCGCCGGGGCCTTCGCCGACGAACAGAACATTTGTATCTGGATTACCGTCGCCGAAAACGAGCTTCGTTCGCGTTTTGCCGAGAGGACAGGCCTCGCAGCCGAGACATCTGGTGTTAAGCTCCTCCATTGCCGTATTCATCAGCTTTCCTCCGAATATTTTGCAAGCTCGAGCAGTATTTCACGTTTATTATTATCGGGGTATTCCATAACATAATCGAGCAGAAATTTAAGCATTTCGCCGAGCTCCGGTCCTTTAAGTCCGAGTGACAGAAGATCGTCTCCCGTAACGGCAAGATGCTTTAAAGAGAAGCATTCGCCGCTTTTAAGCACAGCTCTGAGCTCTTTTTCGCAGTCGATACCCGTTATGACCGAATATGCCTGTACGGCGCAGGTGATGGTGTCGACTCCGTATCGGTTGAGCATTTTCTTCCAGCCGAGACTGTCGGTGGGCGGTTCCCCGCTTAAAAGAACCTCGGCGTCGGTGCAGCAGCGTATCGTGCGCCCGTCGAGCCTCAGCTGCGTAAGAAAATCGCTCGCCGAGGGAATATAGCCGTATTTGCGGAGCATGATACTGAATGCGACCCAGCGAGAAAGCGGCTTGCGCGGCATATTTGCTATGTCGGCAAAGTTCGGCATTTTCCAGCCCGAGCCGCTTATATAATTTTCCATGAGTCCGAAGCTTATGGCGGCGGTCATCGTCTCGGGACGTGAGGTGAGGAGTATCTTCTCGACCTCGTCGCGCACCCTTTCGGGAGCAAGCTTAGAGGCGAGAGATGCGCATTCTTCGATTGCGCTTAGCGTATCATACTCAATGGTAAAGCCGAGCCGCGCGGAAAAGCGCAGAGCGCGGAACATGCGCAGAGCGTCTTCCGTAAATCTGACCTTCGGATTGCCGACACAGCGGATGCAGCGCTTTTCGATATCGCTGACTCCGTCGAAGGGGTCTGCCAGCATGCCGTCGGCCGAGAGGGCGATAGCGTTCATGGTAAAATCGCGCCGGCTGAGGTCTGTTATAAGATCCGAAACAAAGGTAACGGAATCGGGTCTGCGGTGATCACGGTAGTCGCCCTCGGTACGGAAGGTCGTAACCTCGGCGCTTTTGCTGCCGATAATAACGGTGACGGTGCCGTGCTGCAAGCCCGTAGGCCGCGATCCGGGGAACAGCTCCATTACCTCATCCGGCAGAGCGCTCGTGCAGATATCCCAGTCCTGCGGCGTAAGCTCCATTATAACGTCGCGTACGCAGCCGCCGACGAGATAGGCAAGATGCCCGCGAGCCTGCAGACCAAATAATATTTGCCTTATATATTTGGGAGGGGTGATTTGGGGCATGATGTTTGAGCTCCTGTATGTACAAAGATTTTAATTCTTGTCAAGTTGACTTCACAGTATTATAATAACATTTGCTAAATGTAACATCAACATCAAATTGTTAATTATGAAATTGCTTATCATAAAGCGTGATTGGAGAATTTATGCCTGATTTCAGTAAATATTTAGTGTGCGGAAAAAGAGGCCATCTCATCGGCATAGGCGGTGTTTCGATGTCACCGCTGGCCGAGGTGCTTTCGGACGCCGGGCTTATAATAAGCGGCTCGGATATCGCGGAGAGCGAGCGAACCTCGCACCTGCGTGAAAAGGGGATAGAAATATCCATAGGTCATGACGCGGCCAATATAACAAACGGTATTGACTTCGTGGTGCGTACAGCCGCCGCTCACGATGACAATCCAGAGATAGTGCGCGCACATGAGCTGGGCATACCGGTTTTCGAGCGAACCCAGGCCTGGGGCGCTATCATGAAGGGCTATAAAAATGCCTTGTGCATATCGGGAACGCACGGGAAGACAACAACTACTTCAATGTGCACACATATCCTTATGGCGGCCGAAAAGGATCCGACAGTCATGATAGGCGGTACGCTTCCGCTTTTAAAGGCCGGACACAGGGTCGGTGCGGGCGATACGATAGTCATGGAGTCGTGCGAGTATTATAACTCGTTTTTGTCCTTTTACCCGACGGTGGCGGTGATTCTGAATATCGAAGAGGATCATCTTGATTTTTTTTCCGGCATTGAGGATATAAAAAAGAGCTTCCGCGAGTTTGCAAGCCACGTTCCCGAAAACGGATATGTTGTCGTCAATAACGATGACGAAAACACCATGGATGCCATAAAGGGCCTTGACCGCAACATCGTGACCTTCGGACTTACGGCAAAAGCGGATGTCTACGCAAAGAACGTGGTTCGAATAGGCTCGCTGACAAAGTTTGATATCATGTACAAGGGAAAGCTGTTCGATACGGTCAGCATCCATGTCCCCGGCGTGCATAACCTCAAAAACGCGCTCGCCGCTGCCGCGGCCTGCATATGCCTCGGCATAAAGCCGACCGCAATAAAATACGGCCTTGCCGGATTTTCCGGAGCGGGCAGAAGATTTGAGTTCAAGGGAAAATTCAACGGTGCGGACGTCTATGATGATTACGCTCACCACCCGGGTGAGCTGAAGGCTCTGCTCGACGCGGTCGAGGCTTTGGGCTATAAGCGCACAATAGTCGTTTTCCAGCCGCACACCTATACGCGTACGATGGCGCTGTTTCAGGACTTCGTGCGTCAGCTACGCCGCCCGGATATAGTATATCTGGCGGAGATATTTGCCGCCCGTGAAAAGAATATTCTCGGCATCTCATCGGCAGACCTCGCAGAGAAGATAGAGGGCGCAAAGTTTTTCAAAACCTTTGAGGAGATCGAGCGCGATCTGCGCAAAACGGCGCAGCCGGGAGACCTCATCCTCACTGTCGGCGCTGGCAACGTCTACAAGATAGGCGAGCACCTTTTGGCCGACGATTATGAAACATGAAACGGAGATAAACTATGCAGATAAGCTGGCTTGGACATTCCTGCTTTAAGATCAGTCATGACGGATACAGTCTTGTTATAGACCCATATGACCTTACAAACGCAAACTACCCGCCGATGAACACATCGGCCGATGCCGTGCTGTGCAGCCATGAGCACAGAGGGCACAATTACCGCGCCGGAGTGAAGCTCTCGGGCACGGCAAGACCCTGCCCATACGAGGTGGAGATAATAGATACCTTCCACGACACGAGCTACGGCAGCCTGCGCGGAAATAATAAGATACATATTATAAAGTGGGACGGCTTTAAGCTCGTACACATGGGCGACCTCGGCAGTTTTCTCACGGACGCGGAAAAGGATAAGCTCTTCGGAGCGGACGTTCTCATGATAAATGCGGGAGGCTTCCGCGCGATGCCGAGCGATAAGACAAAGCCCCTGGCCGACGAGCTGTGTGCTAATGTAGTCATTCCCATGCACTATGCCCACGACGGCTGCGGAAGCCGCCGTATGGAGCGTGTTACTGCTTTTACCGATCAGTATATGCCGCTGCCGATAGTTCGATTTTACGATACTAACACGATAAGCATAGATCATGATACCGAGCCGCAGATAGCCGTGCTGAAATTTCAGCCCGGGAAAATGTGAAAATTGATTGAATTATCTTTAAAAATCAAGGGATTATACAGAAATCCCTTGATTTATTTGCCCTTATAGTATATAGTTTCAAAGTCCAAAATGATCCGCTATCACGAATGGAGGCCTTTTAGTGGCAAAAGCAAAAGAACAAAACTATCTGCACGGTGCGGCTATCATGACCGCGGGCGTTATTATAATGAAAATCCTCGGAGCGCTGTACAAGATCCCGCTGGGCAATATGCTCGGCGACGACGGCTACGGACTGTTTCTGCAGGCGTATTATGTGTACAGCCTGTTCCTGACGCTGGCTACGGCAGGATTTCCGGTGGCGCTTTCGCGCATGATAAGCGCGGCGCAGACCTGCGGGCGGCAGATGCAGGCACGGCGTACATATCAGGTCGCATGGTGGACCTTCTTTGTGCTCGGTGCTGTGTGCTCGAGCGTTATGTTCATCTTTCCGGATTGGCTCGCCGATACGCTTATCCACAGTCCCGATGCGGCGCTTAGCATTCAGGCGCTGGCGCCGGCTGTGCTGCTGTGCTGCATTACCTCGACATACAGGGGTCTCACTCAGGGCTACGGCAATATGAAGCCGACTACCGTAAGTCAGATCCTTGAGGTCCTGGCAAAGGTCGCGGCAGGCCTTGCGCTTGCGGCGTACCTTTTGAAGGCGGGCTGCGATAAGCCCGTTGCCGTTTCCGGCGCGATATTCGGCGTTACCGTCGGTTCGCTGGCCTCACTTTTGTATATGCTCATTTACAAAATGCGCAACTATCGCTTCGACATTGTCGCGGAGCCCGACGTCCCCGAAAGCGCGGGTACGATATTCAAAAACCTTCTGAGCATAGGAATCCCCATCGCGCTCGGCTCTGTCGCGCTTGCGCTTATAAATCTCATCGACGCCGGACTTTGCATGACTCGTCTGCAAAACGCTGTCGGGTTTACCTATTCGCACGCAAAGACACTGTATGGTGTTTACGGAAAGGCACAGACGCTGTTTAACCTGCCTGCGGCGTTTATAACGCCGCTGACGATATCCATCGTACCGGCTATCTCGGCTAAACTCGTTATGAATGCAAGAAAAGAGGCGGGAAAGATATCCGAAGATTCGCTGCGCATATCCATGGCGATAGCGCTGCCCATGGGCGTCGGACTTGCCGTTCTGAGCGAGCCTATTATGAAGGTTATATACCCCAACGCGCATTCATCAGGCCCGCTGCTTCTGTGCCTGCTGGGTATAGCATCCGTATTTGTGTGCTTTTCGCTGATGAGCACCGCCGTTTTGCAGGCGACGGGAAAGGAAAGGCTCACGCTTTATTCAATCGTGGCAGGCGGACTTGTCAAGATAACGATAAACTGGTTCATAGTTGCGATCCCCGCAATAAATATATACGGCGCTGCTATCGGCACCATTTGCTGCTATGTTACAATGTGCATACTGAACCTTATCTTTATTAACCGCAGCTTTGAAAATGAGTTGTCAATGAAGAATATCTTTATTCGCCCTGCCGCGCCCAGTGTTATAATGGGAGTTATAGCGCTTGCCGTGTATTACGGCGGCATGATGCTCGCCCCGTCCGACGGCAGACTTATCATGGCGCTCGTCATGTGCGTCGCCATAGGTGTCGCCGTTATAGTTTATGCCGTCGCTGTTATCAAGCTGCGCGTAATAACCACTGAGGATATGAAGCTTATCCCAAAGGGTGAAAAGATAGCAAAGCTGCTGCATATGAGCTGAGCCGAAGATGAGTGAAAATTTTGGTTTTTTTCGAAAAAACACTTGATATTTGCAGAGTTTTGTGATAAGTTTTAACTCGCGCCTTGAGGCGCATGTCCAATGTGAATAACCCGGCACGGCGCAATCGGCGCACCGGGCTATATAGAAAAGGCATTTTAGCCGCATAAATTAGGAGGATTACACATGAATAAGGCAGAGCTTATAGCAGCCGTCGCAGAGAAGACCGGTCTTTCCAAGAAGGACTCCGAGAAGGCTGTCAACGCCGCATTTGATACCATTGTTGAGACCCTGGTATCCGGTGAGAAGGTTCAGATGGTTGGCTTCGGCGTTTTTGACGTTAAGGAGCGCGGCGTTCGTATCGGCCGTAACCCCAAGACCCGCGAGGAGATCGAGATACCCGCAAGCAAAGTTCCTTTCTTCAAGGCAGGCAAGGCACTCAAGGATGCAGTTGCAGAGTAATTAAGCAAAGTAATATAATACAATTCCCACGATACGAAAGTATTGTGGGAATTTTGCTAAGAGGAGAAAACGATATGCGACTTGATAAGTATCTTAAGGTATCAAGACTCATTAAACGAAGGAGCGTAGCCAACGACGCCTGCGATACCGAGCGCGTGAGCGTAAACGGCCGTCAGGTCAAGGCGAGCTATCAGGTTAAGGTCGGTGACGTTATAGAGATTGCCTTCGGCCTGCGCAGGCTCAAGGTAGAGGTGCTGTCAGTCAATGAGACGGCCAAAAAGGAAGAAGCCCCTGCTATGTACAGGGAGCTTGAGAACTGATGAAAGATTATATGTGCAACAAAAAATCCCGTCCGATCGGACGGGATTTTTTATAGTTGCTCGAAATTACTTGGACCAGTCGGGAGCGTCGGTGCGGATGTTAGTCCACTGCTCGGTGATGAGCGACTCGCTGCTCAGACCGTTCTTAACGTTGACAGTCCAGGTGTAGTTGTGGGAGTTGGTAGCCTCGAGAATGTCTGCATAGTACCATGCGGAGTTGGCGTTATCGGGCCAATTCTTGACGGTGCCGGTGCAGCTGCTCATGCTGCTGTTGGTGGAGTTGCGGCCGACGAGACGGTTGCACATTGCGGCAGCCTGCGCACGGGTAAGGGGATCGTTGGGATTTGCATTGCCGGTTGCGTCGCCCTTGAGGATGCCGAGCTTTGCAAGAAGGTTGATGTAGTTCTGAGCCCAGTGGCCGTTGATATCCTCGAACATGTTGTTGCCGACATATGAGACGGAGAACAAGCGGGCGATCATCGTGGAGAACTCGGCACGGGTGACGTTGGCTTCGGGGTGGAAGTTGCCGTCGGGGTAGCCCTTGATTATACCGGCCTTGTAAAGGGTGCAGACCTCGGTGTTGTACCATGCGTTTGCGCTTACATCCTTAAAGGTGCTGGTCGAAGCTGCAAACTTTTCGCGGGTCTCGGTGGTCATGAGACGGTAGAGAATGGTCGCGATCTGTGCACGGGTGATCTTTTCGTTGGGGCCGACATTGCCGTTGGGGAAGCCGATCATGTATGCAAAGTGATCGGTGTAGTTAAGACCGATGTTCAGAACGGGGTAGAGAATGAGCTTGTCGGCATCAAGCTTCATGCTGAAAGACCACTTTATGCCGGGCAGAGTGCTGTACTTCAGGCCGGAAATGGGACCGTCACAGGTAGCCGCAACGGTATATATGCCAACGAGGCTCTTGGGGATGAATGCAAGACCGAGCATGTTTGCGGTGTAGGTGCTTGCCTCGCCGGTAACGTTGTTGGTCAGCGTGATCTGAGCGCCGCTTGCAGGCAGCTTGCTCATCAGAGAGCAGTAAACTATGTAAGTTGGGATCTGGATGCCGTCTACGGTGTCGATAACGCCGCCGATGGTGTCACCGATGGACTGAGTATCGACGTCGTCGGCGAGAGCCGCTGTGGGCAGAAGTGCAGCAATCATCATCACCGCAAGAAGCAGGCTGATAAGTTTTGTTGACTTTTTCATGTTGTTTCTCCTTCTAAGAAATACGTTTTAAATAAAGCTACAGGTATAGCTTGTTTTACAAGCCTAATTTACACCGTCGGTTACAATTTGTCAACAAATTGTGATGAGTATAAACAAAAATTTTTTAGTTTTAAAAGATGACTTTTTAAATTACTGGAGCTGGCGTATAATCTCCCGCCTGAGCCGGTGTATTATCCGCTTTTCCAGGCGGCTTATGTAGCTTTGGGATATCCCCAGCATATCTGCGACCTCCTTTTGTGTGTATTCGCTTCCGCCGCCTAGCCCGAAGCGCAGGGTTATTATGTTTTTTTCCCTTTCGCCGAGGGAATTTACGGCGTTTAGCAGCATTTGGCGATCGGCGTCATCCTCAAGCGGACGGCAGACCTCGTCGTCATCGGTACCCAGAACATCGGACAGGAGCAGCTCATTCCCGTCCCAATCGGTGTTGAGCGGCTCGTCAAAGCTCACCTCGCTGCGCTGATTGCCGATCTTGCGCAGATGCATGAGAATTTCGTTTTCGATACATCTTGAGGCGTAGGTGGCAAGCTTGATTTTCTTGTCGCTGCGGAAGGTGCTTATTGCCTTTATAAGCCCTATGGTCCCGATGGATATGAGATCCTCGAGGTTAACGCCGGTGTTCTCAAACCGCCTGGATATATAGACGACAAGGCGCAGATTATGTTCCGTAAGAAGCTTTTTCGCGTTTTCGTCGCCGTTTTCCATTGCGATAACGGCCTTTTCCTCCTCGTCCTTATCCAACGGGGCTGGAAGAACGTCACTGCCGCCGATGTAGAACAGCCCCTTTTCGGGCAGCAAGTGCCGCTCAAGCCAGCCTTTTATTATGCTTATCAGATCCATAAGCAGCTCCTTTCATATCAATGAATCAAAGCCCTCGCCGCCTACGGGGGTGGGGGATATGGCGACGATGATATCGCTGCGAACGCTTCCGTCAACAGTGATGCTGTCCGGCCTGAACGACGCGAGCATTCCCGAGCCCGTCCCGACGGCGCTGTACGGTATCAGGCGGATTCTGCCCGCGAGCGACGGCTCAACCGGTATTCTTGTGCAGTCGGAGCTTGAAAGCTCGGATTCAAGGCCGGGAAACAGCGCACCGAGCTTTGATGCCGGTGCTACGAGCACGGTATCCCCGCTCACGGGGTCGAAAAGTGCGTTTCCGCTGTCGTGCAGGCAGCGCAGGGAAACGTGCCGGCCCATGAATGCTACATTGACATCCGAAACGCTTATATCAGCACTTTTTACACTGCGTCTGAAAACTATGCTGAGCACTGCATATATAAGCGAAAATGATATAGCGAGCACGGGAAACGATGTTTGTATGTAAGCTCCGCTGCCGAGAATTCCTCCGTTTTGCAGCGAAATTGCCCACACCGCACCGCCGAACAGCGCCGACACGGCGAAAAAAACGAGGCAGCAGCGTAAAAGCTTTTTCTCACCGCCGTATGCGATCAGCGCCATCATCGCGCCGCAAATCAGCTTTACCGGCGCAAGCGTGAGAAAGACAAACCACGGAATAAGACTCAGCGCGGCGTACAAAGCGCCGAACACGGCCGACAGAGCATATCTCAGCCGCTTGAGCTTTATTCCGCAAAGCCGTGCCGAGCACAAGATAATAAGATAATCCAACGCAAGGTTAAGAAAAAACAGCCGGTCTATGTAAATGATGTCCATGCTGAAATTATAATCGTCTTCCGGCGCATAATTTGTCATTTGTTAATTGTCAAATGGGAAGAAGTATGGTAAAATGCATTAGTTTGATTTCAACTACATTTTATAGATATAGATAAAGGATGATGATAAGTTATGTGGTTTTGGTTTGCACTGGTCGCGCTTTTATGCTGGAGCGGCTCCGATCTTTTCTCCAAGATCGGCTGTCAGGATGCCGACGATAAATACAGCCATCTGAAGATGGTCATGGCAGTCGGCCTGGTCATGGGTCTTCATGCGGCCTATGAGATATTCGTCGGCGGAGTTGTGATAAACGGAGAGGTCATTTTAAAATACCTGCCCGTTTCGATGCTCTATATCGTCTCGATGACGGTCGGCTATGTCGGCCTGCGGTATATCGAGCTTTCGATATCGTCGCCGATATGCAACTCCTCCGGCGCGATAGTTGCGGTGCTCATATTCGCAACGCAAGGCATAAACGGACTGCCGCCCATGGCACTGATTGCGGTCGGCCTTGTCTGCATCGGCATCATAGCCCTCGGTGTTACCGAGGCTAACGAGGATGAGGAGCTGCGCCGCGCCCGTCAGGATGCGAGCAATCACCACTATACGAGAAGCTGGATCGCGATAGCGCTGCCGATAATCTACTGCCTGCTTGACGCACTGGGCAGCTTTGCCGACAGCAGAGTGCTCGAAACGCTCAACGAGGATTCGGCAAATGTCGCGTATGAGCTGACATTTCTCACCGTAGGTATCATAAGTGCAATATACGTCCTCGGCGTAAAAAAGCAGAGGCTCATTCCCAAGCGCGAGGTTCCCAAATATACCGGCGCCATATTTGAGACCGCCGGTCAGTTTGCGTATATCTATGCTCTTGCAGATACGGCGCACGCCGCGCTTGCAGTCCCAATGATATCGGCATATTGTGTTGCATCTGTCATATGGAGCCGCATTTTCCTCAAGGAAAAGCTTTCAATCAAGCACTATGCCTCTATCCTTCTCGTGGTTGCCGGCATAGTCATATTGGGTATACTTGATATTTGATAAAGGAGATAGAATATGTCTGACTCTGTTTATAAGAGAATACTTATAAAAATAAGCGGCGAGGCTCTTGCCGGCGATAAAAAAACGGGCTTTGATTTTGACTTCATTTCAAAGGTCTGTGATACCGTTAATGAGTGCACCGCGATGGGAGTCGAGGTCGGCATAGTTGTCGGCGGCGGCAACTTCTGGCGCGGCGTAAAGGACGGCGCGGGTCATGTCGAGCGCGTCTCGGCCGACCGCATGGGCATGCTCGCAACTGCTATGAACTGTCTGGCGTTTGCCGATGTTCTGCGTCAGTGCGGGGGCGAGGCTAAGGTGCTCACGGCTGTGGATATTCAGGGCGTCGGCGAAAGATACAGCACAGATAAGGCAATAGAATATCTCCAATCCGGAAAGGTCGTAATGTTCGGCTGCGGAACGGGCTGTCCGTTTTTCTCGACCGATACTGCGGCTGTGCTCCGTGCGGCGGAGATCGGGGCTGACGCTATTTTGCTTGCAAAGAATATAGACGGCGTATATTCGGCAGATCCCAAGCTCGATGCGAGCGCCGTGAAGTATGACAGCATAAGCTACGACGATGTTCTCGCACAGCATTTGGCTGTTATGGACAGCACGGCAACAAGCCTTGCCATGGATAATGATATTCCCGTCATAGTTTTTGCTCTTGCCGAGCCCGAGAATATCGTCCGCGTGCTCCGCGGTGAAAAGCTCGGAACAACAGTCAGCAAATAAAATTAATATAACGTATATAAATGTTCAGGAGGTAATACCATGTCAAAATATCCCGAGATCGAAAGCAAAATGAAAAAAACGGCCGAGGTGCTTAAGACTCAGCTGGCATCCGTGCGCGCAGGCAGAGCCAACGCGGCGGTTCTCGATCAGATCACTGTCGATTACTATGGCGTGCCCACCCCCATTCAGCAGGTCGCTTCCATTTCCGTTCCCGACCCGCGCTCTCTGATGATCCAGCCGTGGGACGCATCCGTTCTCAAGGGAATTGAAAAGGCCATTCTTGCGTCCGAGCTCGGCATCAATCCTCAGAATGACGGCAGAGTCATAAGGCTTGTATTCCCGCAGCTCACCGAGGAACGCCGTAAGGAGCTTGCAAAGCAGGTGAAGAAATACGGAGAAGAGTCCAAGGTCGCGGTCAGAAATATCCGCCGCGATGCTATAGACAAGTTCAAAAAGCAGCAGAAGGCATCCGAGATCACCGAGGACGACTATAAGGACATCGAAAAGGATATCCAGAAGCTGACCGACGACTATATAAAGGAAGTCGAGTCGATAGCGGAAGCGAAGGAAAAGGAACTTTTCGAGATCTGATCATGGGCGAGAATAAAAATATCAATGCGGCGGGGGAGCAGGCAAGAAGACTCCCTCGCCATATTGCCATCATACTCGACGGCAACGGCCGCTGGGCCAAAAAACGCCTCATGCCGCGCAACGCTGGGCATCTTGCCGGTTCGGAGACGTTCAGAAACATCGCAACCTACTGTAAGGAGATAGGTGTCGAGTACCTGACAGTGTACGCGTTTTCCACGGAAAACTGGAAGCGCCCTGAGGAAGAGGTCGGCGGCATAATGAAGCTGCTGGACAAGTACCTGCACGAGGCAATACGAGATATGCGCAAGAAGAATATACGCATGAAGGTCTTCGGCGACATTTCGCGCCTTTCGCCGCAGCTTCAGGAGCTTATCGCCGAGACCGACGAAATATCGCAGTCCATTGAGGGCTTTCAGGCCAATATCTGCATAAACTACGGCGGCAGAGCGGAGATCGTGCGCGCAGCCAGGGCCTATGCAGAGGATTATGCGGCGGGCAGGGTGACCGGCGAGCTGACGGAAGACATGTTTTCAAACTACATGTACTCCGCGGGAATACCTGATCCCGATCTTCTCATACGCCCCGGCGGCGAATACCGCCTTTCAAATTTTCTTTTGTGGCAGTGTGCGTATTCCGAGTTTTATTATACCGACACTCTCTGGCCGGATTTCACTCCGCAGGAGCTTGATAAGGCGATCGACGCTTATCGCTGCCGCGACCGCCGCTTCGGAGGTGTAAAACCATGATAAAAGCTGTATCAATCCTCGGCTCGACGGGCTCAATAGGCCGTCAGAGCATTGCCGCGGCAAAGCATCTCGGCGTGCCCGTAGTCGCGCTGACGGCAAATAAAAAAATTGATTCGGTCGAACAGCAGGCGAGGGAATTAAAGCCCAAGTTTGTTGCAATATTTGACGAAAATGCGGCAAATGACCTGAAAATCCGCCTTGCCGATACCGATATCCGTGTCGGCAGCGGGATGCAGGGACTCATCGAAGCCGCGACGCTTTCCGAGGCAGACTGCGTTGTCACCGCCGTTTCCGGCTCTGTCGGACTGCGCCCGACGCTGGCTGCGATAAGCGAAAAAAAGCGTATAGCGCTTGCAAATAAGGAAACGCTCGTCTGCGCGGGCGAGATAGTCATGCCGGCGGCAAAGGCTGTCGGAGCGGAGATAGTTCCCGTGGATTCTGAGCATTCGGCCATTTTCCAGTGTCTTATGGGCAGGCAACCCGGAGAACTTAAAAAGATACTCCTCACCGGCAGCGGCGGCCCGTTCAGAGGCAAAAGCCGCGCAGAGCTTGAGAATGTAACGCCCGAGCAGGCGGTAAAGCATCCGAACTGGAGCATGGGCGCGAAGATATCGGTAGACTCCGCGACAATGATGAATAAGGGGCTTGAATTTATCGAGGCCATGCACCTTTTCGGCGTTACACCCGACGATATCCGGGTCGTGGTGCATCCGCAGAGCATAGTCCACTCTATGGTCGAGCTCGTTGACGGCACAGTAATAGCCCAGCTCGGCGTTCCCGATATGGGACTGCCGATCCAGCTTGCAATGACCTATCCCGAGCGTAAGGCATCGCCGTTTGCGCACCTTGATTTTTACGCCATGAAGGACATGACCTTCGAAGCGCCCGACTATGAAAAAACGCCGTGCCTTAAACTCGCCATGGACTGCGCGCGCCGGGGCGGTACGGCTCCGTGCATCATGAGCGCGGCAAACGAGGTTGCGGTCGCAATGTTTTTGAATCATCGTCTCGGCTATAACCGGATATATGATTGTGCTTTGCAGGCGGTAGAGAGCATAGAAATAGTTAATAAGCCCGACCTTGAGGCGGTACTGGCTGCCGATGAGCAGGCAAGAGTATTTGTCAGGGAGCATTTTTCTTAATGTATATCGTTATCGCAATAATAATGTTCGGCGTGCTTATCGCCATCCACGAATTCGGCCACTTCGCAACGGCAAAGGCCTGCGGTGTGCGCGTTGATGAATTTTCGATAGGCATGGGTCCGGCAATATTCAAAAAGCAGAAGGGCGAGACTCAGTACTCGCTGCGGATTCTCCCCATAGGCGGCTTCTGCGCAATGGGCGAGGATGAGGAGTCGCAGGATCCGCGAGCTTTTCCGAACCAGAGCTTTTGGAAGCGCTTTCTCATCCTGTGCGCGGGCTCGTTCATGAATTTTCTGCTCGGCGTTATACTTATCATCATCATGTATGGCGGCGCCGAGGCGTTCAGAGCCCCGATAATCGACGATTTTCTTGACGGCTGCCAATATAACACGCCCGATACCTTTCAGGCCGGAGACGAGTTTTACAGCATTGACGGTCACAGAATATACCTCATAAGCGATGTATCCATGTTTCTGGAGCGCGGAAACGGCGTTTACGATATCGTCATGCTGCGCGACGGGCAGAAGGTCGAGTTTGATGATATGAAGCTCGTTCCGACCATCGAAAGCGAGCAGGGGCTCAAATACGGCTTTGTTTGGGGCATCGAGAAGGCGACATTCGGAGTAAAGCTCGAGTATGTCTGGAACACGACCAAGGAATTTTCGCGCCTTGTCTGGCTCGGACTCGGTGACCTTATCCACGGTGCTGTCGGCGTTGACGATATGGCAGGCCCCGTAGGCATAGTCGATATGATGAACGAGGCTGGCAACTCCGCTGCCAGCACGGCCGATGCCATGTACAGCATGCTGTATTTTTCGGCCTTTATCGCAATTAACCTCGCGATCATGAACATGCTGCCCATTCCGGCTCTTGACGGCGGCAGAGTGTTTTTCATGATAGTAACGGTCATTTTCGAGGCCGTAACGAAGAGAAAACTTGATCCCAAGTACGAGGGCTATATCCATGCCGGCGGCATGGTGCTCCTACTGCTGCTTATGGGATTTATAATGTATAACGACATAGCAAGACTCATAACGGGGTGAGCGGAATGTTCGAAAGAAAGAAAACCGAGCAGATCACCGTCGGCGGGGTGAAGATAGGCGCTCTTGCGCCCGTCTCCGTTCAGTCGATGTGCAATACAAAGACGCACGATACTGCGGCAACGGTCGGGCAGATAAAACGTCTGCGCGCCGCCGGATGCGAGATCGTGCGCCTTGCCATACCCGATATGGCGGCAGCGGAGGCCATACCGGAGATAAAACGGCAGGTCGATATGCCGCTTGTTGCGGATATCCACTTCGACTACCGCCTTGCGCTGGCGGTTGCCGAGCTCGGCATTGATAAAATAAGAATTAATCCGGGCAATATCGGCAGCGAGGAGAATGTCCGCAAAGTTGCGGCCGCCTGCCGGGAGAGGGGCATACCCATCCGCATCGGCGTTAACGGCGGAAGCCTTGAAAAGCCGCTGATCGAGAAATACGGTCACCCATGCCCGGAAGCAATGCTCGAGAGTGCCGAGCGGCATATCGAGCTGCTCAACAAATACGACTTTGACGATATTTGCATATCAATGAAATCATCGTCCGTTCCGCTGACGATAGCGGCGTACAGGCTTGCGTCAAGCGAGCTTAAATATCCGCTGCACGTCGGCGTTACCGAAACGGGAACTGCGTGGAACGGAACGATACAGTCCGCCGTCGGCATAGGAACGCTCCTGAGCGAGGGCATAGGCGACACCGTGCGCGTATCGCTCACGGCAGACCCCGTAGAGGAGGTCAAGGCAGCAATCGCCATTCTCAAAGCCGCCGGTCTGCGGCATGGTATCAGGCTGGTGTCCTGTCCGACCTGCGGCAGAACGAATATTGACCTTATATCACTCGCAAACGAGGTCGAAAAACGCATATCGGGTATAGATAAGAATATCACGGTCGCCGTCATGGGCTGCGTCGTAAACGGCCCGGGCGAGGCAAAAGAGGCCGATTACGGCATAGCCGGCGGCAAGGACTGCGGCCTGCTGTTCAAGCACGGCGAGGTTTTGGGAACATACCCGTATGACCGCCTGTGCGATGCACTCATAGACCTTATAGAAAAGGACAGTTAAATTGAGCGAACATACTTCATTTCTTGAGATATTCCCGGGCGCTGCGGGCCACGCATCAAGCTGCGGCGGCCTTGAAAAAGCATATGTGACAGACGTTGAGATAAGCCTTGAGGTCGGAACGATGAGTATTCGTGCGCATTTTGCAAAAACTCCCGCGCCGGCGGAGATTGACGCCATCTGCACGGCTCTCCGCGCCGACTACGGCCTCAGAGTCAATATAATTGCCGACAGTCCCGAGATCAAAAAAGCGGCAAGCGTATCTGCGGCAGCTGCAGCTGCCGCGCCCGCCGGCGGAAACGGCAAAGCGCTCATGGGGCATAGTGTCAAAAAGTCGCCCACCCCGATGGGTGAACTCAATCAGGACTCGGGGCGAGTCGCCATCGAGGGCGATGTGTTTGAGGTAACAAGCCGCAAGCTCAAAAAGCGCGACGGCGCAATGCTCAGCTTTGATATAACAGATCTCACAGGCTCTATAAGAGTAATAAAATTCCTGAGAGCTGAGGATGATCAGTCAATAATAAATAAGATAAACGTCGGCGATCACCTCATAATTAACGGTTTTGTGACCTACAGCCGCTATGATGAGGATATAGTCCTTGAGCCGAAGGATATCGTAGTCGGCAAAAAGCACATACGTCCCGATAACGCCGAGGAAAAGCGCGTGGAGCTGCATATGCATACCCGTTTTTCGGCTCTGGATGCGCTCACCGACCCCGCCGCCATCGTAAAGCGTGCAGCCTATTGGGGACATCCTGCCATCGCTGTGACAGACCACGGCGTTTTGCAGGCCTTCCCCGATATGTGGAAGGCCGGGAAAAAGCACGGCGTTAAGATAATCTACGGCTGCGAGTGCTATTTTGTAAACGATATGGACGGCAGCCTCGCCGTGCACGGCAGCAGCGACAGGGATATGAACGACGAGATGGTAGCCTTCGATATCGAGACCACAGGTCTTAACGCGGGCTCGGATCGCATGACCGAGATCGGCGCCGTCATCTACGCAGGCGGCGAGATCAAAGAGACGTTCAACACCTTTGTTGACCCCGGTATGCATATCCCGGCCGAGATAACGCAGCTGACCGGCATAACAGACCGCGACGTAAAGGGCGCACCGAGCGAGGCCGAGGCAATGAAGAGCTTTTTGGAGTTTGTCGGCGACAGACCAATCGTTGCGCATAACGCGGATTTTGATACAGGCTTCATGTCCGCAGCGGCAGCCCGCAGCGGCATTGAGTTTGAGCCTGTATATCTTGACACTCTTGCGCTGTCTCACGCGCTTTTACCGGACTTAAAGCGCCATAAGCTCGATATCGTGTCAAACCGCCTGAGCCTGCCGGAGTTTAACCACCACCGCGCCTCGGACGATGCGCTCGTCGTTGCGCGTATAATGGGAAGATTCCTCCCCATGCTCGCTCAACAGGGAGCAAAGACCGTAAACGACATTCAGGAGGTCTATGCCCGCATAAAGCCTGCGGATCACACGAAGTCAAGGCACATGATACTGCTCGTGAAGAACAAGACAGGGCTTAAAAACCTTTATGAGCTCGTGTCGCAGTCATATCTTAAATATTTCTACAAGACCCCGACCATGCCTAAAAGCCTGCTGATAAAGCACCGCGAGGGACTGCTTATAGGCTCTGCCTGCGGAATGGGCGAGCTGTACGGCGCAGTTATGCACGGTGCGAGTGATTCCGAGCTCAGGCGCATAGCGTCGTTCTATGATTATCTTGAAATTCAGCCCCTGGGCAACAACGGATTTCTCGTCGATAACGGCGTTGTCAGCGATATCACCGTTTTGCAGGACTATAACCGCCGAATACTCGATATCGGCCGTCAGCTGGGTAAGCCCGTTATCGCGGCCAGCGACGTACATTTTCTCGATGCCGAGGATGAGCAGTACCGCAAGATACTACAGGCGGCAAAGAAGTTTTCAGACGCCGACCGCGGCTGCCCGATATTCTTCCGCACGACAGACGAGATGCTTGAGGAATTTGACTATCTCGGCGATGAGGTCGCGCGTGAGGTCGTTATCAAAAATCCGCGCGCCATTGCGGATATGGTCGATGATATTGAGCTGCTTCCCAAGGATCTGTATCCGCCGAAGATCGAAAACTCGGCCCGCGACCTGCGCGACCTGGTTTACGGCAAGATGACGGAGATCTACGGCGAAAACCCGCCGGAGATCGTAAAGTCCCGTGTCGATACGGAGCTTACGACGATACTTGACCATAACTACGATGTTATTTACATGTCGGCACAAAAGCTTGTGCAGAATTCGCTTGAGCACGGCTATCTTGTCGGCTCACGAGGCTCTGTCGGCTCGTCAATCGTTGCGTATATGTCCGGCATCACAGAGGTCAATTCTCTGCCGCCGCACTATGTTTGCCCCAAGTGCAAGCACTCGGAGTTCATAACCGACGGCTCATACGGCTGCGGCGCGGACATGCCTCCGAAAAACTGCCCCGAGTGCGGAATTCTCATGCGGCAGGACGGCTTTGATATCCCGTTCGAGACATTTCTCGGCTTCCCGGGCAATGAAAAAACGCCGGATATCGACCTTAACTTCTCCGGCGAGTATCAGGCTCAGGCGCACAAGTACACAGAAGAGCTTTTCGGTTCCGATCATGTTTTCCGTGCCGGAACTATAGGCACTCTTGCCGAAAAGACCGCTTACGGCTACGTAAAAAAATACCTTGAGGAACGAAATATCAAGGTCACTAAGGTAGAGGAAAACCGCCTTGCGAAGGGGCTTGTCGGCGTTAAGCGCACAACGGGTCAGCACCCCGGAGGCCTTGTCGTCATACCGCAGGATATGGATGTAACCGATTTCTGCCCCGTTCAGCATCCGGCGGATGATCCAAAGAGCGGCATAGTCACGACGCATTTTGAGTATCACTGCATGGAGTCGAACCTCTTAAAGCTTGATGAGCTGGGTCACGATGATCCTACGATGATACGCATGCTTGAAGATGCTACCGGCGTAAACGCCCGAGAGATACTCCTGTCAGACCCGGATACGATGAAGATATTCACAACGCCGACAGTTTTGGGACTTCCGGATGACGACGATATCATCGGAAAGACCGGAAGCATCGGAATCCCGGAGTTCGGCACCGGCTTTACGCGCCAGATGCTTGTCGATACGCAGCCGACGCAGTTTGATACGCTCGTTCGTCTTTCCGGCTTCTCGCACGGTACCGACGTCTGGGCTGGCAATATCCGTGATCTTATCGTTAACGGCATCGCAACGGTCAACGAGACCGTCGGCTGCCGAGACGATATAATGCTCTATCTGATCCAAAAGGGAATGGAGCCCTCGCTCGCGTTCAAGACCATGGAGGCGGTGCGAAAGGGCAAGGTCAAAAAAAGCGGCGAGTTCCCCGGAGACGCCGAGGCGCAGATGCGCACGCTCGACGTGCCCGACTGGTACATTGAGTCCTGCCGCAAGATCGCCTATCTTTTCCCGAAGGCGCACGCCGTTGCCTATGTCATGATGGCGTTCCGAATAGCGTGGTTCAAGGTGCACGAGCCTTTGGCATTTTACAGCGCGTATTTCTACCGCCGCAGTCAGAAAAACAGCTTTGACGCGGAAATGATGACTGCCGGGGTCGATGAGGTGCGCCGTAAGATATATGATCTGCGCCAGAAGGATGATGCCACCGCCAACGAGGACAGCATACTCACAACTCTTGAATCGGTATATGAATTTTACATGCGAGGCTTTGATTTTGCGCCGATCGGCCTTTATGAGTCAAGCGCTACGAAGTTCAAGATCACCGAAGACGGCAGACTGCGCCCGCCATTTGTGGCGATAGCCGGACTTGGCGAGACGGCGGCGATAGATCTTGAAAACTGTACCAAAAACGGACAGACCTACATATCTGTTGAGGAAGTCAGCGCGGCCTGTCCCAAGGTCAGTACAACTCACCTCGAGATCCTGCGCCGCATGGGTGCGTTCGGCGAAATGCCGGAGAGCTCGCAGATAAATCTGTTTGAGGGCTTTTAAATAAGAAACATTTTTAAAGCTTAAACGTCAAAGTGTCAGCATAAACAGAAAGAAGGAAGCTTCCATAAAAATATTCAGTTCAAAATCAACAAGGAATACGGGCACCACATCCGGCAGATCAAAGCGCGCCG
>CALBGG010000075.1 GCA_937893605.1 uncultured Clostridia bacterium
GCTTTAGGGGGATAGCCGCCGTATAAAAACGATGGCTCGAGCAGAGTGTGCCGTGTAAAGTCGCACTCGATGCCGGGGGCGTAGATCTCGCAGCCGGTCTGAGCCTGAAGATACTTGCAGCCGCCGATGTGATCGGCGTTTGAGTGCGTTATGAGTATCGCACGCAGCGTCCAGCCGTTTTTGTCAAGTATCTGCCGCACCTTGCGTCCGGCCTCCTTGTCGTTGCCGCTGTCTATGAGATAAACGCCCGTATCCTCACATCGGTAAATGCCGATCTTGGCAGGGCAGTTAACATAATATGAATTATCTGAAACCTGAATCAGCTCGTACACAGTATCACCTCGCAATGATTTCAACAGTTTATCACAAGATGTTTTCCCTGGCAATAAAAAGCCTTGCAGAAAAAATGATTTGTGCTATACTTACTTCTGTTCGTTTGGAACGATATTGATTGAAACCGGGCGATATTATTGTTTGTCAATGAAAATGTCGATCTGTACAGGCATTTGTCGTTTGCCTCCGTCGGCGGATTTTTCGGCGCGTATGCAATACTGTGCCGCAGCGGTATCCTTGCCAGCGCACAGACTATGAATTTGCTGGAGCTGACGATAAATGCTCTGCGCGGCGACGGAATAGCCGTGCTGCTGCATCTCGGAGCGCTCGTTTTGTACGTCGCGGGCACGATGATGACCGTGCTTTTGCCGCACTTTTTCGGAATAGATATGCGCAGGGCCGCGCCTGTTATTGATGCGCTTGCCTGCGTTGCGCTGTGCTTTATCCCTGCCGACGCGAATGTTATCCTTGCGCTTTACCCGATATTTTTCGCAATGAGCGTACAGTGGAGCACATTCTCCGGCGCGAAGGGCTTTGTCAGCTCGACCATATTCTCCACCAACAACACAAAGCAGGCCTCGCTTGCCCTGGCGCAGTACATAACCGACGGCGACAGAGTGCATTTTAAAAAGGTGAAGTTCTATGTCTTCACGCTGCTTGCTT
The DNA here is from genome assembly GCA_937893605.1 of uncultured Clostridia bacterium. Classification (GTDB taxonomy): domain Bacteria; phylum Bacillota; class Clostridia; order Oscillospirales; family Oscillospiraceae; genus F23-B02. The sequence goes on from CALBGG010000075.1 coordinate 997, forward strand.
TCCACTTCGGTGCAGCAACAGGCTTCTTTGCCGTGAGGTTCATGGGCGTTCAGGGCGCGTGGGTCAATATAATCCTTGCCGCCGCGGCCTACTCCATGGTAGTGTGCGAGGATCGCTACCTCAGCCTTTCCGAGGATGAGGATACGGAAGAAGAAATAGCATGAAAAAAGCACCGCTCGCGGTGCTTTTTTCATGCCGACAAATCAAATTATAAGCCCGTATTTATCGCACAGGGGAAGGAGAGCTTTTTCGGAAAGCGAGCCCTCGTACAGGGCTCTGCCCTGATAGACGCGCAGCGCCGATTCGAGAACATCGGCATCGTCGCAGACTATGCAAAGAGGCTTGCTTATCATATACTGGCAGTCGGCAAAGGTATCGACGTCATCCCAGTCGGAGAGCCTGACGGCGATCATAACGTCGTCGGAATCAAGCTCATCCGCGAGATTGTCCTCAAACTCATTTGTCACGCAAAGCACCTTGCCGTGCTTTGCGTCGACAGGGAGGAACATGGGCTCTTTTTCCGTGGAGGCGGGGAGCATATCGCTGTGCTCCGGCGCGGGACGGGCAAATTTCGCGCCCTTGAGGGCACGGCTGAGCGCCGCGATGTGCTCGCTCGTCGTGCCGCAGCAGCCTCCGAATATGGCGACTCCGACGTCGAGCATGGGCTGTACGAATGCGGTAAACTCATCCGGCGGGCAATCGTACACCGTTTTGCCGTCGACTATCTGCGGCATGCCCGCGTTGGGCTTGGCTATGAGCGGAACGCGCGCAAACTTGTGCAGACGCTTAAGCTGCGCGAGCATCTGCTCCGGCCCTGTCGAGCAGTTGAGGCCGAAGGCGCTTATGCCCATGCCCTGCAAAACTACGAGAGCCGCCGTCACGTCCGTGCCCGAGAGGCAGCGGCCGGATTCGTCGCAGGTGAAAGTCACGAATATGGGCTTATCGCTGACGCTGCGCACGGCCAGAACAGCAGCGCGCGCATCCGACAGCGTCATCATCGTCTCGATGACGAACAGGTCGACTCCTGCCTTTTCGAGCCCCGTCGCCTGCTCTGTGTATATATCCACAAGCTCCTCGAATGAGGCCTCGCCGAGGGGACTGAGGAACATGCCGGTGGGAGAGATATCGCCCGCTACCCATGCCTTGCCGTCTGCTGCTTTTTCGGAAAGCTCCGCAAGACGAAGATTATATTCCTCGGTTTTGTTGAAAATGCCGTGCTCTTCGAGCTTGCGCCTGTTTGCGCCGAAGCTCGGCGAGTATAAAACATTGCTGCCGGCCTCGACATAGCCGCGCTGGATTTCAATTATACTGTGTGGATTTTCGAGCACCCACTGCTCGGCGCTCATGTCGCCCGTGTAGCCGCGCTTTTGCAGCTCTGTGCCCGTTGCACCGTCAAGAATAAGCGGAAAACGCATCTGCATTAAAATGACCTCCGTAAATTTAAAATGCAATGTTTTCGGCAAATGCGCCGGCAAAATCCGCGCGGCCGGAAAGCTCTATGTAATCACAGCACTGCGCGATCCTTCGCGCACATGCTATCTTTTCCGTGTCAAGCGCCATCACGGACGCTCCTGCAAGCGCCGTGTTGCCCGGATTGCGAAGCTTATCGGGTGAAATGAAAGGCAGCATGCCGATCTTTACCGCGCTTCTGGCATCGAGATAGCTCCCGAAGCCGCCTGCGAGATACACTCCGTCGAGCCTTTCGGCGGTCATGCCCTCGGCATCCAGCAGAACGCTTATACCTGCCGCAACGGCGGCCTTTGCAAGCTGAAGATTGCGCACATCCTGCGCCGTGAGATATATCTCGCGCGTCAGGTGAAAAAAACCGTTTCCGTCATCGTCGCGTGTTAAATACCGCCGCATCGTTTCCGGCACATCGTCCGGGGGAAGAAGCCTGCCGCCCTCATCGATGCAGCCGAGCTCAATAAGCACCGCTATCAGGTCGATAAGACCCGAGCCGCACATCCCGCGTGGGGGAACATTTCCGATAACGTCGTATAAAAATCCGCCGCTGAATCGCACGTGGCTTACCGCTCCGTCAACTGCAGCCATGCCGCAGCTTATACCCGCGCCCTCAAATGCCGGACCCGATGCAACGGCGCAGCAGCGAAAGCCGTCCTTGCCGCCGAGAGCCATCTCGCCGTTCGTACCGATGTCTAAAAACAGGTATCTTCCGTTCTTTTCGCTGAGACCCGATGCCAGAAGCCCGGCGGTGATATCTCCGCCGACGTAGCCTGCAACGCAGGGAGCGTAATAAAGCGGCGCTCCGAGGAGCGCATCGTCAAGCTCGCCGTCAAACAGTGTGTACGGCTCAAACGGTGCGACTGCTATGCTCTGCACGGGGAAATGCGCGAATATGTGCTGCATGACGGTGTTTCCTGCCAGAACGCTGTGCCGCAGCTCGCTTTTGTCTCTGCCGCAGCGGTCGAGCGCCGAGCTTATCATATCCTCAACCTGCGACCGTATGACTCTTGACAGTTCGTCGAGCCCGCCAGCGGCGTCCATCGTGTGTTTTATGCGGCTTATCACGTCACCTCCGTAGGCCGCCTGCGCGTTCCACGCGCTCGAGGTGGCTGCCTCGCGGCCGGTTTCAAGGTCGTACAGCCGCACGGCCACGGTAGTCGTGCCGAGGTCAACAGCGGCGGCGCAGCCGGAAAGCCCACCCTTTACATGCAATATTTTGGGCGTTTCAGTGAGAATCCTGCCGCACGTGCTTTCGGGCAGCACGACCTCATCGCCGTTGCTTACGGCGGCACGGCAGGCAAGGCGCACGCTTCCGTTTATCATAACCCGGCATTTGCCGCATTTGCCTCTGCCGCCGCAGGCGGCCGGGAGGGTGAAGCCGCTGCGCCGCAGCGCCTCAAGCAGAGTTTCGCCGCCTTCGGTTTCAAGCTCAAAACTTTTGCCGCCGAGCAGCACTCGAATGCTTGACACGGACATCACCCCTTAATATAATATGATACATTACATATAATTTTTAGCAGTAACTTCATGCTTTGTCAAGAGGCTGAGAGCATATGACGGATATTCTTACGCTGGCGAGGGAAAACGGCTTTACGCACATAGGATTTGCCGATATGTCGGCGCTCAATCCGCTGGAGGCTGTGCGCAAAATGTGCGCCTCCGGCAGATGCGGAAAATGGAACACTAACTGGGCCTGCCCGCCTGCCTGCGGCAGCATAGAGCACGCAAAGCGCCGCATCGCTCAATATAATAAGTGCCTGCTCGTGCAGACTACGGGAGAGCTCACGGATGAGTTTGACTATGACGGTATGCAGGCTATCGCCGGGGAGCACAAGAAAAATTTTTTAAGCTTTGCCCGCCAGGCGCGGATGCTATGCCCCGACTGCCTTCCGCTGACGGCCGGCTGCTGCACGATATGCAAAAAATGCACCTATCCGGATAAGCCCTGCCGTTATCCGTCAAAAAAGCTTTCGTCGATGGAAGCCTTCGGCCTTTTCGTGAGCGATATTTGCGCCCGTTCGGGGCTCGGATATAACTACGGACCGCGCACGATGACCTACACCTCGTGCCTGCTGTATTCTGAGGAGTGAAATGCCATGCAGACCGCAAAAGAAATTTTTCTGGAGATGCTCAAACCCGATGCTCAGCCCGAGCGTCAGTTAAAGCAGTACGAGGCGCTGCACATGTGCCTTTATGACCCGATAAACACATATCTCAAGGGTAACCGCAAGCGCGGCACAGTGAGCGTCGACCGCTGGGGCACGACTATAAGCTTTCCCGAGGATGCACCCGGCGCGATGCCCTTAAACCACGGAGAGCTTGCCGTGTGCAGAGATATAACGCGCTGGCGCGAGACCGTGCACGCTCCGGACATTGAGGGCAGCTGTACCGAGGGCTGGGAGGAGTGCCGCAAAAAAGCGCACGAGGCCGCCGGTAATGAGCAGCTCGTCGCGGGCTTCATGGGCACGGGCATATTCGAGCAGTGTCACTTCCTAATGGGCTTTGAGCCGACGCTCACAAACCTGTATGAGCACCCGGATGAGATGCACGAGCTTATCGAGTACATCACCGAGTACCGCCTGCGCTATGTGAAGATGCTCATTGATAATCTCCGGCCGGACGTCATATTCTCGCACGACGACTGGGGCACAAGGGATGCGCTGTTCATGAAGCCGGATATGTGGCGTGAGTTTTTCAAGGAGCCCTACCGCCGCTTTTACGGCTATATCCGTTCGCACGGCTGCATAGCCGTCCACCACGCCGACTCCTACCTTGTTCCGATAGTCGACGATATGGCCGAGATCGGAATTCAGGTCTGGCAGGGAACTCTGCCGGAGAACGATATCCCGGCATTGCAGCGCCATCTCAAGGGCAAGCTCGTTCTCATGGGCGGCATGGGTGCCGCGATAGACAGGAGCGACGCAAGCGGCGAGGAGATACTCGCTTACGCACGCAAAACGCTCAAGGAATGCTGTCCCGGAGGATATTTCATCCCGTCCATCACCTACGGCGTTCCGGGGACTGTATATCCGCATGTCGATCGGTATATAAATCAGGCGATAGATGAATATAACGCGCTTTTGCATGTGCCGGTCTTTGACCTGCCGCCGATCCCTCGCCGCGTCCTCGGTGAGAAAACAGCGGCAGAGGAGGCAAAGCTGCCGGCTTCCGATGAGCCTGTGGGCGACAGTGTGCTCGATCGCATAAGTGCCGCGCTCTGCCGCGGCCAGCAGAAAAAGCTTCTCAATCTGTGTCAGGAGGCGCTCGACGATGGGCTTTCCGCGCAGGATATACTATCCGGCGGCCTTGTAAAGGGCATGAACAGGCTCGGCGACGATTTTTCGGCAAACCGCGTTTTCGTTCCGGAAATGCTGATAGCGGCTCGCTGCATGTCGGCCGCCACAGCGCTTTTAAAGCCGCATATGGCGGGCAAGGGAGGACAGAGTGCTTCCATCGGCAGCGCCGTTATCGGAACTGTGCGCGGAGATATGCACGATATCGGCAAGAATCTAGTCAAGATCATGATGGAGGGCAGCGGCATCGAGGTGTATGATCTCGGAACGGATGTCTCGGCCGAGCAGTTTATCGAGACTGCCGTAGAGCATGACTGCGGCATCATTGCGTGCTCTGCGCTGCTTACAACGACGATGAACGAAATGCGCAGAGTCGTTTCGCTTGCAGAGGAAAAGGGTATACGCGATAAGGTCAGAATATTTGTCGGCGGTGCACCCATAAGCCAGAGCTTCTGCGACGAGATCGGCGCGGATGTTTACACCGAGGATGCAGGTGCGGCGGCGCGCGCGGCGGTGGAGATACTGAAAGCATGTCAAAGCAGCAGATAAGGGATAAAAACAGGCAGCGCGTCATTGAGGCGGCTAAGGAGCTTTTTATCGACGCGGGGGTCGCTGTCACGAGCGTTAACCGCATCGCTAAGGAGGCCGGCCTGGCCTCCATGCCGATATACCGCTGTTTCGGCACAAAGAACAGTTGAATTTATATGATTTATGCAAACATCGAATTATGACTAAAGATTTTGCGAGTTAAGTAAAAATGCGGAAATTCTTTCGGGATTTGATAAAATTCAGAAAATGAATGAAGCGTTTCCGCACAATTTTTTCGGCACAAATGTTAATACATATAACACAACTGCCGATGAAGGGAAAATATTTGATGCAGGAGTGATATGAATAAAGCACGACGAGCCCGTCGTGCTCCTCGCCACTGTCATTTACAACTGAAATCGGCGCAAAAAATCCGGCACTTTTGTGCCGGATTCAATCTGTCAAAAAACCTTTGCTGCGGAGGAAAAATATCCGCGCAGCGGGGGAGTTCGATGGGCAGCGAGAAAAGGCTCCGCTCGAAATCAGATTATAGCCTTCAAAAATGTCTGAGTTATCAGGCTTTTTGACAAGCTGGAGGACTCCTGTTCATATGAACAGGAGTCCTCAACCATATTTTTGCTGTGATTTACAGGACGCTGGTCAGCTGCATGTAGCGATGAACTATTGCCGCCATTTGGCCGCGGGTCGTCGCATCTACAGGACCGAAGTTGCCGTTGGGATAGCCGGTGATAACGCCGATCGAGCTTGCCCACTGGACTGCGCTGCGCGCCCAGTCGCTGATAGCGGAGGAATCGCCGAAGATGAGCGAACCGCTGACCGCGGGTGAGCCTGCGTAGCGATAGAGCATAGTGACGATCTCCTGGCGGCTTATAGCTGCGCCGGGAGTGAAGGTCGTTGTGCTGGTGCCCTTAGTGACACCGGTGTTGTAGGCCCAAACGATGGCGTTATATGCCCAGCTGAAGTTGCTGGCGCCGATATCGGTAAACGGAGGCGTTGCCAGGCCTTCAACGGACGGTGAGCCCTCCAGACGGTACAGAACGGTGACGAACATTGCGCGGGTCATGCTGGTTTCGGGAGCAAACTTCGTGTCGGAGATGCCGTTCATGATGTCATGCTGCCAAACGTACTTGATATTGCTGTAGTACCAGTCGGTCTTAGCTACGTCGACGAAGGGGAATGGATCCTCATAGCCACAGACAGAGCAGACCTTGTATACCATTTTGTGACCGGTCGCTGGGATAACCTCGGACTTGCTGAGGATCTCGCCGCATTCGCTGCAGTGGCTGCCCTCGGTGCGGCCTGGCTCGGTGCAGGTAGGCTTGATTGCCGGAGTGTCGATAACCTTGATGTGCTCGTGCGGAGCAGCCGGGGTAACGGTAAGCTTTGCCTCGTCGGTGACAAACAGGGTGATGTTCGAGAGAGACTTGATATCTATATTGTAGATCATGCAGGCGAAGGCTCTGCCGTTGTCGTCCGCGGTGGTCTTTGCGATGGTGAGCGTATCGCTGGTGCTCAGTGCGACCTTCTTGAGTGCTGCAATAAGCTTCATTCCAAGCTCCAGCTTGCTGCCGGAAAGATCGATGCCGCCGAGGTCGATGCTCTTGACGGTGCTGGGCTCGATCCACAGGTACTTATAGGTTCCCGAGGTGTTTACCTTGACGCTGAAAGCTGCGTCCTTGCCCTCGTCGACGGTCACGTCATTGGGGCCGGTAACATCAAGCTCGCTGCCGACGAGGCCTGCGATAAGCTTGAGCAGGGTGTAGGCGTCGAGATTTTTCACGATGCCGCTGATATCGACGTCGCCGTCGATAAGCGCCTTGATGATCTCGGCAAGCTTGTCGGGATCGAGCTTCTCGAGGATGGATGCAATGGTGTCGTTATCACCGACAAGACCCTTGATTACCTCAAGGAGCTTATCCTTGTCCAGACCGTTTACGAGGTCGCCGATGTCAACGTCGCCGTTAATGAGCCCCTTGATGATCTCGATGAGCTGGTCGGTGGGGATACTGCCGATGTCGATGCTGCCGCCGCCGAGCTGCTCGATGATGGAGGCGATTATTGCGGATATATCTTCATCGGAGAGGTCGGGAAGAAGGCTGCCGATATCTTCGCCGTTAATGAGACCCTTTATAATCGCAACGAGCTGCTCCGTGGGGATCTTATCGGTTATGCTGCTGTCGCCGCCGATGGAAGCGATGACTTCGGCGATTATTGCAGAGAGATCTTCATCTCCGAGCTCGGGAATGAGCTCCTTGAGATCGTCGATATTTATGGTGCCGTCTTTTATAAGATTATTTATCACATCGGTAAGCTTGTCCTTATCAAGCTTGCCGAGTATTTCACCGATGCTGCCGGTGTCGCCGCCGGTGATCGTGCCGATGATCTCAGCGATCTGATCGGGGGTAAGCTCGGGGAGCTTAATGCTGCCGTCACCGCTGACGAGACCCTTGATAGCGGCAACGATATTATCAATACCTTCCTTGTCGATAATGTCGGCTATGTCGGGATTGATCTCAGCGATCTTGCTGATTATTTCTTTGATCTGCTCATCTGTCAGACTGCCGAGAATTTCACTTATATCGATATTGCCGCCGCTTGTTATGACGGTATTGATGATCTCGGTAAGCTCTTCATTGTTCTTTATCTCGGCAAGCTTATCGAGAATAGCTTTTACAGACTCATTGCTTTCACCGAGCTTTTTGATGATCTGAGCAATCTGATCGGCATTGAGATCTTTAAGAATATCGCTGAGATCGCCGGTGCTGCTGCCGCCGATGATCGTCTTGATCTGAGCGATTATTTCATCAATGTTTATGTCCTGGCCGACCGATGTGTCAACATCGGGGGTGTCAGTGCCTTCGTCGGCAATGGCGTAAATGGGCAGCATCGTGAACACGAGCGCCAGAACCATTACCAAGCTGATAATGCGTTTTTTCATTATGTTCCTCCTTGCTCCATTGACAGAAGTCACGGTGTCAATATGTCAACAAATATTATACAGAATTATTACAGCACTTGCAACGGTATTCATACAAAAAGTTTAAAAACGGCAAAATGACCAGTTATTTAAGATGATAATTGTGCATAATTTGTGCTCTCGTTACGATTATACAATTATGTCCTTGTCGTTTTCCGACGAAACTCGGGCGGAACGTCGTATAGAGTCTCATGCTCGCTTATCGCGACCTTACGCAGATCGAAGCTGCCGCCCGTGAGGCACCATTCGTAGGCCGCGCCGATGGCGATGCGGATGCCCAGAGCGACTATGTCCTCTGGGCTGTTATTGTTGCGAATAAGCCCCTGACGCTGGCAGCTTGCTATGAGAAGGGCAAACCACTCGTTGAAGGAATTATACAGCCCGAAAAGCCCCACAGGCTTTTGCAGCTCCAGTGAGAGCAGCGCTCCCGTGAGCTCCGGGCCGAAGTCCATGGCGAGGCTGAGATAGCGGTCGTACAGAGCCCAAATGCGGTCAAGGTCGTTCTCTGCGCTCAAAAACTCGGTGACCATAGACTGCTGATTGCCCTTTAAGCTGCGTAAGATATGCGTTATTATCTCGTCCTTGCCGGAAAAGATGCTGTAAAATGACGAGCGGGGCACGTTCGCCGCACGGCAGATATCGCTTACCGAAACGGCGGCATAGCCCTGCGTTTTGAAAAGCTCCAGGGCGGCTGCGACTATGGCATCGGTGTTCTTTGAACTTAAGATCGACATTTGCTCACCTTTCATACATGTGTCCAAATATATTATACACATTAACATATGACGTCGGGATTGTCAAACAGATATCCGTATCGGTCGTCAGAAATGCCCACCCCAAATTGGGGAAAACATAGAATTATCAAGGCTTTCTTGACTTCGAAGGCATTGTGATTTTATTATCTTAATAGAATGAACAAAATAACTGAATTTGTGCGATAAAAGGAGAGAAGGACAATGAGCTATGAAATGCTGCTGTCGCCGATGAAGATCGGCACGATGACGGTGAAAAACCGCACGGTCATGACCGCCGCGGAGGTGAGCATGGGACAGACAAACGGTAAACCGACCGAGATGCTCATGGATTATTTCGAGGAGAGAGCGAAAGGCGGGGTAGGTCTGATAATGCCGGGTGTTACAAGAGTAAACGATACTCGCGGCACTTTTTCGTTTACGCAGCTTGCCATGAGCCATGATTACCACATTGCGCCCATGCACGAGTTTGCCGAGCGCATACATCGCCACGGAGCCAAGCTCTGTATTCAGCTGCACCATCCTGGTCGCCAGGGATATGGGAGCGCTTTGAACAGTCTGCCGCTGGTCATTCCCATCACTAACAGAAAACCGGAATTTGCAAAGGTAATGTTTAAGGCAGCTCCTGTGCTTATGAACCTTGAGTTCAATTATAAAATATCACAGTCGGTTCAGGCTCCGTCAAAGGTCGAGTGCAGCTATCACGGCGGTTCGAGAATGCACGCAATGAGCAGGCGGGAAATAAAAAAGCTTCAACAGGACTTTATAGATGCCGCCGAGAGGTGCAAAAAAGCCGGAGTGGATGCCGTCGAGCTGCACGGCGGCCACGGCTATCTGATCCAGCAGTTTTTATCTCCCAACACAAACAAGCGAACCGACGAATACGGCGGCAGCTTTGAAAACCGTATGCGCTTTGTTGCCGAGATAATCGACGGCATACGCGACCGCTGCGGGAAAGACTATCCGCTTATCGTGCGCCTGACGGCCGACGAAATGTATGACCGTATAGGCTTCCCCGGCAAGGGCTACGATATCGAGACGGGAAAGCGCATCGCCATGCGCCTCGAGGAGCTCGGAGTTGACGCGATAAACGTCACCAGCGCCTGCTATGACGCATTCAACTACTGGGCAGAGCCTACATCATTTAAAGAAGGCTGGCGTGCATACCTTGCGAAAGAGATTAAAAGCGTCGTTAGCGTTCCCGTTATTGCAGCCAATGTCATACGTTCCCCCGAGCAGGCTGAACGCCAGATTAAAGACGGTTACCAGGACTTTATGGGTTCGGCTCGCTGCTTTATCTGCGATCCTCATTGGGTGAAAAAAGTGGAAGAGGGCAGAGTAAGTGAGATAAGACGGTGCATAGGCTGCTGCAACTGTTTGTTTAAGCTTATGGAAAACGGTCCGAAGGGAGAACCTACATATTGTGCCCTCAATATGTCCGTCGGCAGGGAAAAGGCATATTTTAACCAGCCGCGTGACGGCGAGGGAAGAAAGGTCATAGTTGTCGGAGCGGGGCCTGCAGGCCTTACCGCCGCGCAGACGCTCGCACGCCGCGGCTTTGACGTGACCGTTTACGAAAAAGCCGAAAAGCCGGGCGGTCAGGTCATATCCGCCGCGGCCTGCCACCTGAAGGATAAGCTCTACTGGTGCATCGAGGATCTTATGACAAACGCACAGAAAGACGGTGCAAAAATCGAGCTCGGCACGGAGAAAAGCGCACGGGAGATAGCCGAAGAAAAGCCCTTTGCCGTCATCGTTGCGACGGGAGGCACACCGCTGCGCCCGAAGTCGATTCCGGGTATCGACGGCGAAAACGTCTGCCTTGCGACGGATATCATAAACGGAGAAAAGAAAATAGAAAACAAGCGCGTCGTGGTCGTAGGCTCGGGCATAACCGGCCTTGAGGTCACGGAGTTTTTGAACGACTCCGGCTGCGAGGTGACGGTAATCGAAATGGCGCCCGAGACAGCGCCCGGAGCGTGGTTCCAGCTCGTTGACGATGAGCTGGAGCGCATAAAGCCCTTCGGAACAAAATTTATGGTTTCGACAAAGCTTATCGGCATAGAGAACGGCAGAGTGCTCACGGAGGACGCAAAGACAGGCGCAAAGGGCAGCGTTCCGGCAGATGCCGTCGTTCTCTCACTCGGCGTAAGGCCTGTAAACGGACTCCTCGGAGAGCTCAGGGAGCTTGGAGTGAACGCTGTCACGGTAGGCGACGCGAGCGCGAGCGGCACGATAGCCGACGCGTGCCACAGCGCGTTTGACGCGGCAATGAATATAAAATGAGGAGAAGCTGACATGATTGAAAATAAAAAGATCGTACTCACCGGCGCGTCGAGCGGCATAGGCCTTGAGGTTCTCAAAATACTGGCCAAGGGCAAGGGAAATATCATTCTGGCCGTTTCGCGCCACGCGAAGGAACGGCTTTTCGACTTCGGGTCGAACGTTATCCCCGTTAACATAGACTGCAGCAGCAGGGAGGGCATAGATAAACTCTTTTCTGTCGCCGAGGCTGCCTTCGGCAAGATAGATATCTTCTACGCAAACGCGGGCTTTCCGTACTATGAGTCCTATGACTACGCCGATTGGGACAGGGTAAAGAAAATGTTCGATACCAACACTATCTCGCCGATATATACATATTCAAAATATCTCAGGCATTTAAACGGCAGAGAAGGCCACCTTGCGTTCACAATAAGCGCCATCGGCCAGATGGCCATGCCGGGTTACGCGATATACAGCGCGTCAAAGTTCGGCCTTGAGGGCTTCCAGCAGGCGATACGCCTTGAAAAACCGGACAACATGAAGTTTACCTGCCTTTATCCCGTGGCGACGGACACGAACTTCTTCAAGGTCGCCGCCGACGGCGTGCAGTTTGAAAAGCCCTTCCCGGTGCAGAGCCCCACGACAGTCGCTAAAAAAATGGTGCGCGGCATCGAAAAAGGAAAAAAGAGCGTCTCTCCCTGTCCGCTGTTTGCCATCGGCAAGGCGCTGATGACCGTGTTTCCCTTTGTCCGCACGATCTATTGGAAGCTTGAGCTTAAAAAGCTCAAAAGATTTCTAAAGAAAATAGGAAAGTAGCAGATAAGACGCCGCCGGTTATGGTTTCATAACCGGCGGCGCTATCATAGCATACAAAACAAAGTATTGGAAATTGCGGAGGCTTCGTGCTAAGGTTTTATCAGATCGAAAACACAGGGAGGTAAAAACCATGAGCACAGAGAACAGATACACATCGCGCAAGGTCGAGATAGAGGGCATAACCATCTATGACAGCGACGCGCGCTTCCGCCGCAATTTCCTGAAAAAGCACCTTAAAAATACCGTTGACGTCGTTCGCTTTTCATACATGATGGGAAAGCTCGCCGTAAAGCCCGTGATCGGGCCGCTTATCCGCAAGGCGCTTGAGTGGCACTATCGCTACATACACACAAATTCCGTCGTTGTCCCCATCGAGGTGGCGAAGGAAATAATAAAAAACACAACGGATATTGCCGTGTCGCCCTGCGTGTGCCGCTCGGTCAGGGGAAACTGCGATCATCCGCTCAATACCTGCTTCGGTCTGAATTTCTATGGCCAAATGAAAAAGAAAGCCGGTGAGCGGCCTGTTAGCGTTGAGGAGTGCCTTAAAGTAGCGGACATGTGCCACGAGCGGGGACTTATCTCCGTCGTCGAGTCCTGCGTGCAGCCGTATCAGGACAACCTCTGCTTCTGCTGCGCCTGCTGCTGCATGCCGCTTACGCTCAAAACGCAGTATCACGTTCCGTTTGTCAACTATAACGGGCCGTATCTGCCGAAGTTTGAGGAGGACAAGTGCTCACATTGCGGCAAATGTGTCAAGGCCTGCCCAGTAGGAGCGATGAGCTTTGACGAAAACGGAAAGCGTAAGCTCGACCTCGATAAGTGCCTCGGCTGCGGACTGTGCGAAAGCGCGTGCCCGGATAAGATAGGCAAAATGGTCTATACCGAATCACGCGCCGTCAAGGTCTCCGAGCCGAGCCGTCTGCGCGTGTTCCTGTCCTGCCTGTGGGTATATATCGTGTTTATGCCCGGCGTGTGGTTTTATAAGCTTTTCATGGGCTCAAAGCAGGAGCTTATGAAGGCTCCCGGCAGAGAGAGCGATATTATTAAATAAAGGTATTCAAACTCCCTTTAAACTGTGTTATAATTAATAAAATAACGCTCAAAGGGTGATTTTATGGAGCTTCGCGACCTGCGCTTTTTCGCTATGGCGGCACAGATGAGGCATATATCCCGCGCTGCCGACAGGCTGGGAGTATCGCAGCCGTTTCTTACAAAGATCATAAAGCAGCTTGAAAACGAGCTCGGCGCTCCGCTTTTGGAGCCTTCGGGCAGGGGAGTGGAGCTCACCGAGTGCGGCGAGTATCTGCTGAAAAAATCGCAGGAAATACTCCGAAGCGTTGACGAGATATATGATGATATCGGCGCGCTCCTCGGCGAAAGGCAGAATACCGTCCGCCTTATGACCGACGCCGGCGGCTATATGCCGGCCATGATATATGCTTATAAGGCGCGCTTTCCCGAGCGTAAGCTCAGCATAAGCTACGGCTTTCGAGAGGATATAATCCGCACAGTCGAAAACGGCACGGTGGATTTTGCGCTTGTCACGCCGCCGCTTGACGGCGCGGAGCTGCGGCATATAAATCAAAAGACCGTTTACCGTGAGTATGCCGGAGTTATCCTTCCGCCCGGCGATCCGCTTTTGGACTGCGATGTCGTCGATATAAACGAGCTTCGGGATAAGCCGCTTGTAACGTCGCCCATCGGAGCGGGTGTGCGCAATAATTTAGAGCTGTTTTTTGCAAAGTACGGCTTCAAGCCGCAAATAATGTGCGAGTCAAACGATATAAATATCGTATTCAAAGGCGTGCTCGGCGGCCTCGGCTATGCCTACATGCCCAAGATAGTGACGCTCGATGCCTCCGTCGGAAAGCTGTATCGAGATATAAATGTCGATGAATACGGTGAGGTCGCGCTGTGCTGGAACAAAAGTGCGGACGGTCACCCCGAAACCGCGGAGTTTGCCGCCTTTGTCAGCGCATTTTTCGCCGAGCTCAACGAAAAACTTAAATGAACCAATGAGCCTCAGACTGTCGAAAAACTATGCTGCCGAGGAAAGACTGCCGCGCAGCAGGGGAGCT
>CALBGG010000076.1 GCA_937893605.1 uncultured Clostridia bacterium
CTGGATACTCCCGGCCGTCATCTTCGGTCTGCTCGCCTTCGGTCTCGCAGCCATAGTCAGACCCGAGAAGAAAACAAACGCCGAGGCAACGGTCTGATTTAAACGCATTAAAGCCACGGCCACCCGTGGCTTTTTTCATATTCAGGAGCAATAGCAAAGCCCCGGAGATCATCCGGGGCTTTACCGCAAAGTGTGCATAAAGTGAAGATTGCCTTCGATTGACAAGAGAACACACGCCTGTCAGCGTCCATTTTCGGCGCTTTCCGCCTTTTTCTCTTGGGTGGGCGTCAGCCCACCTGCATCGAGAAAAGCCGAAAATCACTCGAAAATTGCTTGCTGGCAGGTGCCTCGAAGTTTTGACAGAGCTCAAATACGGTCATGCAAGGCGAAGTCCGCAGCGCATACCGGCGTATTCACAAGGGCTTCAACGCCGCATGGGCGCATTTGAGCCTGCCAAAACCGTATGTGCTCTTGTCAATCGAAGGCGAAAGGAGTATAGAACTTGCTACATAAACTTTGCTAAGGTAAAGGGAAGGGTTCGGCCCTGCGCCGGTCGGGCGCGGAGCCGGCATCACACAGAGCGAAGACCTGACCGCCCTGCGGACAAAGAAGATACATATGGGGGTTACGATATGCATTTTACCCGATTCATGCGCCTTCGTCCGCTCCAAAAAGACATTCCTATGCTCCAAATAGGTTTTAGCGGCGTTTTTTCAGAGGCGCACGGACGCAATCGCCGTATCGGTACAGCCTCAATGCGCCACCGAAAAAGCCTTGCTCCAGGCATCGTTCATCTGCGCCTTGAGCTTTTCGGGCATGAACTTCATGAGCTCGGCCCATGTGTTGTCGGCGTAGCTGAAGTAGAAAACGCCCTTTTCGACAAACTCGGGAAACTCCTTTTTCTCCTTATCGGCAAGCTCGTGGTCGGAGACATAGCACCACCACGAAAGGCGCGTTTTTATCATGCCGCAGCAGACGGCGTCGCTCCACGAAAGACGATGCTCAACGCTCTCCGCGCCGCCGGTGCGGAAGATGACGCCCTGCTCTGTGAACGACACGTTTGCAAGGCCGAAGTTCGTTTCGGAGATGAATTTTGCGGCAAACAGCCATATGACCGAAAGTATCGCGACGATGATCGCAAGGCCGCGCAGACCCTCGAGCGCCGGGATGAATATGCCGAGGATCGCGACGATAACGCCGAGAGGCAGCAAAACGAGCCCCGCGTAGAACAGCCCCTTCATTATGTTCGAGGGAAAGCGCAGAGACTGAGTCACCTGATATCTTTTGAGTTTTTCACTTTTCATTCTTCTTCGACCTTTCCGTAGAGCGCCCATGTGTTGCCCGATGTTATTTTAACGTCTATGAATTTTCCGATGAGCGACTTATCGCCCGAAAGATGCACAAGCCTGCCGCCGTTTGTGCGCGAGGAGAGGTTATATTCGGCCTTGCCGGTCTCGCCATCGACGAGAACGCGCACGGTTTTGCCGATGTACTCTGCGTGCTTTTCGGCGGAAACGCGGTTTGCCGCCTCAAGGAGCTTATCGAATCTGCGCTGCTTATCCTCGCGCGTGGCCGCGTCCGGCATGCTTGCCGCGGGGGTGCCGACGCGCTTTGAGTAGATAAAGGTGAACATCGCGTCATAGCGCACCTCGTCGCAGAGCCTTATCGTGTCCTCAAACTCCTCGTCCGTCTCGCCGGGAAAGCCGACGATTATATCCGTCGTCAGGACGATGTCGGGCATGTATTTTCGCGCAAGGCGCACCTGCTCAAGATATTTCTCGGCGGTGTAGCTGCGGTTCATGGCCTTGAGCACGCGGTCATTGCCCGACTGCACGGGAAGATGCAGCTGGTGCGCACACTTTTCGCACTCGGCCATGGTCTTGAAGAGCTTTTCCGTCGCGTCCTTGGGGTGACTTGTCATGAAGCGGATGAGAAACTCGCCGGGGATGTCATTTATCATGCGTATGAGGTCGGCAAAATCGACGTCCGAGCCGAGATCCTTGCCGTAGGAGTTTACGTTCTGGCCGAGCAGCGTAATGTCCTTGCAGCCGCTTTCGACAAGCTGCCTTGCCTCGGCAACGATGTCCTCCGGGCGGCGCGAGCGCTCCCTGCCGCGGACATAGGGCACGACGCAGTAGGTACAGAAATTGTTGCAGCCGTACATGATGGAAAGCCAGGCCTTTACGCTGCTGTCGCGCTTTAACGGCATGCCCTCGGCGACATAGCCGTCGCACTTTTCGGCGGCGAAAACACGCTTGTGACCCGTCATGGTCTTTAAAAGCAGCTCAGGGAAGCGCCACAGCTCGTGCGGGCCGAAAACGAGGTCGACCACGGGGTATGACTTTTTTATCTTCTCTGTCATGTGCTCCTGCTGCACCATGCAGCCGCACACGGCGATTATCTGCCCCGGGCGCTGCTTTTTGCTGTGGTTGAGCTGCCCGACGTTTCCGAGAACGCGCATCTCCGCGTGCTCGCGCACCGCGCAGGTGTTCACAACGATGACGTCGGCCTCGAACTCGTCCTGCGTGAAGGCGTAGCCCATCTCGGCGAGATAGCCGCGCAGCTTCTCGCTGTCGGCCTCGTTCTGCTGGCAGCCGTAGGTGTCGACCATCGCAAGCGGGCGCGCCTTGTCGGCGACGAATTTTTCGTATATATCTCGGCAGATATCCTCCTGACGGCGGATGGAATCTATGCTTATCTCTTTTCTCTCGTATGCCATTTTTCGGTTTCCTTATAAAAATAAATATGCAATATATATTAACATATTTTCAGTGGAATTTTCAACATAAATCATGTATAATACTTTCGATCAACAATCAGCGAGGTTCATACATGACACGCATAAACATTCTCCCGCCGCTGGTGGCCGATATGATCGCCGCCGGCGAGGTCGTCGAGCGGCCCGCGTCGGTCATAAAGGAGCTCATGGAAAACTCCTTTGACGCGGGCGCGAAAAAAGTGACGGTCGAGTTCAAAAGCGGCGGTGCGACATACATAAAAATATCCGACGACGGCTGCGGAATGAGCCCCGAGGATGCGGGCATAGCCTTCACCCGGCACGCGACGAGCAAGCTGCACGACGAAAAGGGGCTTGAGGCCATCGGCACGATGGGCTTTCGGGGCGAGGCGCTGGCCGCCATCGCCGCAGTGAGCCATATTGAACTCATAACGCGTGAAAAGGGCGCGCCGGAGGGCGTGCGCGTGACGGTTCGCGCCGGCGATATCGTCGACATGTCGCCCTGCGGCTGCCCGGAGGGCACGACGATGATCGTGCGCGATATCTTCCACAACACCCCGGCACGGCTCAAGTTTTTAAAGTCCGACCGCTCGGAGGCGTCGGCCTGCATAGCCGCCGCCATGCACTGCTCTCTCGGCAGACCCGAGGTTTCGGTGCGATTAAAGCGCGACGGCGAGGAGGTCTTCTTCACCCCCGGCGACGGACGCGAGGAGTCTGCCGTGTACGCGCTTTTAGGGCGCGAGACAGCGCACGGCATGCTGCCCGTTTCCGGCAAAACCGAGGCCATGTCCGTCACGGGCTTCACGTCCTCCCCCGCCTTCGGGCGCGGCAACCGCGCAAACCAGCATTTTTACTGCAACGGCAGATATATAAAGTCCGTGCTGCTTCAGGCGGCGGTCGAGCAGGCGTATAAAAATACGCTCCTGACGGGAAAATTTCCGTCCTGCGTTTTGTATCTGGAGCTTTCGCGCGGCGCGGTGGACGTGAACGTCCACCCGGCAAAGACCGAGGTGAAGTTTTCCGACGAGAAAAAGGTGTTCGACCTTGTGTATCAGACGGTGCGCGCCTGCCTTGAGGCGGAGCGGAAGCCTCTTGAAATAAGGCTCTCCGAGGGCACGAAGAAGGCCGTTTCCGAACCGAAGTCAGACTTTTTCCGCAGCATGCCTGCCGAGGAATACCGCGCCAAGGCTGTGTTTCAAAACGCCGCGCCCGAACGCAGAGCGGCGCCTGTTTTCCGAGCTCCGACCGAGTATGACAGACCCCTACCGGCAGAGCGCGAAAAGCCCGCTGCGGCAGTGAATTTTGCCCCGAAAGTGAGCGCTTCGCCGAAAAACGACGCTTTTCCCGCGTTTTCGCCCCCTCCGGCGAGAGAAAATGTTGAAAAAGCAGTTGAAAATGTTGAAAAAATCAGTGCTCCGGCCTGCCGCGTGATCGGCGAGGCGCTCGATACCTACATCATTGCCGAGATCGATGACGAGCTCATGCTCATCGACAAGCACGCAGCGCACGAGCGCATGATATTCGACCGTCTCAAAACGCAGGAGCGGCAGATCATGAGCCAGACGCTGCTTGCGCCGGTCATAATCCGCCCGACGGCAGAGGACGCGGAGATCATGGACAAAAACTCCGCCCTTCTCGACGAGATGGGCTTTGAGGTCGAGCCCTTCGGCCAAAGCTCCTACGCCGTGCGCGCCGTGCCGGACGATGTCGATGTTTCCGAGGCCGCGTCCGCGCTTGAGGAGATATGCGAAAAGCTGCGCGGCGGCGATAAAGTCTCGGCAGAGTCTGCGCGCGACGAGATACTGCACACCGTAGCCTGCAAGGCGGCGATAAAGGCGGGGCGGCGGCACGATATATCAGAGCTTGAGCGCGTTGCCTGCGCGGTCGCCTCCGGCGAGGTCAGATACTGCCCCCACGGACGGCCGGTCTCCGCGCGGCTCACGAAAAAGCAGCTCGATAAATTCTTCAGCAGGATAGTGTGATATGGCCGAAAAGATTCTTGTTATAACCGGCCCGACGGCGACGGGCAAAACGGCTCTTTCCGTCGAACTCGCAAAAAAACTCGGCGGCGAGGTCGTCTCGGCAGACTCCATGCAGATATACCGCGGCATGGACATCGGAACGGCAAAGGTGACAAAGGCCGAGATGCAGGGTGTTGCGCATCACATGATAGACATAGCAGACCCCTCGGAGGACTACTCCGTCTCGCGCTACGTCCGGGAGGCGGACGAGGCCGTGCGCGATATCCTCTCGCGCGGCAAGCTGCCCATTGTTGCGGGCGGCACAAATCTGTACATCGACTCGCTCATAGCCGGGCTCGACTTTGCCGACAAGGCGGAGGACGCCGGGCTGCGCGAGAGGCTGAATGCACAGTATGACGATACAGGCGGCGAGGCGATGCTCGAATACCTTCGCGGCTTTGACCCCGAGCGGGCGGCAAAGCTCCATGCGGCCGACAAGCGCCGAATCGTGCGCGCAATTGAGATATACACCCTCACGGGCGAGACGATAACGCGCCACGACGAAGAGACGAAAAAACGTCCGAAGCGCTACGACGCGGTGAAGATAGCCCTCACCTTTGCAGACCGAGCGGTACTGTACGGCAGGATAAATACGCGCGTTGACAAAATGGTCGCCGACGGGCTTTTTGACGAGGTCAAGGGGCTTCTGGAGGCCGGCCTTTCGCCGGACTGCACCGCCATGCAGGCCATTGGCTATAAGGAGCCCGCGGCGTATTTCAGGGGCGAAATGTCGAAGGATGAGGCGATCGAGCTCATAAAGCTCTCATCGCGGCGCTACGCAAAGCGCCAGCTGACATGGCTGCGGCGCGACACGACGGTTTTGTGGCACGAGCGGCAGTCTTTTTAGAGGCGCACGGACATTGTACGGATATGTTTATTGCGTGAACCCGGTATCGAAGTTTCCGACAAAACCGAGAAACTGCCGCTTCCCAATAGTGCGGTGCGAATTTTGCGTCGTACCCCATTGGCTCCCCTGCGTAAGGGGAGCTGTCAGCGAAGCTGACTGA
>CALBGG010000077.1 GCA_937893605.1 uncultured Clostridia bacterium
GCTTTGTGAAAAACTCACAAAAAATCATACGCAAGTTTGGGTTACCTGCGAATTTAAGGAGCGCGTAAATTGTGCTATCATAACACTATAGGGAAAGGCGAAGCAGAGCCCCACAAAATACACCGCACCGCATGGGAAACCATGCGGTGCAATTCTATTTCATCGTATTATCCGTTGAATGCAATGCCGTCGGTGCTGTCAAGCGGGGCAATGCTGATCCAGGTCTTGCCGATGCTCAGGTTGAGGGGAGTGCCGTCCTTGAGCGTGTAGTGGAAGTTGTCCGCACGGTCGGCGCGGGACCAGTTTATCTCAACATACTTGCCGCCGGTGAAGAAGTAGCCCGTGCCGGAGCCCGTGAGCTCCATGGCCTGACGGCCGTAGCTGTCGATGGTCTTGGTCGGGATGTTCAGGACGATGACGTTTGCAAGGTCTATCGAGCTGTTGTTGCCGCCGTCTGTGTACTCGGTACCGCTGATGAAGGCGTTATAGCACTTCTTGTCGGCATCGTACTTGAAGGTGGTCTTGTAATAGCCGTAGGGTACGGTAAAGTCGGCAGCGGAGCCTGAGCACTGTGAAGCGGCATCGGCCGAGAACCTGAGGCCGTAGCTGGTGTCATAGCCGTCGGCATGCTTGAGCTCGTAATTGTTTTTCGCAAAGGAGGCGAGCTTGCTTCCGTCGGCAAACAGAGTGTGCTCAACATTCTTGCCCTGGCTCAGGCGGGTCTGATCGCGATAGTAGCAGGATGCCTCGCCGGAACGAGTGCCGCGGACACCGTCGATGTTGTCGATGCCGAGGGATTTGATATCCGAATAAGCCTGCTCACTGCCGCCGGCGTGAATGTAGATCGCGTCATAGGCCTGCGCCATGCTTATGAAATAAGGTCTTGCGCTGCGCAGCGAGCCGACCGTCACTCCGTCAATATTATCAAATACGGCCATCATGCGGGTTATACCTCCCTCGGCGAGCGCTTCGTAAATGATCGAAGCCTGCGACAGGCCGACACAGGGACGTGCATCGGGATGGTTATTTATCATTACACAGTACGGACGCAGATCACTCTTGTCCTCGCTGACCTTTTCGCCCGTCAGTGGATTGATAGGACCGCTTACAACTTCGTTCTGATTCAGGCCGTCGCCGTTGACGTCGGGCGCGCTTGGATCCTTTTCATCCTTGCCGCAGCCGGTAAACAGGCACAGTACCATCAGCATTGAAAGAACGAACGCCAATATTCTCTTCAAGTTGGAACACCTCACATTTTGTAGATTTGCTTAGAAATATGGCATATTCATTATACTATTTGCAGGCCGTATTGTCAAACCGGCTCAAATGTGTTAGTATTCATGAAGGAGATGATATTATGTATGAACAGATAAGAATCGAGACCGAGAACGCGATAAAAGAGCTTTTGGAAAAGTCAAATCTCAAACGCGGCTCGCTTGTGGCCGTAGGTTGCTCATCCAGCGAGATACTCGGAGAGCGCATAGGCAAGGGCTCGTCCCCCGAAACCGGTGTAGTTGTAGCGGAAGCCATACTCAAGGTACTTGACGATAACGGTATTTATCTTGCCGCGCAGTGCTGCGAGCATCTCAACAGGGCGCTCGTCGTCGAACGTGAAGCTGCTGAGAAATATATGCTCGAGGAGGTTTGCGTAAGACCGGTGCCAAAGGCCGGAGGCTCTTTCGGAACCGCTGCATACGATCGTATGAAAGACCCTGTTATGGTTGAGCACGTCAAAGCTCATGCGGGTATGGATATCGGCTGCACGCTTATCGGCATGCATTTAAAGGACGTCGCGGTTCCGCTGCGGCTGTCGGTGAAGCATATTGGCGACGCTCTTGTGACGGCGGCTTACACGAGGCCGAAGCTCATAGGCGGAGTGAGAGCGCATTATCCCGAATAAAACTTTCAAGGCATTGGAGACCCAATGCCTTGTGTTTTTTGTTACTCGGCTTTTACGTTTATGCCGCAGCCGCGCATGGTTTCTGCAAGCCTGTGCAGATGCTCGGGAGATATTTCTGTAAGCGGCAGCCGCAGCTTTCCGCAGTCAAGACCCATCATTCGCATCGCCGCCTTGACCGGAATCGGATTTGTTTCAATAAACAGATCGGAGAACAGACGCGAATATTTAAAATACAGCTGCTGAGCCTGAAGAAAATTGCCGTCAAGACACAGCTCGCAAAGCTTTGCAACAGCTGCCGGTGCCACGTTTGAAGCAACGGATATAACTCCAAGTGCGCCGAGCGACATCATAGGAACAGTGTTATCGTCGTTGCCGCTCCACACGAACAGATCGTTTCCGCACTCGGCTCTTGTTGCGGCAAAAAGGCTGAAATCTCCCGCGGCTTCCTTCACACCGTTTATGTTCGGGTGCTTTGACAGCTCAATATAGGTACCAAGCTTTATGCCGACGCTTGTTCTCGATGGAACATTATAGACTATCATCGGGATATCAACCCTGTCGGCCACATATGTAAAATGCTTTACCAGACCTTTCTGTGTCGCCTTATTGTAGTACGGTGTCACCATTAGCACACCGTCGGCGTCGCATCTGAGCGCACATTTTGCAAAGCTGAGAGCCTTGGCTGTGTCGTTGCTGCCGATGCCGGCTATGATCTTCATGCGCCCGTTGTTGTGGTGGCAGGTAAATTCTATAAGCTCTTCGTGCTCGTAGCGGCTCATCGTCGCGTTTTCACCGGTCGTTCCGCACACGACAAGAGCTGCGGTGCCGTTATCATACTGATAGTCGATCAGCTCTGCCATTTTGTCAAAATCAATGCCGTTGTCATTAAACGGCGTTACTATCGCGGTGCACGAACCTTTGAATATCGGCGTTTTGAACATAATGTACCTCCAGTCACAGTACTTATAAAAGCTATGTCTGTACGCTGTAATATATGACTTGTTGAATTATTTTGAGCTTTGTATTATAATTAAAACTCAATGCAATTATACATTATACAGACGGAGCATATGAGCAATGAATAAATCGGATTTTGATTTTTACCTGCCTGAGAGACTTATAGCTCAAACGCCGCTTGAAAAGCGCGATTCATCGCGACTGCTGCATTTGGACAAGAACACCGGTGATATCGAGCACGGGCATTTTCACGATATAACAAAATACCTGAAGCCGGGTGACTGCCTTGTTATGAACGATTCGCGTGTTCTTCCGGCGCGGCTCATAGGCTCACGCCTGAGCGGAGGACTTGTGGAGCTCGTTTTGCTGCGCGACCTCGGTGACGGCTGCTGGGAATGTCTTAGTCGACCGGGCAGAAAGACAAAGCCGGGGACGGAGCTTACATTCGGTGACGGTGAGCTAACTGCGACGGTCATGCGCGTAGCCGACGGCGGAAACAGAGTAGTGAAATTTCACTATGAGGGCGTGTTTCTCGAAAAGCTCGAAAGACTCGGAAAAATGCCTCTGCCGCCATATATAAAGGAAGAGCTTCAGGACTCCGAGCGGTATCAGACGGTATACTCGCGCGAGCTCGGCAGCGCCGCTGCGCCGACGGCCGGTCTGCACTTCACAAAGGAGCTTCTTAAAGAAATAGAGGGCATGGGTGTTAAAACATGCTTTGTCACGCTGCATGTCGGACTTGGAACGTTCAGACCGGTCAAGGCCGAAAAAATCGAGGAGCACGAGATGCACTCGGAGTTTTGCATAGTTCCCAAGGAAACTGCCGATATCATAAATGAAACAAAGAAAAACGGCGGCAGAGTGATCGCCGTCGGAACGACGTCGTGCCGCACACTCGAAAGCTTTGCACAGGAGGATGGGACTGTAAAAGGAAGCTCGGGATGGACAAATATATTTATTTATCCCGGCTATAAGTTCAGATGCATTGACGCACTGATAACTAATTTCCACCTGCCGGAGAGCACGCTCATAATGCTTGTCTCGGCTCTCGCCGGACGCGAGAATGTGCTACATGCTTATTCCGTTGCCGTTGAGCAGGAATATAGATTTTTCTCATTCGGCGATGCGATGTTCATTGAATAGGGGGAGGTAAACATGTTTAAACTCAAAAAACAGGAGGGCGGCGCTCGCCGCGGTGAACTCGAGACTCCTCACGGAACTGTTCAGACGCCGGTGTTCATGAATGTAGGCACTGCTGCCGCGATAAAAGGCGCCCTCTCTGCTGCAGATCTAAAAACAATAGGCTGCCAGGTCGAGCTGTCGAACACATATCATCTGCACCTCCGCCCCGGTGACGAGCTGGTGAGAGATATGGGAGGACTGCATAAATTCATGACGTGGGACGGGCCTATACTTACAGACAGCGGCGGATTTCAGATATTCTCGCTGGCC
>CALBGG010000078.1 GCA_937893605.1 uncultured Clostridia bacterium
GGCAGTTTGTGTATATGATTATAGCGGGAATTTATCCTGAACGCAAGTCGGATATCAGAAGCACGAAGCCTGCGGATTTTGCCGACTTGACAGCAGACGCTTTTTTGTTGACAGAGCGCACATGAAAATTTTATAATAATTAAAAATTAATGAAGTGATTGGAGGCGCTGAGATGCTCCGTGTTATGACGCCGGACGAGGTGCTCGGACTTATCAAACGGGAGTTTTCGCCGCTTGAGCGCGAGATCGAGCGCGTCGGGCTTACGCACGCGGCAGGCAGAGTGCTTGCCGAGGATATTTGCGCCGCGGAATTCGTACCCGATTTCGACCGCTCGACGGTTGACGGCTACGCCGTGCTGGCATCCGATACCTTCGGCTGCTCGGACTCGCTGCCGGCGGTTTTGAAGCTTGCGGGAAGCGTCAAAATGGGCTGTCGGACAGAGGCTGCGCTCGGCGAGGGCGAATGCCTGAAGATCCCGACCGGCGGCGAGGTACCGAAGGGCGCGGACTGCTGCGTCATGCTCGAATACGCCGAGGACTACGGCGACGGGACCGTCGGTATATCAAAGCCCGGCGCGCCCGGAATGAACACGATCTTTCGAGGAGACGACGTTTTTCCCGGAAAGACGATACTTTCAAAAGGACGCACCCTTTCGGCGCAGGACATCGGCGCACTTGCCGCCGTCGGCGTGACGAGCGTGCCGGTTTTGCGGCGCATAAGGGTCGGCATCATATCAAGCGGGGATGAGCTTGTCTCCCCGGAGAGCTGCCCAAAGCCGGGGCAGATGCGCGACGTGAACGCACCGATGCTCTGCGCTATGCTCGAGCAATTCGGGGCGCAGTGCGAAAGCTACGGCATCTGCCCCGATGATGAGCAGACGCTCGAAGCGCTCGTCCGCCGTGCGCTCGGCGAGTGCGACGCACTCATAATGTCCGGCGGGAGCAGCGTCGGCGAAAAGGACGCGAGCGTCCGCGTTATAGAGTCGGTGGGTGAGCTTCTGCTCCACGGCGTTGCCATGAAGCCCGGAAAGCCGACGATACTCGGCCGAGCCGGCAATAAGCCGATACTCGGACTGCCCGGACACCCCGTCGCGGCGTATTTCACCGCACGCATATTTGCCCTGCCGCTCATAGCGAGGCTCGACGGAAAAACGCTCAGACGCTGCACGGTAAGGGCAAGGCTCACCGAGAGCGTGAACGCAAACGACGGGCGCGCGCAGTATATCTGCGCAAGGCTCGAACGGCTCGGCGGCGAGCTTTTTGCCCGTCCCGTGCGAACAAAGTCGGGCCTTATAACCAATCTTGCGGGCGCGGACGGATATTTCTGCATCGAAAGAGACTGCGAGGGTCTGCCGAAGGGCGCGGCGGTCGAGGTAACGATAAGCTGACGGGAGAAAACAATGGGTTTTTCGTATTTGACAAATGTGCCTCTTGACAAGGCAAGAGAGGATTATATCGCGCTTTTGAAAGAGCTCGGCTTTGCTCCTCAAAAGGAGAGCGTACCGGTCAAGGACGCCTGCGGCAGGGTGACGGCAAGCGCTGTTTACGCCACCATATGCGCGCCGCATTACACCGCCTGCGCGATGGACGGGATAGCCCTTGCGGCAAGAGACAGCTTCGGCGCAACGGACACGACCCCGGTAACGCTCGGCGCAGACAGCTTTACCGTTGTCGATACGGGCGATCCCTTGCCCGACGGCTGCGACGCGGTCATAATGGTCGAGGAGCTTGTGCACAATCCCGACGGCAGCGTCACGATCCGCTCCCCCGCCGCACCGTGGAAAAACGTCCGGCAGATAGGCGAGGACATATGCGCCGGAGAGATGATACTCCCGTCATACGCAAAGATAACTCCCGCGGCGGTCGGCGCGCTCATTGCAGGAGGCGTTCTGAGCGTCGAGGTCTTTAAAAAGCCCCGCATCGCGATAATACCCACGGGGGACGAGATCGTTCCGCCGTGCGCCGATCCGAAGCCGGGCGATATAATGGAGTTTAACTCCTCGATCTTCTCGGCGATGCTCGGCGAGTGGGGCGCGCAGCCCGTGGTTTTTCCCATCGTTCCGGACGATTACGAAAAAATAAAAAGCGCGGTCGGCCGCGCCGTCGGCGAGTGCGATATGGTGCTTCTGAACGCCGGCTCTTCTGCCGGGCGCGAGGACTATTCGGCCTCGGTCATAGCCGAGCTCGGCCGGGTGCTGTATCACGGCATCGCCATAAAGCCGGGAAAGCCGGCGATACTGGGCGTGTGCGGAGCAAAGCCCGTGCTCGGCGTTCCGGGCTACCCGGTCTCGGGCATTATCGTGCTTGAGGAGCTGCTAAAGCCGCTCGTTGACATGCTCACAGGCTCTGCGGCGGACGAAAGGCGCTATGTTAAAGCGACACTCACGCGCCCCGTGGTGTCGGGGCTTAAATACCGCGAATATGTCCGCGTGCGTATGGGCTGTGTCGGCGGAAGGCTCATGGCCTCGCCGCTGCCGAGGGGCAGCGGGGTCGTGTCCTCGTTCATGAAGGCCGACGGAATAATGGAGATACCGCAGGAGGCCGAGGGCTTTGAGCGCGGACAGACGGTCAATGTCCGCCTCCTGACGGATGAGCGGAGGCTCAAAAACAGCATCGTCGTCATGGGAAGCCACGATCCGCTCATAGACGAGCTTGCGGATATGCTCCATCGCGCAGACCACGGCATGAGCCTGAGCTCGACGCACGTCGGCTCCATGGGCGGCATCATGGCGATAAAGCGCGGCGAAGCGCATATTGCCGGCTGCCACCTGCTCGATACGCAAAGCGGCGAATATAACCTCAGCTTTATGCGAAAGTATTTTCCCAATGGCGGCGCATATCTCGTAAGATGCGTCGGCAGGCTTCAGGGACTTATGGTCGCAAAGGGCGATCCGCTGCACATCGGCAATTTCGGCGGCATCGCCCGCAAGGGCGTCCGGTACGTCAACCGCCAGAAGGGCTCGGGCACGAGAATACTTGCCGACTGCCTGTGCGCGAAAAACGGCATATCGACCGACAGCATATACGGCTACGACCGCGAGGAGCTTACGCACACCTCCGTTGCCGCGCAGATAGCCTCGGGCTCGGCCGACGCCGGAATGGGCATATATTCCGCGGCAAAGCTGTACGATCTGGATTTTCTGCCCGTGTGCACGGAGGAATATGATCTTATCGTATCAAAGGACGCATGGGATACAGCGCCTGTGCGCAGGCTTTTGAGCATACTCAGAAGCGCGGAATTTGCACAGCGGCTTTCCGAAATGGGCGGATATACGCTCAGCTCGCCCGGCGAGCTCATTGATTACATGCGGGAGGACGGCGTATGAGCCTTGAATACGAGCGTCTTTCAAGAAACATGCCAGCAATAAGCCAAGCCGAGCAGCGCATGCTGCTCGGCAGGAAAATATTCATCGCAGGCTGCGGCGGGCTCGGCGGATGGATCGCCGAATACATGGCCCGCCTCGGCATCGGCGGGATAACGGCCGCCGACCCCGACGCTTTCGACGTCTCGAATATGAACCGCCAGCTCGGAGCCGACACGTCCTCGCTCGGAGAAAGCAAGGCGATAACGCTCAAAAAGCGCATGGCGCTCATCGCGCCGGACATGCGCTTCAACGCGCTGACGGTCAGGCTCGGAAGCGAAAACGCAGCGGAGCTTATACGCGGAAGCGACCTTGCTTTCGACGCTCTTGACAGCATACAGGCGCGGCTCGCGCTTGAGAATGCCTGCGCCGCCGAGGGGATAGCGCTCGTGCACGGCGCGGTGCGCGGCTGGTCGATGCAGGCCGCCGTCGTGCCGCCCGGAAGCGGGATGCTTTCAAGGATATATGCAAACGCCTCAGAGCCCGAGGGAAGCACCGTGCTGCCGTTTACCCCGGCATGCTGCGCCGCGGTGCAGTGCGCTCAGGCATCCTCACTTCTGCTGGGCAGACCCTGCGAGCTTTTCGGGAAGCTGCTTACGGCCGACCTTCTGACCATGCAGCAGCAGATCATAGAGCTTTAAAAATCTCGAAATATTCGACGGCAAAGTCTCTGAATACCTTTCCGAGCTCGGAAAGGTATTTTTCACGGCGAAAGCAGATGCAGAACGTTTGGCGGAAGTTCCTGTCCATGACGGGGAGCAGCCTTATGCCGTCGTCGCGCAGGTACTCGTCCCTCTCCGACGCGGGAACAAAGCCGACGGCCGTGCCTGCTGCGATGAGCGCGCGGTGAGCCTGCCGGGTATCGGCAAAGCTGCTCTTTCCGGGGCGTATGTTGAGCGCTGCGCAGGCATTGAACGGGTATTCGACGCTGTCTCCGCGGCGGAGGAACACCAAGCTCTCCCCCTCAAGCTGCCCGAGGCTCACGGCGGCGCGGGCGCACAGCGCATGCCCTGCCGGAACGGCAGCAAAATACCGATCCTCATACAGCGGATAGCCGCTGAATTTGCGATATTTTATGTTGTCGGGATACACGAGCGCGTCAAAGCGCGATATATCCGGAAGCTCGCTGCCGTCAAGCTCGCACTGCAGGTTGAGCTCCGCCTCCGGGTGCCGCCGTGAAAACTCCGCAAGGCAGCCGAGAAGTTTCTCTCCCGAGCCGACGGAGCCGATGTTCAGACGGTGGTCGTGACCGCTTGTCAGCATGCGCAGATCCGCCTGCGCCGAGTCGAGCTCGCGCAGCATTTTTTCGCAGCATTCGAGAAATCGCTCGCCAGAGGCGTTGAGTCGAAGCCGCTTCCCGCTGCGGTCAAACAGCGCCGTGCCAAGCTCGCGCTCGAGCTGAGCCACGCTTTTTGACAGAGCCGACTGCGTGACGTGCAGCATCTGCGCCGCACGCGACATGCTTTCGAGCCGCGCGACGGTCGTGAATTGGCGAATTTGTGTTGTGTTCATAATTTGCTTATTCCAAACAGGATAATTATTTTTGCTTTGGCAAAGCCGCTTCAACGCGGCTTTTACGATATTTTACCTGATGTTGCGCTGTTTTTCAAGAAAAACGGCATAAAACGCACTCTTAAGGCGCATGTTTTTCCGCTGTGCTTATTCCTGCCGGGAATAAGCCTCGGCAAACTCGGACTTTTTTACAGGCAGCCAGTATTTTATAATATATATGTATAATTATATACAGTTGAGGGGAGGAGCATAATGACAAACTATTGCGGCTACATGGGAAAGATCATCAGGCTTGACCTCGGCACGCGAAAGGTGTCCGAGTATCCGTGGACGGACAGAGACCGCGAGCTTTATCTCGGCGGCAAGGCGATGGCGTCAAAGATAATGTACGATAATTTTACCGGCGAGGAAAAGCCTCTCGGCCCGGAAAACATCATCGTCATATCTACAGGGCCTCTCACCGGCACGGGCGCGCCGAGCTCAAGCCGCTTCAACATATCGACGCTCTCTCCGCAGACGGGGATAACTACCTCCTCGAACTGCGGCGGCAATTTCGGCCACTATCTGAAAAAGGCCGGCTTCGATGCGCTGATCCTTTGCGGCAAATGCGAGAAGCTGACGTGGATAGAGATACATAACGATAAGATAAAATTCCACGATGCCGAGGATATGAAGGGCTTTTACACGACGAAAACTCAGGAGAGCATTCAGGAAAAGCTCGATGAGGAGCGCGGCTGCGAAGTCAAGTGCGGCAAGGTCGTCATAGGCCCTGCCGGCGAAAATCTCGTCAAGTACGCATCCGTGTTCAGCAACGAGCGTGCCGCGGGGCGCGCGGGCGTCGGCTGCGTGTTCGGCTCGAAAAACCTCAAGGGCATAGCCGTCTCGGGTACGCACGAGGTCAGGATATTCGATCCGGAAAAGACCGAAAGTCACCACGAAAAATGGGTCGAGACCTTAAAAAAGCATCCGCTTACGGGAAATCAGCTGCCCAAAATGGGTACGGCGGGGCTTGTAACGACGATGCAGATGCGCGGACTTCTGTCAACGCGCAACTACGAAAAGGGTCAGTACGAGGACTTTGAGCTCGTCAACGGCGAAACGCTGGCCGAGGATATAAACATAGTAAACAAGGGCTGCCTGTCCTGCCCGATGAAGTGTGCGCGCACCGTGAAGGTGGGCGATCACGAGGTGAAGGGTCCCGAGCTTGAAACGCTGGGGCTTCTCGGCGGCGGCATCATGAACAACGACCTCAGGCTCATATGCAAGTGGAACTACGAGCTCGACGAGCTGGGAATGGACACCATATCCTGCGCGAGCACCATTGCCTGGGCGATGGAGGCAAACGAAAAGGGGCTGTGGAAAAACGGCCTGAAATTCGGGAACACGAAGAACCTGAGCGCTGTTTTCCGCAGCATAGCAAACAGACAGGGCATAGGAAACGAGCTTGCCGAGGGAACGCGCACGCTGAGCAGTAAATACGGCGGCAAGGACTTTGCCATCCAGTCAAAGGGGCTGGAGCTTGCGGCATACGAGCCGCGCAGGGCGGTCGGCCAGGGATTGGGCTACGCGGTGTCCAACCGCGGCGGCTGCCACCTCAACGGCGGCTATCTCGTCATACTCGAGGGACTTGGTCTTAACATGAACAGCCAGACTCCGCACGCGAAGGCCGATCTGTGCGTGCTCATGCAGGATCTCATGGAATCGGTCTCCTCGGGCGGGCAGTGCCTGTTTACATCCTACGCTCTGTTTCCGAGCTTTCTGCTGACGGGGCCTAACAGCTTCATAACGCGCACGGTAAACGCCGTCATGCCCTACATAGGCCCCGCGGTGAGGCTCATAAACAAATTCCCGCGCGCAATACGCTTCAATCTTCCGCTGCTGCCGCATACATACGAGCTGCGGTACGCTGTCGGAATGAAAATGGATCTCGGCAAATATATCCGCATCGGCGAGCGCAGCTACAATGTCGAGCGCGCGGTGAACGCAAAGTTCGGCGTGAACGCGGACTGCGATAAGCTCCCCAAGCGCCTGACAGATGTTCCGCAGGATCCGAAGAACCCGAAGACGAAGGTACCGCTCGAGCAGATGAAGAAGACCTATTACCGTGCCCGCGGCTGGGGCAGCGACGGTCTGCCGGATGAAAACAAGCTGCGCAGGCTCGAAATAACGGACGAGAAGATGGAGGACGCGGTATGATAACAGTCAAAATATTCGGCACCTTCCGCCTTGACAGCGGCCTTAAGGAGCTTCAGGCCGACGTTAAATGCGCAAGGGAGCTTTACCCCATCATCATGGAGGAGGTAAAGCGGCGCGATCCCGACA
Source organism: uncultured Clostridia bacterium (assembly GCA_937893605.1). Taxonomy (GTDB): domain Bacteria; phylum Bacillota; class Clostridia; order Oscillospirales; family Oscillospiraceae; genus F23-B02. The sequence goes on from CALBGG010000078.1 coordinate 7,196, forward strand.
CGACGCTCACGATAAAGGACGTTAAGGGCTGCATACTGTCGCGCAGCGGCAGACAGATAAGTCCGGGAACAAGGCTCAACGACGGCGATGTTATCCATCTTGTTCCCGCCGTTGCGGGGGGCTGAGCCATGGCGTATGTGATAGACAGGCAGCTGTGCAGCGGCTGCGACGCATGCTCGAGCGTGTGCCCGACAAATGCGATATCCCATGACGCAAAGGCCGAAAAGAACAGCATCGACGCCGAGTACTGCGTTTCGTGCCGCCTGTGCTCGTGCTTCTGCGAGAAAAATGCGATAAAAGCGCCCGACGGCAGCTTCAGCCCGTATAAGGGCTGGGAAAAATGGGGCATGCCGTTTATCGATCCGGATAAATGCAGCGGCTGCTCGCTTTGCATTGAGGAGTGCCCCATGAATGCGCTCGAACTGACAGGTCCGGCAAAGCACGGGGATATACACACCCACGCGTATCTCAAGGGCGCGGAGCGCTGCATCGGCTGCGAAAAATGCTTTGTCCGCTGTCCGATAGACGCGATCAAGATGATACCGCAGCTTGACCCGGACGGCAGGGAAAACCTCGCAAACCTTTGGCCGGAATACATCGAAAAGCCCGAAAAGCGGATCGGTCTTGCCGCCCTGCTCAGAAGCGCAAATCAGGATTTCTGACGAGCGCGGCGAGATTTTTCGTGAAAATCTATTTTCACAAAAAATGTGGCGTCTTTGACCGCGCCAATGCCGCCAGCCATTTTGAAACTCTTCAAAATGGCGCTTCGCAAAAAGCCTTGAAAAACAAGGCTTTTTATGTGGCGGCAGATCAAATTCGAGGCGGGTCTTGCCCCCTCGAGCTCCCCCGCTGCTCTGTTGTTTAGCTCAGCAGCATAGGTTTTTTGACAGTCTGAGTTGCCGGAGCATGTGCTCCGGCAACTTTTTTGTTGCAATGGTTCTTTGCATATGGTACAATATTTACAAATACTTTGAAAGCGGTGGACGAGCCTCTTTCCAAGGACTGCATTGACCGCAGGGCGTTTGCCTCTGCGGAGCGGCAGCTTTGGAGAGGCTTTATTTTTTTACGTTTAATACATTCAATAAGTGAAAGAGAGGAAAACGAATGAAAAGATTTATCACCCTGCTGTTGGCTCTGCTGATGGTTTTCTCGCTGTGCGCATGCAACAGCGCGGATAAGCCGGAGGCAAGCGAAACGCCCGCGGCGACCGAAAGCGTATCGAAGGTCGACACCTGCATCCTCATGGAAGAGGATGAAAACATGATAAACAACTACTCGCTGCTTGCGGTCAACCCCGACGCACCCTTCACCGACGCCGACGGAAACGCAGTGTCCGGCGTAAAGATAAACACTGCCGGCGCTCAGGCGCTCATCGAGTGGATGCTGTCCGAGGCGTCGGAGCTCATAGCAGACTACGGCGTCGAGGAATACGGTGATAAGCTGTTCTACCTCAAGGACGATGCGCCCAAATACGACGGCAAGATAGCCGCCGCGAACGACGAAACCAGGGTCATCCGCCTTTCCACGACTACTTCTGTTAACGACTCGGGTCTTCTGGACTATCTGCTCCCCGTCTTTGAGAAGGATTACGGCTACAAGGTCGAGGTGCAGTCCGCCGGCACGGGCAAGGCTATAGCCGCCGCAAAATACGGCAACGCCGATCTCATCCTCGTCCACTCGAAGAAGCAGGAGGAGGCTTTCGTCAGCGAGGGCTTTTCCTACGCTCTGCCCGGCTTTGACTCCGAGCGCCTGTGCTTTATGTACAACTACTTCGTGCTGTGCGGCCCGTCCGACGATCCCGCGGGCGTTAAGGACTGCGACAGCGTACTTGACGCGTTTGCGAAGATAGCCGACGGCAAGTATAAATTCATCTCCCGCGGCGACAATTCCGGAACGCACACCAAGGAGCTCTCGCTCTGGCCCGAATCTCTGGGCATAAGCGCAGAGCCCGAGAGCTTTGCCGATTACACCGACTGGTACATCTCTGCAAACGCCGGCATGGGCGCCTGCCTCGTCATGGCAGAGCAGATGCACGCCTACATCCTGACCGACAAGGCGACCTTCCTCACCTTCGTTGCAAACAACGGCGTTATGGACTGATTGACATTCTTATCGGGTCTGTTGTAAGATGATTTACGGCAGACCCGATTTTTTTCATTGGGGGAAAATATGCAGACCGCTTTTGAAAAGGCAATTGAATTGATACTGTCAGGCGACGCGGAGCTTTTGAATATCCTCGGCGTAACGGCAAGGATGAGCCTGTCGAGCTCTATTATAGCGCTGCTTCTGGGTGTGCCGCTCGGACTGCTGCTGGGCGCCGTGAAATTCAGAGGGCGCGGGCTGCTTATCGTAATAAACCGAACGCTTATGGGCATGCCGCCCGTTGTGTGCGGACTTATATTTTATCTGTTTTTCTCCGGCGTCGGGCCGTTTCGGAGCGCGCAGCTTCTGTTTACGGTCGAGATAATGGTGCTCGCGCAGGTCGTGCTGATAACGCCGATAGTCGCGGGGAATATGGAGACCTACGCCTCGTCGGTCGCGCCCGCCGTGCGCGAGACGGCACGCGGCCTCGGACTTAGCGGCGGCAAAACGTTTGCGCTGCTTCTCAACGAGTGCGTATATCAGGTGTTCTCTGCCTATCTGCTCGCCTTTGCAAGAGCCATTGCCGAAGTAGGCGCGGTCGCCATGGTCGGCGGTGCGATCGCCTGGAAAACGAACGTTATGACGACGGCGATCATGGAATATACGAACAAGGGCAACTTTTCAAAGGGCATCGCGCTTGGCATTATCCTGCTTGCGCTGTCGTTTGCCGTGAATATAGCTTTGTCCCTGCTGCAAAGGAGGCTGAGCAAGTGAAGATACGGGCTTTCACAAAGACCTACGGCGCAAGACGCGTCCTCGACATGCCTGAAACGGAGCTCAAAGCGGGCGGCGCTTACGCCGTGATAGGCGCAAACGGCAGCGGCAAATCGACACTGGCCAAGATCCTTGCCGGAGTTGAAAAAACCGACGGCAAAAAGGACGTCGGGCTCGGGCTCAGAACCGGATACATGCCTCAAAAGTGCTTTGCCTTCCGCATGAGCACGAAAAACAATCTTCTTATAAACGCAAATGAGCCCGAGCGCGCACGGGAACTTATGAGCTTTCTTGCCATAGAGCATCTTGCCGGAAGTCCGGCGCACAGGCTATCCGGCGGCGAGACGGCGCGCATGGCGCTTGCAAGGCTTCTTATGAGAGACTATGAGCTTCTTATCGTCGATGAGCCGACCGCGGCAATGGACATGGAGTCGGCGGTCCTCGCCGAGCGGCTGCTTGCCCGATACAGAGAAAAGACCGGCTGCACGCTCATTGTTGTGACTCACAGTCTGCGTCAGGCCGAGAGGCTTACGGATGAGGCTCTGTTTTTTGACTCCGGCAGGCTCGTTGAGCGCGGCCCGACCGATGAAATTATAAGCTCGCCCCGTTTTGAGGAAACGAAACGATTCATCGAGCTGTACGGGGCGTAGGATATTGCCGCCGCGAAAAGCGGGCGGCACGGTTTTTTGAAGAATGGAGGAGAAAGCATGAATTACTCCGCGGCTGTCATAACGGTCAGCGACAAATGCTCTGCGGGCGAAAGAGTCGATACGAGCGGCCCTGTGCTGTGCGCGGTTCTGGAGGGCAGAGGCTTTTTTGTCTGCCATACCTGCATCGTTCCGGATGAGAAGGACAGAATAAAGGCCGAGCTTGTGCGCTGTGCCGACGAGCTTAAGCCGGATCTTGTTCTGACCACCGGAGGCACCGGCTTTTCGCCGCGTGATATCACGCCCGAGGCGACGCTTGAGGTCATACAGCGGCGCACCCCCGGCATACCGGAGGCCATGCGCGCCGAGAGCATGCGCATTACGCCGCGCGGCTGCCTGTCGCGCTCAGAGGCCGGTATTCGGGGCAGAACGCTTATAATAAACCTGCCCGGCAGCGAAAAAGCGGCGAAGGAGAACCTTGCCGCCGTCATTGATGCCATCGGCCACGGGCTTGAGATGCTCCGCGGCGAGGGCAGCGCAGACTGCGCGCATGAGCACGGCGGCCGTTCAAACGCTTGAAAGCCGACCGATAATCGGATATAATAATTTAACTAACACAGCAATGGAGTGAAGAAATATGAAAGCTATAGTTACGGTTGTCGGCAAGGATCAGGTCGGCATAATCGCGGGCGTGTGCAACACGCTTGCAGACCACGGCATAAACGTTCTGGATATAAGCCAGACCATCATGGAGGGCTACTTCACGATGATGATGGTCGTAGACCTTGCGCTTTGCGACGAGCCGTTTGCAAGCCTGCAAAGCGTGCTGAAAACCTACGGCGAGGGGCGCGGCCTGTCGATCCGCATCCAGCGTGAGGATATTTTCGATGCGATGCACAAGCTGTGAGGTGCCGCCATGCTGAGCCTTAACAACATTTTCGACACCATAGACATGATCGACAAGCAGCACCTCGATATCCGCACGATCACCATGGGCATATCGCTGCTCGACTGCGTGAGCGAGGATCCCGGGCGCTGCTGCGAAAAAATATACGATAAGATCTGCCGCCGCGCCGAAAAGCTCGTTAAAACCGGCGAGGATATCGAGAGCGAGTTCGGCATACCCATCGTCAACAAGCGCATCTCCGTCACGCCCATTGCGCTCGTTGCGGGAAGCTGCGAGACCGGGGACTATGTTCCCTTTGCGCTGACGCTCGACCGTGCGGCGAAGACCTGCGGCGTAAACTTCATCGGCGGCTACTCCGCGCTCGTGCACAAGGGCTTTGCCAAGGGCGACGAGCTGCTTCTGCGCGCGATACCTCAGGCGATGGCGCAGACCGAGCTCGTCTGCTCGAGCGTGAACATCGGCTCCACTCGCGCCGGCATCAACATGGACGCCGTCGCCAAAATGGGCAGAATAATCAAAGAGACAGCGCACCTTACCCGCGATACCGACGGGCTCGGCTGCGCAAAGCTCGTCGTTTTCTGCAACGCAGTGGAGGATAACCCCTTCATGGCCGGCGCGTTCCACGGCGTGGGCGAGGCCGACAGCGTCATTAATGTCGGCGTGTCAGGCCCCGGCGTCGTGTACCACGCGCTGCAAAAATGCAAGGGCGCGCCGTTTGACGTCGTAGCCGAGACAATAAAAAAGACGGCGTTCCAGATAACGCGCATGGGTCAGATGGTCGCTGCCGAGGCCTCCCACAGACTCGATGTGCCCTTCGGCATCGTTGACCTCTCGCTTGCGCCGACCCCCGCCGTGGGCGACAGCGTCGCACGTATACTTGAGGAAATGGGGCTTGAGACCTGCGGAACGCACGGCACGACAGCCGCGCTCGCACTTTTAAACGACGCCGTGAAAAAGGGCGGCATCATGGCCTCCGGCCACGTCGGCGGACTGTCGGGAGCGTTCATTCCCGTGTCCGAGGATGAGGGCATGATAGCCGCCGCCGAGAGCGGCACGCTTACGATAGACAAGCTCGAAGCCATGACCTGCGTGTGCTCGGTCGGGCTCGACATGATCGCCGTCCCCGGCGATACGAGCGCCGAGACGATATCCGCGATCATTGCCGACGAGGCGGCCATAGGCATGGTAAACGGCAAGACCACCGCCGTTCGCATCATCCCCGTCGAGGGCAAGGATGTCGGCGATGTGGTCGAGATGGGCGGTCTTCTCGGCTCGGCTCCCGTTATGCCCGTGCACAGAGCGCAGAGCGCGGGCTTTATAGCCCGCGGCGGCCGCATCCCCGCCCCCCTCCAGAGCCTCAAAAATTAGTTTTATAGGCGAACGGACGCAGCTGCGGATACGCTTATTGCGGTCGCCCGGTTCGAAGCACCGGCATAAACCGCAGCGTTTCGCGCAACGCGGAGTTGTGCGATATCGGTGCAAAAATTGCGGCGAGCCCATGCACGTGCTCTGCTGCGATCATGAACGGATACCCATAAAATCAAGAGAATGAGCCCGGCACAGCGCCGAGCTCATTCTGTTACAGCTACAACTTAATTCTTGGTTTTTTAATCTTCGGGGCGCAGGTCATGCGCCCTTCTTTTTATTTTCAAATCAGCTTCAGTACCCCGTCGCCGAAGTCGGCGCAGGTCGCACCGTCCGGTTGGCCGGTAATTACGACAGGGCATGCCTCGAGCGCCGCCTCAAGCTTATCCGCCGCAGCCGTGCGGCCGATGTGCCGCAGCAGCATTGCCTCTGCGCACAGAATGCTCCGGGGGTTGGCATAGTCGCCCATGCCGCGCTCTATCATGCGCGGAGCCGAGCCGTGGATCGCTTCAAACATGGCGTAGCGGTCTCCGATATTGGCGCTTCCCGCCGTGCCGACGCCGCCCTGCAGCTGCGCGGCCTCGTCGGTTATGATGTCGCCGTACAGATTCGGAAGCAGCAGCACCTGAAACTGCCCGCGCACCCGCTCGTTGACGAGATTGGCCGCCATGATGTCGATATAGTAATCATCGACGGTGATCTCCGGATAGTCGGCGGCCACCTCGTGGCAGACGGCGGTAAATTTGCCGTCGGTCTTTTTGAGTATGTTCGCCTTCGTGACGACGGTCACCCGCGTTTTGCCGCTGCGGCGGGCATAGTCGAACGCCGCACGGGCAATTCGGCGCGTGCCGGTGTCGGTCGTGACCTTGAAGTCCACGGCCATGCCGGGCAGCTCCACGCCGCGGCTGCCGAGGGCGTACTCGCCCTCGGTGTTCTCGCGGAAGAACGTCCAGTCGATGCCCTCATCCGGAACAGTCACGGGGCGGACGTTTGCGTAGAGGTCGAGTGCGCGGCGAAGCTTCACGTTCGCGCTCTCCAGTCCGCCGCCCATGGGCGTCGTCGTAGGCCCCTTGAGCAGCACGTCGCAGGCCATGATTTCTTCCAGCACATCATCCGGCACCGCCTGATTACAGGCCAGCCGGTTTTCTATTGTGAGGCCGCGAATGCGCCGCAGTACGATGCTTCCTCTTGCAAGCTCGTCGGCAAGCAGCGCCTCAAGCACCCTGACCGCCTGCTCCGTTATAATTGGGCCGATGCCGTCGCCATCGACAAGACCGATGGTAACGGTCGGCTTTTTAGTATAGTCCGTCCGCTCGGTGTTTATCCCCGCAATACGGGCCTGCTGCTCGAGCAGCAGGGTGCGGAACGCCGCACAGGCGCGTTCGATATCGTTCATAGTGCATGCTCCTTTGTGTAGCTGAGCAGACCGCCGGCGAGCAGGATGGCCTGCTGCCGCTCGGTCAGGCTGCAAACGACGGGGCAGGAAAAGCCCGTTGTCGTGTCCGTGAGAGTCAATCTGCCGGCCGCCATACCGGCGCGGATGCCGTCAATACGCAGCTTGGCGCCCTGCTGCAGCATATCGTAATCCTTTGGATCTTCAAACGTCAGCGGCAGTATGCCGGCGTTTATGAGGTTTGCCGCATGGATGCGTGCAAAGCTCTTTGCCACGACACAGCGGATGCCGAGATACATCGGCACGAGCGCCGCGTGTTCACGCGACGAGCCCTGCCCGTAGTTGCTGCCGCCGATGATTATGCCGTCCCCGGCCGCCTTGGCGCGCTCCGGGAAGCTCGGATCGCATACCGTGAAGCAGAATTCCGACAGCTTCGGGATGTTCGAGCGATACGGCAGGATCTTCGCTCCCGCGGGCATAATGTGGTCGGTCGTGATGTTGTCGCCCACCTTGAGAACGAGCTCGGCAGTCAGCTCGTCGGGGAGCGGCCTGCTCTTCGGGAAGGGGCGGATATTCGGTCCGCGAAGCACCTCCACCGCATCCGCCTTGTCCGCCGGGGCGGGCGGCAGCATGGCGCTGTCGTCTATGCGGAAGCGCTCCGGCAGAGTGACGGCCGGCATTGGGCCGAGCGTCTGCGGATCGGTGATCATGCCCGTCAGCGCGGCGGCAACAGCCGTCTCCGGAGACACAAGGTATACCTGTGCGTCCTTCGTGCCGCTGCGTCCGAGGAAATTGCGGTTGAACGTGCGCAGGCTCACGCCGCCGGAGTTCGGCGAGAAGCCCATACCGATGCACGGGCCGCACGCGCACTCGAGCAGGCGCGCGCCGCTTGAGAGTATGTCCGTGAGCGCGCCGCAGTCGGCCAGCATGGTCAGCACCTGCTTCGACCCCGGCGAAACGGACAGGCTTACGCCCGGAGCAACGGTTCTGCCCTTGAGCAGAGCCGCGGCTTTTAACATATCAAACAGCGACGAATTCGTGCATGAGCCGATGCAGACCTGATCGACCTTCGTGCCCGCAAGCGTTTCGACCGGCACAACATTGTCCGGACTGTGCGGGCAGGCGATCATGGGCTTGAGCGTGCTGAGGTCAATGTCGATAACGCGGTCATACTGCGCATCCGGGTCGCTCGCGAGAGGGACGAAGTCCTCCTCGCGCCCCTCGGCGGCAAGAAATGCGCGCGTCACGTCGTCCGAAGGAAAGACGGACGTCGTCGCACCGAGCTCGGTGCCCATGTTCGTAATTGTGGCACGCTCGGGCACGGACAGCTCCGCGATGCCGGGGCCTCCCCACTCAATGATCGCGCCGACGCCGCCCTTGACCGACAGGATGCGCAGCAGCTCAAGGCTTATGTCCTTGGCCGTGACATAGGGCCGCAGCGCGCCGGTGAGGTTGACCTTGAACATCCTCGGCATGGTGATATAGTAGGCGCCGCCGCCCATGGCGACCGCGACATCCATGCCCCCTGCGCCGAAGGCCAGCATACCGATGCCGCCGGCGGTGGGCGTGTGGCTGTCCGAGCCGATGAGCGTCTTGCCCGGCTTGCCGAAGCGCTCGAGGTGCACCTGATGGCATATGCCGTTGCCCGGGCGCGAGAACCAGATGCCGTGCTTTTCGGCAACGGTGCGGAGATAGCGGTGATCGTCCGCGTTTTCAAAGCCGGACTGGAGCGTGTTATGGTCAACATAGGCCACGCTCAGCTCGGTTTTGACACGCGGGATGCCCATCGTCTCAAACTCAAGATAGGCCATCGTGCCAGTGGCGTCCTGCGTGAGCGTCTGGTCGATGCGCAGGGCGATCTCGCTGCCGGGTGTCATGTCGCCGTGCAGCAGATGGGCGCGGATTATTTTCTGAGCAAGTGTCTCACCCATTGTTATTCATCCTTTCGATCATGCTTTTTTTTGCGTTGGCTGTGTGCTCGGCCGTGAGCTCTGCGGCACGGTCGGCGTCGCCGGCGGCGATGGCGTCGAAGATGGCGCGGTGCTCCATTACGACCCGAGCCGTGCGCGAGGAATCGGCAATGGAGGCCTTGCGGTAGCGGCGGGTCTTGCGATGCAGCGGGATAAGCGTGTCGCTGATGACGGCATGGCCGCCCATGTCGCATATGATGTCATGGAAGCGGTCGTCCATCTCGCGCAGATGCTCGACGTCGCGCTTTTCAAAGTAAAACTCCTGCAGATCCATTATGTGCCGCAGGCGTGCGAGACTCTCCGGCGTTGCATTTTTCGCCGCATAGTAGGATGCGAGCCCCTCGATCTTGCAGCGGATATCCATGATATCCACAAGATCCGCGGCCGTAATTCCGAGCACGACGGAGCCCTTGCCGGTGTCGGCAATAAGGCGCTCCTGCTCAAGGCGGCGCAGCGCCTCGCGGATGGGCGTGCGGCTGACATTGAGCTGCTCGACGAGCTTGAGCTCAGTGAGCACCTCGCCGCGCGGGTATACACCCTGAATGATATCGGATTCCAGCCGCTCAAATACCTGATCGGCCAGCGTAACGGTGCGTAGATCCTTCATGCCGCACCTCCTGTCAGACCTGCGCGAAGCGGCCGGGAGCCAGCTCCGCGATCTTTGCGTTGAGTTCCTTTGCGGACATAACGGTCTGGCGGCCGTCCTCATATTCCGCGTCCACCCAGCCCTTGAGCGCGAGCACGAGCGGGTCGTGCTTGCCTATCTGCTTTTCTCCGGTCAGACCGTAGCTCTGGTTGATCCAGTAGGCGATGCCGGCAAGGCCGGAGGTCTTGCTGACCTGCACGGAGGCCGGGCGGTTGAGCAGCTTCTCGGTATCGAAGATCGTGTAGATCTCGGCGTCCTTGAGCAGACCGTCGGCGTGAATACCGGCGCGCGTGACGTTGAAGTCGCGCCCGACAAACGGGGTCATCGGCGGGATGTCATAGCCTATCTCGCTGCGGAAGTAGTCTGCTATCTCGGTGATGACCGTCGGCTCCATACCGTCGAGCGAGCCGCGCAGAGATGCGTACTCAAACACCATAGCCTCGAGCGGGATATTGCCCGTGCGCTCTCCGATGCCGAGCAGGGAGCAGTTGACCGCGCACGCGCCGTAGAGCCACGCGGTCGAGGCGTTGACGACAGCCTTGTAAAAGTCGTTGTGCCCGTGCCACTCAAGGCACTCGCTGGGCACGTCGGAATACTGCTGCAGGCCGTAGATGATGCCGGCAACGCTGCGCGGCAGCGCCGCCTCAGTGTATGGAATGCCGTAGCCCATGGTGTCGCAGGCGCGGATCTTGACCGGAATGCCCGCCTGACGCGAGAGCTTCTGCAGCTCGTTGACAAACGGCACGACAAAGCCGTAAAAGTCTGCTCGTGTTATGTCCTCAAGATGGCAGCGCGGGACGACGCCGGCCTCAAACGCCTCGGCCACGGTGGCAAGATAATAGTCCATGGCCTGCTTGCGCGTCATCTTCATCTTCTTGAAGATGTGGTAGTCGCTGCAGCTGACGAGAATGCCGGTCTCGCGTATGCCGAGGTCGCGCACGAGGCGAAAATCCTCTTTGGTGGCGCGGATCCACGTCGTGATCTCCGGGAACTTCAGCCCCAGCTCCATGCACTTTTCGAGCGCCTCGCGGTCTTTTTTGCTGTAGATAAAAAACTCCGTCTGCCGAATGATGCCGTACGGCCCGCCGAGACGCGAAAGATACTTGTAAATGTTCACGATCTGCTCGACCGTATACGGCTCCATGGACTGCTGCCCGTCGCGCAGGGACGTATCCGTTATCCAGATATCCTCAGGCATGTTCATCGGCACGCGCCGGTGGTTGAACGGCACCTTCGGTACCATTCCCTGCGTATATATGTCGCGCTGGAGGTTCGGCTCCGCCACGTCCTGCAGCGAATATTTGTATGAGTTTTGCTCCAGCAGATTTGTCTTTCCTGATATTTCAAGCATGACAATAGGTCTCCTTCCTGTTGCTTTGCATTTTTGTATACAATTATACACGCATCCGTTCTCTTGTCAACGCGCAAAAATACACAATTTTTCGCCTGCTTTAAGGGCGGAAATATAAAAGCCTGCCCAAGCGGTTGAAAACCGCCCGATGATCAGATATAATGAGCAATAATCAGATAACACAAGCACGAACGTGAACGGACGAAACGCTGCGGTTTCGCCGGCACGCTCGATACCGGGATACCGCAATAAACGTATAGGAGAGGCGGCAATTGGCCACTGAAAAAATGGAGATAAAGGTTCAGGCTTTTGAAAGCCTTGATTCGACTAATAATTATTTGAAGAAGCTCGCATCCGAGGGCGCGGCGGAGGGCACGGTCGTCATTGCCGATGCGCAGACCTCCGGGCGCGGCAGAATGGGGCGCAGCTTTGCCTCCGCGCCGGGCTGCGGCATATACATGTCGATGCTCCTGCGGCCGGAAAATTGCGGCGTCGACTGTGCGGCGAGCCTGACGGCGGTCGCCGCCGTCGCGGTGTGCCGCGCTGTTGAGAAGGTGTGCGGCCGCGCACCGGGGATAAAGTGGATAAATGACCTGTACCTGCGCGGTAAGAAGATATGCGGCATACTGTGCGAAAGCTCGGTCAAAGACGGCAGGGTCGACTACGCCGTGCTCGGCATCGGGCTGAACGTAACGACGAAGACCGGGGAATTCCCCGCAGAGCTGCGCGAAACGGCAGGCTCACTGTATACACAGACGGGCTTTGTTTTCGAGCGCGGCAAGCTCATCGCTGCCATCATCGCGGAGCTGAGCTCACTGTATTCCGTATGGCTTGAAGGGCCGAGCGTGTGCCATGCCGAATACAAGCGCCGCTGCATCGTCCTCGGCCGGCAGATAACGGTCTCATCGCCAGACGGCGAATTTGAAGCCGTTGCAGAAAACATAAGCGCCGACTACGGCCTTGTGCTGCGCATGCCCGACGGGGAGCGCCGCACGGTGCACAGCGGCGAAGTGAAGCTGACGGGATTCTAAAATCTATCGCCCGTCGGCTTAAGATAAAACTATGAGGAGAAAGCAATGAAGAAACAGACTGTGTATATTTTTGCGGCGTTCATCGTCGTTCTGCTCATTCTCGCGATCGTAATAATGTGGCTGACCGGCGGCATAGGCGGCAGCAGCGATGAGCCCGAGGCAAGCCCCACGCCCGAGGTCACGACCGGTGTTCCGCGCGAGACGCTGTTTGTCATCCCGACTCAAACGCCTGCACCCACCGAGGCAATGCCCACACCCGATGTGACCGCGACCCCAGAGCCTACTCCGCAGCAGCCGAGCGGCACGGTCATAGGCTCCGGCGCGTTCGACTCCTCGACCGGCGTCGGCCTGAACACCCACACGGTGTGGACGGCCGCAGAGCAAGCCGACGGCAGCGTTAAGCTCACGCTGTCGGTGTATGTGCGCTCGTACACGATGCAGATCGGCCAGCGCGCCATCGGCATAAGCGTAAACGGCGCTGCGGCGAGCGGGATGACACATTCGTTCTCCGTAGAATCGCCCAACGCGCAGACCGACACGCTCATTTACAACTACTCTACGACCGTTGAAAAGGGCAGCGTCACGATAAGCGTTGACTGGAACTACAAGGGTCAGTACAGCGGGCAGGAGCTTGACGTCATATCCTCGTCGACCACAGCAAGCTTAAGCTGACGGACACGAAAAAACCGGGAGCACGGACGAATGTCCGTGCTCCCGGTTTCAATTCTTTATATTATATTTTTTATATTATAATATATCTGTTTATATATCTATCGCATATACACAGTCCGAGGCCGTCTCGGACGTTTCGTCCGCGCCGAAGCCGTCGGTAGCGACAAAGGCCGCTGCGGCCGCTACCAGCAGCGCAAAGAGCGCTATGAGTGCGGTTTTTACCTTTTTCGAGCGCAGAAAAGCAAAACGCGGCTCTCGCGCAGACATGTTTTTCTTCGGATCGTGTCGAGCAGCGTGCTCCTCAGACTGCCGAGCCTCGGGAAGCGCCGCCCTTGCACGGGCTGTCAGGCTGTCCATGCGGCTCTCGACCGCTCTTTGCCGCTCGATGAGCTTTTTGCCCGTCAGCGCGTCGCGGTTATACGGCTCCTCGGCCAGGATCTCGTCGAACAGAGCATCGGCCTCGTCTCGCATGCCCATACCCATCAGGTGATATGCTTTATCCATTTTCCGCTTGTGCATTCGCTCATCCGGCGAGCGCTCAAGCAGCTCCTCAAGGATCGTCTTGTCATCCATTTGCCGATACCCCCTTTCTGGCATTGGATAATTATTTTATCATTTATTCGCGTATCGGTCAATCAATGCGACAAAGAAACTTGAATTTTCTGTGCCGCTGTATTAAAATCAGGGCGGAGGAAAGACTATGAAAAAGCTTGTGATTTTTGATTTGGACGGAACGCTGCTGTACACACTTGAGGATCTGCACACGTCGACGAATTTTGCCCTCGAAAGCGAGGGGCTTCCCGGGCGCAGCCTCGACGAGGTGCGCCGCTTTGTCGGCAACGGGATACGCAAGCTCATCGAGCGTGCCGTGCCTCAGGGAACCGCTCCGGAGCTGACCGACCGCGTTTTTGCGGCTTTCGTGCGCCACTATGAGGCAAACTGCATGGTTTTGACCCGTCCGTACCCCGGCATACCCGAGCTGCTTGCGCGGCTCAGGGATCGGGGCGTGAAGCTCGGCGTTGTCTCGAACAAGGCAGACGAGCCCGTCAAGGCGCTCATCGCGCACTATTTTCCCAACACGTTTGACAGCGTCGTCGGCGAGCGCGAGAACGTGCGGAAAAAGCCCGCGCCGGACAGCGTGCTCGAAACGGTGCGAAGTCTCGGCTGCACCGTTGAGGATGCCGTGTACGTCGGTGACTCGGACGTAGACGGCCGGACCGCCGCGAACGCCGGCTGCCGCTGCGTGCTCGTGTCATGGGGCTTTCGCGGCAGACAGACGCTCGAACCCTTCGGCTGTCCGATAGCGGACAATGCCCGGGAGCTTTTGAACATACTGACGGAGGATAAGCCATGAAGATAAACAAGGCGCTGACCGCAGCGCTCGCAGCGGCCGGAATTGGATATGCCATCGGCAACATAAACCCCGCCTATGTCATTGGCCTGCGCAGAGGCTATGACATACGCAAAAAGGGCTCCGGCAACGCTGGAGCGACAAATCTTATGATGCTCGAAGGCAAGAAGGCGGGAGCCTTCGTCATGTGCTTTGATATCAGCAAGGCCGCGGTGAGCGTGGGGCTTGCACGCAAGCTTTTTGCGCAGAGCAAATTTGCCGGCGAGGCAGCGGGCGCGGCCTGCATCCTCGGGCACATGTATCCCGCGCTGATGCGCTTTCGCGGCGGCAAGGGTCTTGCCTGCCTCGGCGGCGTGATACTTGCCTTCGGTGTCGATGATTTCCTGACAACGCTGTTTCTCGAGTCGATCCTGCTGCTTGCAACGCGCTATCTCTGCCTTGTGCCGATCACCGGCGCGATATTCTACCCCATATATCACGGCATCGAGCGCGGCGACTGGCGCGCGGCCGCGATCCTCGGCAGCATAACGCTGCCCATGCTCTCAAAGCACATCGAAAATCTCGAGCGCATTAAAGAGGGCAAGGAGCTCAAGCTCGACTTTCTCTGGGACAGAGACGGCGAGCTCGACCGCATCGGCTTTTCGGATGCGGATTGAGATTGATTCAATACACATATTGCGGCGGCTCGGTGTCGAAACTGCCGCGGAAACCGCGGCGAGCAGATAGCAGACAGCTGATAGCTATATGTATTTGCCTGCGGCAAATGAATTTAATCACACCTCATCCGTCGGCTTGCGCCGACACCTTCCCCTCGAAGGGGAAGGCAAGGGTGCAGATAAGTTTTTGCTCTAATATCGCACAATTATATGTAGTGCGAGACGTTACGGTTTACACCTGTGTTTCGATACCGGGCTACCGCAGCAAACGTATAAGTAAGGCGCCAAAGCGCCACTGAAAAAAGGAGAAGCGTTGATTCGCTATTAAAAGAATGAGTTTTACGGAAGTATTATGGCTGTTTTTCATATACGGCTTTGCAGGATGGTGCGTGGAGGTCATATTCCACGCGGCGAACAAGGGTATATTCATTAACCGCGGCTTTCTTATAGGCCCCATTTGCCCGATCTACGGCTACGGTCTCCTTGCGGTCATCTGGGCGCTGACGCCGATAAAGGGCAACGTGTTTTTGGTATACATAGGCAGCGTCATCATATGCTCTGTGTTCGAGCTTATAGTCGGCTGGGCGGCGGAAAAATTCATGCACACGCGTTTGTGGGACTACAGCGACGAGGCGTTCAACATCGGCGGATATGTGTGCCTTAAGTTCTCGCTGCTGTGGGGCGTAGGCTGCCTCTGCATACTGTACATATTCCATCCGATGGTGCTGAAGCTTGTGGGAGTTATTCAATCAATACCGCACACGCACGGCAATGTGCTGCTGGGCGTGCTGTCGGCCATGCTGCTGGCGGACATCGGCATCACCGGCGTGAACGCGCTCAAGCTCGACGCGCACATGCGCGCCATAGACGAGGTCGCAAAGGCGCTGGAAAAGGTGTCATACGACATTGGAGACGGCTTGACCGACGGCACGCTCAAGGTGCAGGAGCGCCGCGAGGATGCACGGGAGGATGCAGCCGAGCTGCGCGAAAAGCTCAAGGAGCGCCGCGAGGATACCCGGGAGGACGCTGCCGAGCTGCGCGAAAAGCTCAAGGCTCTGCTCGAGGAGCGCAACTTCGTCCACCGCCACCTGCTCAACGCCTTCCCGCGCCTGCGTCAGGAGGAATATAAGTCCGCATTTGAGCGCATCCAGGAGCATAGGAAGAAAAGAAATTTTTAGAGGCGCTTTGACACATCTACGGATACGCATATTGCGTCAGCCCGGTGTCGAAGATGCCGCAAAAACCGGTTTTGCATCGCGCTACGGCACTGCGGCGCACTGTGTAGGGGCGAGCATTGCTCGCCCGCCGCAACGGTTTTATCGCGGTTACCGGTCGGGCGACCGCAATAAACGTATTGGTGTAATGCAAAGGCGCCACTAAAAAAACACCTCATCCGTCGGCTTGCGCCGACACCTTCCCCTCGAAGGGGAAGGCAAGGGTGCAGATAAGTTTTTGCTCTAATATCGCACAATTTTATGTAGTGCGAGACGCTGCGGTTTATACCGGCGTCTCGATAACGGGCTACTGCAATATATGTATAGGTACGGCGCTGAAGCGCTATTAAAAAGATGGAGAAGTTTAAGAGCGGCGCAATAAGCGCCGGAAAATATTTCAGAACGTTTTACCGCTGGGTGCTGCTGTCGGTCGTGACGGGGCTCGTGTGCGGGCTTGTGGGCTCTGCGTTCCACCTGACGGTCGATTTTGTCACGGGCTTCAGGGAACAGCACCGGTGGCTCGTGTTTCTGCTGCCCCTCGGCGGCCTTGCCATCGCGTTTATCTACCGCGTCAGCAAAACCGAGGGCGAGGGCACGAACAATATCATAGACTCGATCCACGACGGCGATAAGGTACCCATTCTGCTCGTGCCGGTCATCTTCGCCGCAACGGCGATCACGCACCTTTTCGGCGGCTCGGCCGGACGTGAGGGCGCGGCCCTGCAGATCGGCGGCGGCATCGGCTACCGCGTCGGGCGGCTTCTGAAGCTCGACGATAAGGACATGCGCCTTGTCACGCTGTGCGGCATGAGCGCGGTGTTCGCCGCGCTGTTCGGAACGCCGCTGACGGCGACCATATTTGCGCTCGAGGTCATCTCGGTCGGCATACTGTACTATTCGGGGCTTATACCCTGCCTTGTCGCATCGGTGACGGCCTACGGCGTGTCGCTGCTGTTCGGCATTGCGCCGATGCGCTACTCGGTCGCTCTCTCGCCGCTGGAGCTCGGCCTTGCGCTGCGCGTGTGCCTGCTCGCGGTCGTGTGTGCTCTCGTGAGCATTGCGTTCTGCGTAGCCATGCACAAAACGGAGCAGTTCGCGGCCAAAAAGATAAAAAACATCTATCTTCGCGCATTTATCGGCGGCATTATCGTCATTGTGCTCACGCTCATCGTCGGAAACGAAAGCTATAACGGCATCGGCACGGACGTCATCGCCTCCGCACTCGGCGAGGGCAAAGCGCCGACATGGGGCTTTCTGTGGAAGATAATCTTCACCGCCGCGACCATCGGCTTCGGCTTCAAGGGCGGCGAGATCGTGCCGACGATGTTCATCGGAGCGGCGCTCGGCTGTACCGTAGGGCCGCTGCTGGGCATACCGGCGCAGTTTGCCGCCGCCATCGCGCTCGTCGCGGTGTTCTGCGGCGCGGTCAACTGCCCTATCGCGTCGATCATCCTCTCGGTCGAGCTCTTCGGCTCGGGCGAGCTGCTGTACTTCGCGCTCGCCTGCGGCATATCCTACATGCTCTCGGGCTATTTCGGGCTGTACAGCAGTCAGAAGATCATGTATTCCAAGACCCGCGCAGAGTTCATAAACCGCTACGCCAGGTGATTTTAGAGACGCACTGACGCACCTGCGGATACATTTATTGCGCTTGCCCGGTATCGAAACGCCGGTATAAACCGCAGCGTCTCGCACTACATAAAATTGTGCGATATTAGAGCAAAAATTTATCTGCACCCTTGCCTTCCCCTTCGAGGGGGAGGTGTCGCGCTTGCGCGACGGATGAGGTGTAAAAACAGAGTGCAGACGCTTCAGGCTGCATTCTGTTTTTTGCTGTTCAGATCCGTGCGCTTTGCGCACGCATAATTAAAACAATTATATATCGTACGCGGCGGGAGCACGAGAAATTTAACAAAAATTTGACGATACCGTCTTGATGTTTGTTTCCGTTTGTAATAAAATAAATGAACATACATTCCGGTTGGAGAAACGCATGCACAGATTAGCAAAATTCATCATCGACAGCAGGAAGATAATACTTGTGCTGTTCATTGCCTTAGCCTGCCTGTCGGTATACACATCGCAGCTTACGACGGTCGAAAACGACCTTTTTTATTTTCTGCCCGAGGAGACGGAGACGCGCCTCGGCCTGAAGGCCATGGACGGCGAATTTATCACCTACGCTACGGCAGATCTTATGATCGAGCGAATATCGTATGACGATGCGAGTAAGCTTTCGCAGGATATAGCGGAGATAGACGGCGTGCGCTCGGCAAGCTTTGACGATACCGAGGAGCATTATAAGGACGGAGCGGCGCTCATAACGGTCAGCTTCGCCGGAACCTCGAGCGATGAGGTGAGCAAAGATGCCCTTGAGGAAATGAACGCCCTCGTTGCGCATCATTATAATACGGACTATGTGAAGCTCTACACCGAGGTCGGCTCGGACTTCAGCAGTCAGCTTCTGGGCGAGATGCTCGTTATCGGCGCTCTGAGCGTCGTGACGGTCATCATCCTGCTGCTTATAACCTCGCGCAGCTATGCCGAGGTGCCGGTTTTGCTTATCACCTTCGCGATGGCGGCAGCCTTACAGCAGGGCTCTAACTTTCTGTTTAAAGAGATATCGTACGTCGCAAACTCCGTAACGCTCATTTTGCAGCTTGCGCTGGCGATAGACTACGCCATTATACTTTGCAACCGCTTCGCCGAGGAGCGGCGGCACTTTGAGGCCTACGACGCGGCGATCGAGGCGCTTTCCAAGGCGATACCCGAGATCGCGTCGTCCTCGCTTACGACCATCGGCGGCCTTGTCGCCATGACGTTCATGCAGTTCGGCCTCGGCGGCGACCTCGGCAAGGTGCTCATTAAATCCATACTCATCTCGATGCTGACGGTGTTCCTGCTCATGCCGGGGCTGCTTTTCATGTTCAGCGGATGGATAGAAAAGACAAAGCACCGCAGCTTCGTGCCGAGCATCGACGCGATAGGCCGCTTTGCCTGGCGCTCGAGAAAGATAGTTCCGCCGGTGTTTATATGCATCGTTGCCGCCGCGTTCTTCTTCTCAAGCATGTGCCCGCTTTCGTATAACTACAGCGACGACTATCCCCTGCGCCTGAACGATTCGCAGAAGGCGCATCAGGACATTATAAAAACCTTCGGCAACAGCAATATGATGGCGCTCGTCGTGCCGACGGGCGACTATGAGACGCAGGCAAAGATGCTCGACGAGATATCGGAGCTTGATAACGTCACCTCGGTGCTCGGCATAGCTTCTGTCAAGGTCGCGGGCGACTATCGCCTGAGCGATAAGCTCAGCATTGCGGAGTTTTCCGAGCTCGCGGGGCTTGACGATACGACGGCCTCGGCACTGTTCGTGTTCTACGCCGCGCGCCACGCCGATTACGATCAGGTGCAGTCAAACATGCGCGAATACAAGGTGCCGCTTATAGACCTGTTCCTGTTCCTGCACGATATCGCCGAGGAGGGAAGCATTGAGCTTACGCAGGATAAGCTTGACATGATCGAGAGCCTCTATTCCCAGCTTGCCGATGCGAAGGCGCAGCTTCAGGGCGAGCACTACAGCCGGATGCTCGTGTATTCCGATACGCCCGTGCAGTCGGAAGAAAGCTACGCGCTCATATCCGAGATCCACGGCATCGCAGAGCAATATTACGGCGACGACGTTTACGTCACCGGTAACGCGACGGCCGCGCGCGACCTGGAGGAATCATTCTCGACGGATAGCGTGATGGTAAGCGCGCTCTCGGCGCTGTTTGTCGTCATCGTCATAATGCTCGTGTTCCGCTCGGCGGGACTTTCGCTGCTGCTGATCGTCGTCATTCAGGGCAGCATATGGCTCAACTTCTCCATATCGTATTTTACGCAGAGCCCGGTGTTCTTCGTCGGGTATCTTATCGTCAGCGCCATTCAGATGGGCGCGAATATAGACTACGCGATAGTCGTCTCGAACCGCTATCTCGATCTGCGCAGCCGCAACGTCTCGCGCCGCAAGTCGATACGCCTTGCATTGAACGGCGCGCTGCCTACGCTTATAACCAGCGGCAGCATCCTTGTTATCGCGGGTCTGCTCATCGGCTTTATAAGCACCGAGAGCATCATTTCCGTCATCGGCCTCGTGCTGGGGCGCGGAACCATAATATCTCTGCTGCTGGTGCTGTTCGTGCTGCCGCAGATGCTCGTCTGGGGAGACGGGTTCATCATGCGCACGACGCTCAAGCGCAAGCGCCGCCTGCGTCCGCTGTTTTCGGAGGACATAGAGCAGATAGCGCAGAAGCAGAAAAAATAACGGAGGCATTGGGGGGAATATGCCTTCGCAGGAGAAAGGAACGTAAACATGAAAAGAACGCTGTTAATGATCCTTAGCATACTGCTCGCGGCAAGCTCGGTCTTCGGCATCGTCGCCGCGGGCAGCGGCTCGGACGAGCTGTCGGACATCCTGCGCTTCAAGCGCGGGCAGAGATCCGATATTCTCGACTTTGTTGAGATCCTCGACGGGCGCGTGGCCGAGCTGCGCAAGGCCGAGGAAAACCGCACCGAGGACGAGAAGGACTACACGGAGTCTGTCGTCACCGATCAGAAGGGCTCGGAGCAGCTTTCCGCCGGCCAGCAGCAGTATAACGCCGGGGCCGAGAAGATAGCCCAGGGTCAGGCCGAGTATGACGCGGCCGAGGCGCAGTATAACGCAAAGCTGGCCGAGTATCAGGCTGCCGAAAAGCGCCTGAACGACGCCGAGGCGCAGCTCAACGACGCAAAGGAGCAGCGCGACGCGGCGCAGGCAAAGCTTGACGCGGCAACGCCCGCGTATCAGAAGGCAAAGCCCATTTACGACCTCATCCAGAGTCTCGGCGGCTGGGGCGACCTCGTCTCGCAGACGCTTGCCAAGTACGGCTACACCTCCATCGAGGATCTCAAGGCCGAGATGAAGGCCTATGAGGACGGTCAGGCCGCCCTCGCCGAGGCGAACACGCAGATAGCCGCCGCCGAGCAGGAGATAAATAACGGCAAAACTCAGCTGGCCGCGGCAAAGACTCAGCTCGATCAGGGAAAGGAGCAGCTCGCCGCCGCCAAGGTGCAGCTGGATAACGGCAAGGCCGAGCTCGCCGCCGCGAAGGCGCAGCTCAATGCCGGTCAGCAGCAGCTGAGCGAAAACGTTGACAAGATGAACGAGCTCAAGGAGACGCTCACCGAGCAGGACAATGTCGAGGAGGCTGTCAAATCCGGCATCGCGGTGCTAATGGATAACGACGGCATCGCCGAGCGCGTGAGCGACGAAAGCGATTACGAGTCCGTGCTGCAGGCCGCACGCGACTATGTCGAGGCCGACACGGACGAGCTCAACGCCGAGCTCGACCTGCGACAGAATCTGTACAACATACTGCGCGTCATAAGCATCATCGGCGTTATCGCCGGCGTTTTCGGCGTGCTCGCCGCACGCAAGCCCAACCGCACACGCCTTCTCGCGGCCTCCGGCGCGACGGGCATAACCGCCGTTGCCGCGCTGGGTCTTAATATCTACGGCCTGTCAAGCGGCTACCGCAGCTTCGTGTACGCACTTGAGGACGGCTCGGGCAGCGGCAGAACTCAGCTTATCGCGATGCTCGTGCTGCTGGGCGTTTCGGTCGTCGCCGCGATCGTTGCCATACTGTGCAGCCGCACCTTCTCCAACGTCGTAAAGGGCAAGGTAAAGCCGCAGTATACCCGCCCCGAGGCGCCCGTCGAGGCCGCCGTCGGCGGAACGCCGGAGGCCGAGGACGACGACAGCGACGCCGACTATAAGCCCCGCCGCCGCAAGGACAATACGAGCAGGAAGAAAAAGGCCGCAAGAGCCAGGGCCGCGGCAGAATGCAAGCCCTCCCCCGCGCCGAACGACATTAACGAGCTCACCGAGCAGACCCGCCGCCTGAACGAGGAGGCAGAAAGGCTCGAGGCCGAGGCACGCCAAAACGATTACGAGAAGGCGCGCCGGGAATACGAAGAGGCCCGCCGCCGCTTCGAGGCCGCCCGCCGCGGCGTCAGCGACGATAAATAAACGTATATGCCCTCCGGTTTTTCCGGAGGGCATTTTAACGGGGGACGAATGGACAGAAATACGCTATGGGCTCATGTTCCGGCAATGCCCGTAGGGGCGAGCATTGCTCGCCCGCCGCAACGGTTTTGCCGGTACTTTAGACACCGGGACACCGCAATAAACGTATCCGCAGCAGCGTCCGTGCGCCACTAAAAATTTGACTTAGCCGCCGCGTGTGTTATATAATCAAGGGTATCACTTGCCGCAGGCCGGCAGATCGGAGTAATTGCCCATGAATAAGCACAAAATCAACATATTCATCGCGCTCGTGCTGGTGCTCATCGTTATCGCCGCAGTTTCCGCGCTGCTCACGAGCCGCAATATAAATAACACAGTCCCGGCGGAGAGCGCGCAGCCGACTCCGGCGCTGACGCCGAGCGTCATCTCGACCCCGACTCCCGCCCCGACGCAGAGCGCCGAGCCCTCGGCAAGCCCCAACGCAACGGATAATCCGACGCAGACAAACGCGCCGCAGCCGTCAAACAGGGTCATAAACCGCACGATAAACCAGTCCGGCAGCTTTGAAAGCAATACCGGCACGAAAATGATAATGTACGCAAACTGGACGGCGACCTCGCACAACAGCGAGACCGTCACCATAAAGCTCGATGTTATCCTGAGCACCTACACGCTCAATGTCGGCGCGCACAGCGGCGTTATCACCGTCGCCGGGCAGGACTACGCCTTCACGAGCCCCGCAATAAGCTACAGGAGCGAGCAGGCGCGCAACAACGCGCTGCTCACGAGCCGCAGCATCGAGGTGACCGTTCCCGCCGGTCAGGCGACGGCTGTCCCCGTGTCCGTCTCGTGGGACTTCAACGGCGTCTACGGCGGCGTTGAGATCGGCAGAGTCACAGCCGGCGGCACGATAAACATTCAGGGATGAAGGTGATCGCATGAAGTCCACTCTCCGCAGAACATGGGCCGAGGTAGACCTCGACGCGATAAGGCACAACTATGAAACGCTCCGCGTGCGCATCGGAGAAAACGTCAAATTCCTCGGCGTCGTGAAGGCCGACGCTTACGGCCACGGCGCGGTGCACGTCGCAAAAACGCTTCAGGAGCTCGGCGCGGACTACCTCGCGGTGTCAAGCCTTGACGAGGCGATGGAGCTTCGCGCAAACGGCATCGTCATGCCCATTCTCATCCTCGGACACACGCCCGCCGAGCAGGTGCCGAACCTCATCGCAAACAACATAACCCAGACCGTGACCTGCCTTGCCAAGGCGCATGAATACAACGAAGCCGCCGCGCAGTTCGGCGCGAAGGTGCGCGTTCACATGAAGGTCGATACCGGTATGTCGCGCCTCGGCGTGCTCTGCGCCGGACGGCATTTTGAAACCGGCGTTGACGGCATCGTCGACAGCTGCAATATGCCAAACCTCGAGGTTGAGGGCATTTTCACGCATTTTGCCGTCGCCGACGAGACCGATGTGGACGACGTAAGCTACACGAAGCGCCAGTTCGAGCTCTTCAAGGCCACCGTTTCCGCCGTCGAGCAGCGCCTCGGCCGCCGCATAGCCATACGCCACTGCGCGAACACCGGCGCCGTCGCCCTGTACCCGGAAACGTACATGGACATGGTGCGCCCCGGCCTGCTGCTGTACGGCTGCGGCGAGTTTGCCGCCGCGCTCGGTCTGCGCCCGGCGATGGCTCTCAAGGCCATGATAAACACGATAAAAATTTACGACGAAGGCACGGACATAAGCTACGGCCGCATGTTCCGCACGAGCGCACCCACGCGCATCGGCGTTATCCCCTACGGCTACGCCGACGGCTTTTTCCGCTGCCTTTCCAACCGATGCAGCATCATGACCGCCTCCGGCCCCGCGCCGCAGCGCGGCAGGATCTGCATGGACATGAGCATGATAGATTTAAGCGCTCTGCCCGACGTCGGCGTCGGCGACGAGGTCGAGATCTTCGGGCCGCACAACCCCGTCGAGACCCTCGCGCAGCTCGCGGGAACGATTCCCTACGAGCTCATCTGTGCCGTCAGCAAGCGCGTCCCGCGTGTGTATTTCAAAAACGGAGTCGAAATAGACCGCGAGCTTTTGCTTCGTTTTTAGAGGCGTTTTTTTCAACAGCGCATTAAGGCTATACCGATACATTCTTTGCGTCAGCCCGGTATCGAAAAACCGGCGGAAACCATACGGCTGCCGCTTCCCGTGGGTGCAGTATAAGCTTTGCGCCGCAGTCTTATAGGGAACAGGCAATAATTTTGCACTGATACAGAACAATTTTGCGGCATGCCATAGGCTCCGTTTTCCACCGTTGTTCAAAATCGGAGCACCGCAATAAATATATGTATAGGAAAAGCGCTAAAGCGCAGCTGAAAAACGGTTTCGTCGGCAGGTACGACACCGGGCAATCGCAATAAAAGTATAAGTACAGCAGAAAGGCGCTATTAAAAAAATGGCAGAGCTTACACCGATGAAAATGCAATATCAGCAGATAAAGTCCAAATACAGCGACTGTCTGCTGTTTTTCCGCCTCGGCGATTTTTACGAGATGTTCGACGAGGACGCACGCGTCGCCTCGCGCGAGCTCGACCTTGCGCTGACGACGCGCGACCGCTCGGTCTCAGACCCCGAGCAGCGCACGCCCATGTGCGGAGTTCCGTATCACAGCAGCCAGACCTACATCGCACGGCTCATCGCGCGCGGCTACAAGGTCGCCATCTGCGAGCAGATAGAGGATCCCGCGACGGCCAAGGGCTTAGTTAAGCGCGACGTCATACGCATCATCACGCCCGGAACGGTGACGGATGCTTCGATGCTCGAGGAGGGCAAGAGCAACTACCTGGGCGCTGTTTACTACGAAGCGGGCAAATGCGCGGCGGCCTTCTGCGACATTTCGACGGGCGAATTCTGCGTCGCGGCCTTTGAGGGCGATAACCTCAGCCACGTTTTAAACGAGCTCGGAAGATTCGCGCCGCGCGAGCTTATCATGAACAAGGGCGCCGCCGAAACGCAGACCATCCCCGATTTTGCGCGAAAAAAGCTGGGCTGCCTTCTTGAGATGGGCGGCGACGATTATGAATACATGGCGTGCGCCGCACGCGTGTGCGAGCAGTTTGGGCTTAACTCGGTCGACGACGATGCCGGGCTGGGCGATACGCCGGCGGCGGTGTCCGCGGCAGGCGCGCTGCTGCGGTACATAAGCGAGACGCAGAAGACCGACATGGCTCATATCCGCCGCATAGACCTTTTCACCGGCGGCAAATACATGGAGCTCGACTGGGCAGCGAGAAGGTCTTTGGAGCTGACCGAGGCCCTGCGCACGGGTGAAAAGCGCGGCTCGCTGCTGTGGGTGCTGGACAAGACGAAGACCCCCATGGGCGGAAGGGAGCTGCGTGCGTGGATAGAGCGCCCTCTTCTCAGCCCCGTTGCGATAAAGCGCAGGCTGTCCGCCGTCGATGAGCTTTTCAAGGATAACGTCACGCGCGGCGAGCTTATCGACACGCTGCGCGGCATGGGCGATATGCAGCGGCTCATCGGCAGAGTGGTCTACGGCACGGCAAACGGCCGCGACCTGCTGGTCCTGCGCGACTGCGCGGCCGCGCTTCCGAGGATAGTTGAGCTCCTTAAGCCCTTTAAAAGCGCACTTGTGCGCTCTGTAGCGGAGCTTGACACCCTCGACGAGATACTCATGCGCATAAACTGGGCGATCTGCGACGATCCCCCGTTTTCCGTGCGCGAGGGCGGGATATTGAAGCCCGGCTACTCCGACCATGTCGACCGGCTGCGCAAGATCCGCGATAACGGCGCTCAGGCCGTGGCGGAGCTTGAGGCCAAGGAGCGTGCGCGCACCGGCATAAAAAAGCTCAAGATCGGCTACAACAAGGTCTTCGGCTACTTCATCGACGTGCCGAAATCCGCCGGCGAGGGCAAGATCCCGGATAACTACATAAGAAAGCAGACGCTTGTTTCAAACGAGCGCTACTTCACGCCGGAGCTAAAGGAGCTCGAGACGACGCTTTTAACGGCCTCGGACAAGATAAAGCAGCTCGAATACGATTTCTTCATGGATCTGTGCAATACGATAGCACAGCAGGTGGCCAAGGTGCAGGCGACTGCCGAGGCGATAGCGCAGCTTGACGTATTGTGCGCCTTTGCCGAGGTCGCCGTGCGGAACGACTACTGCATGCCTGAGATCGACGCCTCGGGCGAGCTCATAATCCGCGAGGGGCGGCACCCCGTCGTCGAGCAGACCCTCAGCGACGTTGCCTTCGTGCCGAACGATACTCAGCTAAACTGCGAAACAAACCGAGTCGCCATCGTAACGGGGCCGAACATGGCCGGCAAGAGCACCTATATGCGGCAGACCGCGCTAATAACGCTCATGGCGCAGATAGGCTCCTTCGTTCCGGCAAAAAGCGCCGTCATCGGCGTTGTCGACCGCGTGTTCACACGCATAGGAGCCTCCGACGATCTCGCCTCGGGGCAGTCAACCTTCATGCTCGAGATGAGCGAGGTCGCAAATATCCTCAACAACGCGACGGAGCGCAGCCTGCTGATACTCGATGAGATCGGCCGCGGCACTTCCACCTATGACGGCATGGCGATAGCACGTGCGGTGCTCGAATACTGCGCGGACAAGAAAAAGCTCGGCGCAAAGACGATGTTCGCAACGCACTATCACGAGCTGAGCGCGCTTGAGGGCAGCGTCCATGGCGTGCATAACTATTCCATAAGCGCGAAAAAGCAGGGCGACAGCCTTGTGTTCCTGCGCAAGATCGTTCCCGGCTCGGCCGACGACAGCTACGGCATCGAGGTCGCAAAGCTTGCGGGAGTTCCGAACAAGGTCATCGCAATGGCCAAGACCTATCTTAAGCAGCTTGAGGCCGACGCCGCCGCGCCGAAGACCGAAAAGCAGGACGCAAGCGACCAGATAAGCCTTGTCGATGCGGGAACTGACGAGGTCGGGCGCATCCTGCGCGGCACCGACATAAATTCGCTCACGCCGCTCGAGGCATTGAATCTCCTCAGCGAGCTTCAGCAGAAAGCGAGGGGCTGATGCGCGACAGACTTAAAAAATCGGAATTCTGGAGCGCGATGATACTGCTCGTGCTCCACGTCGCGGTGTTCCCGATCGCGCTGAGCCTGCTGTCGCAGGTAAAGGGCTATTCGCTCAGCGCCGCGCAGACGAATCTTGTTTACTACTCGTTATCGCTGCTGCTCGTGGCGCTGCTTCTGGGCAAGTACCTGCGCCGCAGCTTTGACGGGCTTATAGACGCGCCGGGAAGATGCATATCGTCCTTCCTGCTCGGCTGGCTTGCGTACATCGCGCTGAGTATGATAGCGTCGTATGTGCTCGAGGCGCTTAAGATAAGCACCGATAACCTCAATGAGGAGACGATAAGCACCATGCTCGGCTCGGAGCGCGGCATCATAATTGCAATGACGGTGTTTCTCGCGCCGCTTGTTGAGGAGCCCATATTCCGCGGCGGTCTGTTCTGCGGCCTGCATCCGAAAAGCCGCGTGGCCGCCTACATCGTGTCGATAGCGATGTTCTGCCTTTACCACGTCTGGCAGTACGCCGTGCTGCTGTGGGACGCAAGCTACCTTCTGCTTGCGATACAGTACATCCCCGCGGCCTTCGTGCTGTGCTGGATCTACGAGCGCTCGGGCTCTGTATGGACGGGCGTGTTCTTCCACATGTCCGTGAACGCGCTGGCCGTTTTCTCCGCCGGCAGCTCGGCTGCCGGCCTTCTCCTGAATTTCTGAGGTATCAATGAAAATAACAACAAAAAAGATAGCGATAAGCGCATTTCTCATCGCCTTTGACGTGATATTCACACGCGTTCTGGCGCTAAACATGCCGCTCACGAAGATAGGGCTCGGCTTTGCGGCGGTGATGGTCTGCGGCATGCTGTACGGTCCGGGCTGGACGGCGCTGTGCGCGGGGCTCGGCGACCTCATAGGCTCGCTGCTGTTTCCGACGGGAGCGTACTTTCCCGGCTTCACCGTGACGGCTGCCATCGGCGGCGCGATATTCGGCGCAGCGCTCTATAAAAAGCGCCCGGGGATACCGGGCTGCATCGTGACGGCGCTTTTGAACGGGCTTATTGTCTCGCTGCTGCTGAATACGACGATGATATCGCTGGTGTTCGGGCCTCCGCTCGGACCGCTGTTTTTGACGCGCCTGGGTCAGTTCGGCATCATGCTCGCCGTGCAGACGCTCGTGCTCGTGTTCCTCACGCGCTCGGACACGCTGTACAGCAAAATAAGCTCGCTGCGCGAGGAATAA
>CALBGG010000079.1 GCA_937893605.1 uncultured Clostridia bacterium
TATGTGCGCCACCTTTTCAAGGCCGAGGAGATGCTCGCGATGCGCTTTGCCGTGACGCACAACCTTTATTTCTACAATAGCCTTATGCAGCGCATACGCGACAGCCTCGACGCCGGGGACTTCGACGGCTTCAGAAACAAATTTACGGAAATTCTTGATAAACGCATCTAAGTATCTTGAATTTTGACGAACTAACATATATAATACAAATATACTTTTTTCGGAGGTAAACCCAAAATGAATCTTATCCTTACCGGAGCCTCCACTGCAGGTGCAGGCGGCTCCACCATCCTTATGCTCGTGCTCATGTTTGTCGTTTTCTATTTCTTCTTTATCCGTCCGGAAAACAAGAAAAAGAAAAAGGTTGAAGATATGCGCAACTCCCTGAGCCTTGGTGACGAGATCACCACTATCGGCGGCATGACCGGCAAGATCGTTCAGGTAACTGAAGACACCGTCACCTTCGAGACCGGTGAGGACAGAGTCCGCATCCAGATCAAGAAGTGGGGCATTTCTACTACTGCTAAGATGGAAGCAGCCGAGGCTGAGGCTCGCACCAGCAAGGGCAAGAAAAAGTAATATAACCCGAATTATTTTACCCTCCCGTTAATAAGATTGAGTGATCTTATTAACGGGAGGTGTTTTTTTGTTATCTGCGAACAGCAGCACCTTTGACGGCAGAGCCGCAGCGAGAGCTGCGGCGGCGTGGGCGATGAGCGCAATCATCCTGCTGATCATTGCGTCGGCCATAATAAATGCGTCCGACTGCGGAGAGTACATAATGGGATATGTCTGCTCGGCACTGAGCTTTCTGAGCGCATTCTCAGCCGGAGCCGCCGCAGCCGGGAAAGGCAGAAAGGGGACTTTGTATGCAGGAGCGCTGACGGGAGCGGTCATTACGACCGTCCTGCTTACGGTGGGCTTTATCGTGAAGGGTTCGGAAACCGAGGCGTCGGCGGTGCTCAGCGTCGTCAGCTTCACATTTGCAGGGAGCATAGCCGGGGCGGTAATCTTTGGGAGAGGGAGTGCGTCAAAGCGCAAACGTTACGCACCGCGCCCCCGTGCTTGACATAACGGAGATACATAAAGAGGTTTTCGCGTTTATTTGCCTGCAGCGCAATACTTTGCGGAAATGAATTGTAACAACAGTTAACATAAACGAGAAAAAATTTTGCTTTTTTTGAAAAAAGGACTTGATTATTTTGCAAGTTTGTAATATATTGTTACCAGAGTTAATTATGTTAATCACGCAACTGTTACCAAAGGTTACATTTTGACATACATGACAAGAGAAAATTGCGGTACACATTCAATCACACTGCTGTTTTCCTTCATGTGCGGCTCTCTGCTGTCGCTGATATATCTTATCCCGAACGTTCCTTTTCGTTTTGCGGAGGATATGCCGGTCATTGCGGCGGCTGCAAGCTTCGCGGTCGGGGCACTGACCTGCGGGACGGCCTGCTGCATTGCGGCACAGCCGCTGTCGACCGCGGTGCTTGGCTGCGCGGCTGCGTTTGAAATGTACTCCGCCGTTACTGAACTCTCGGCGAAAGAGGCTGCAGTGCGTATGGGCATCATGGCTGTGCTGATACCGCTTCATTTCCTTGTGTGCTCATACGGGATGGCTCAAAGCGGTATCGCCAGAGAGGCGATGCGGCAGGTTGGGACATACAGCAGGAAACAGACACTTTATACGTATGCAATTATGCTTGCCGGGCTTGCGGCCGCAGCGCTGCTGATCCGGTACATATTGAGAATATAGATATCTTAAACTGAAAGGAGGGCGTTTGAATGCAGAACTCGGAATGCATAGAGCTTTTTGAAAAGCATCTTACCGAAGAAAAGAAAGCATCCGCAAACACCCTCAGTTCCTACCTCAGGGACATCCGCCAGCTCGGCGAATATCTGGACAGCCATTCGGAGAATACCATTGCAGAAGCCACGAGCGAGGATCTTCAGGGCTACATCGCAATGCTGAGAGCCGAGGGTAAATCGGTCGCGACCGTGTCCAGAAGCATTGCATCTATAAAGTGCCTGTATACGCATCTGTTCATAAAGCAGATCATTACCGTGAATCCCGCGCAGGGGCTTATCCCCGATAAAAGCACGCAGAAGCTGCCGGAGATACTGACCAGCAAGGAAGTCGAGCTCCTGCTCGAACAGCCCGAATGCATAGACCCGAAGGGCTTCAGAGACAAGGCCATGCTCGAACTGCTTTACGCAACGGGCATAAGAGTAACGGAGCTTATCGATCTTGACATCGGAGAT
>CALBGG010000080.1 GCA_937893605.1 uncultured Clostridia bacterium
AGGCAGCCGCCGTCGCAGAAGCACTTTTCGAGCGCCCTGCCGGCCTTTTCGGAAACGGGATCGTTTTCCGCCGCGCCGAAGCGCATTATAACGCCGCTTTCGGGCTTTGAAACGCATTTGCCCGGCTCGGGCAGCTCCGTGCCTATCGTGCCGAAGCCATAGAGTATTCTGTCCGCCGGGACGTATTTTTTCAGCACATCGTCGTTGCCGATGCCGTTTTGCAGGGAAACAACGACAGTTTCTCTGCCGACGCAGGGCATGACCGAGGGCATTATGCCGTCGGTCTGAGTGGCCTTGACCATGAGGATGACCATGTCCATAAGGCCGATATCCTCGGCGGAGGCAGCCGTGTGAAAGCCGGTGAGCACCTCCTCGCCGGAAGGACTTACGAAGGTCATGCCGCACTCGGCGACCTTATCCATGTGCGCCCTGTAGCGGTCAACGAGCCAGAGCTCCGCGCCGCCCTTATTTAGATATGAAGCAAAAACGCTGCCGGCCGCGCCGGAGCCGATCATAGCAATTTTCATATTAAGTTCCTTGTCAAACACCACCGGAAAACCGGTGGTGTTTGAGAATTGTTTTTTATTCGAGCTCTGCCTTCTTCTGTGCCGCGAGCTTCTTGACCTTGGGGAGACCCCAGATCAGAACGGGCAGGAAGATGACAAGGATTGCGTAGTAGCCGTCGTAGCCGTAGGCGTACTTGATGATGGGGCCGAGGCCGAGCAGGGAGATGGCAAAGCAGATAGCGATGACGACAACGCCGACGATAACGCCGCGAACCTTCTCACTGTGGATGGCCTTGGGGAAGCAGTAGCCCTGGAAGCGCTGGATCATGGTGAACACGAGGGTGACGCTGGTGGATACGAATGCGCAGAACAGCAGTACGCTGAAGATGACCATCAGCCACTTGATGCCGATGAGGGTAAGAACAGACTGGTTGGGGATGCCGTTTGCTGCGGTGGTGAAGCCTGCAACGCCGCCGTCCTGAAGTGCCTTGAGCAGCGGGTACCAGCGGGCGAGCATTGCGGTCGATGCAGCCAGTGCAAGGCCGTTCATGAGCCAGCCGAGGATATTTGCGCGCTTTACGCCCTTGAGGGTCAGGCCCTCGCTTGCGGCGATCATTGCGGGGATGGATACGCACTGGAATGCAGCGTAGACAAATATGCCTCGCCAGATAGCCTCGCCGGTGTTGTCAACATGGGCGGCCGCCTCGATGCCGTTCTCGGCCAGGAGCTGTGCGCTGATGGCGTCGAAGTCTGCGGCAAAGCCCGCGATGACGACGACTGCGGTGGAAATAAGAATTGCGATGGAAAGAACTGTGGAAGCCGCGATGACGAGCTTGACGCCGAAGATGCTCAGGATTATGAGGACCGCAACGATGATGAGGTTGAACAGAAGCTTGTTTGCGGTCACGGAATAGTCAACGCCGAAGAAGTTTGCGAGAACCTCGCCAGCGCCTGCAACTGCGGCCGCGACGGCTGCGAGCAGGATGACAATGTAGAATATCTCAAAGAAGACCTCCATCCAGGGCTTCGGATACAGAGCCGCGAAGGTGTCCTTATAGTTTGTAAAGCCGCTGAGCTTTGCAAACTTCATAACTGTGTACATAACAAGTGCGAGAAGACCCATTGCGATAATGGGGAGAACAGCGGCCCAAATGCCGTACTGCGAGAAATAGCTGACTACCTGGTTACCGGAGGCGAAACCGCCGCCGACGTGGGTACCGAACCACACGGAACCGACCGTAAACGCGGCCGCCCATGTGCCCTTGGCTGCTTTGTTGTTCATGATGACTCTCCTTTTTTTCTAAGTCTCTTCTATTTTGGTCTGACATTTCCTTCTTCGCACGGCGGCTCCTCAACCGCGGGGCAAAGTCACGGTAAAAATGTTCTGACGTATGCACGCCTTGTTAAAAACAAAACAAAGCCACTGCCGAACCGAAGGAACGGTCTGCTAAAACAATTCCTTGGTCAACAGGGCTTCACCGGAGAGAAAAAATCTTTCCGCGGAAGACAAACGGACTTTTTTCTTTGTCCGCCGTATTCCGTCGGGCAGATCCCGCGGAATCGTCTTACGCATTGCAGGATTAAGTTACGGTTTTTTCAAAACGCAAGCATATTGTACATTCGAGTTCACAATGCGTCAATATTTGAGCCGAAAAATTAATAAAAAACGACTGTCAAAAATCCAACAAATACGCAATTTTCGTCGATTTCACTAAAACGAATAAAAAACGTTCAAAAAAAGTTAAAAATTAATCTGCATAAATGAAATAGTTAAAAATTTAAAAATTTTTGCATGAATACGGAAAACTTGTGGCAAAAAATTGTTCTGAGCAAAAAAACGTGCAGTTTCAATGGTTTGCGGCTTTTTTAACATGCTTTCGGCACATAAACATGTGCAGTTCCGAATGCCAGTGTAAAATGGCAACGCTAAATAATTGACAAAGTGTGCGGTTTCGTGGTATAAAGGTCTTTAGACCAATGTAATACCGTGAAGATACATACATTAATTACAAAAACAGGGGGAAACAGCATGGCCAACAGACCGAATATCCTTGCGCTGGCGTCCAAGATCAGCCTCGAGGGCCTGACCTACACCGGCATTACCTACAAGGATCCAGAATACAGGATCCTCGATCCCATCGTCGATGACGATATGTGCGCTATCATGATGCGCATGCGCCTTGAAAAGGAGCTGTCCGTTGAGGAGATAGCCAAGAAGGCGAGAAAGAGCGTTGAGTTTACTCAGGAGCAGTGCGACAAGCTTGTCAAGGCCGGCGTTATCCGCGTTCGCTACCGCGGCGAGGAGCCCTGCTACTACTATCCCATCTGGGTGCCCGGCATCATGGAGGGCATACTCGGCAACCGCGAGCAGTGCGAGAAGTATCCCGACCTCGGCGTGTGCTTTGAGGAATACACCCGCATCCGCGTCGGCATGCTCGCTCCCGTTCTCGGCAAGGGCGTTAACTTCATGCGCGTAATGCCCGTTATGAGCGCTATCGAGAACAACAGCCACGCGGCGAGCTATGACGAGCTGAGCACCATAATCGAAAACGCAACTGCCATCTCCGTCGGTCCGTGCTCCTGCCGCCGCTCGCGCCGTCTCATGGGCGAGGGCTGCGGCCACCTGGAAGAGGATATGTGCATGTACATAAACGACAATGCCATCAACTTCTCCAGAAACGGCGAGCACCGCCTCATCAGCAAGGAAGAGGCCTATGAGATCTTAAAGCGCGCCGAGGATAACGGCCTTGTCCACGACGTAAACCAGGCTCCCGGCTTCGACGATGTCACCGCAATCTGCAACTGCTGCGGCTGCTCCTGCTACGCGCTGCGCATTGCCGAGATGTTCCGCGCTCCCGAGGGCGTAAGCTCGAACTTCATCGCCAAAGTCGATAAGGACAAGTGCGTCGCCTGCGGCCAGTGCGTCGAAAACTGCCAGCCCAACGCCGTCCGCCTCGGTCAGAAGCTGTGCACCACCGATCCGCATATCTCCGACGCGTACCAGTCGGATAAGGAAGTGCCCTGGGATAAGAAGAGCTACAACGTCGATTACCGCACCACCCGCACCGACGTCATGGAATCCGGCACCGCGCCCTGCAAGGCACAGTGCCCGGCCCACGTTCCCGTTCAGGGCTACATAAAGCTCGCCTCTCAGGGACGCTACACCGAGGCTCTCGAGCTTATAAAGAAGGAAAATCCCTTCCCGGCAGTCTGCGGCCGCATCTGCAACAAGGCGTGCGAGGACGCATGCACCCGCGGCGATATCGACTCGCCCATCGCCATCGACGATATCAAGAAGTTCATCGCCGAGAAGGATCTTGAGGCAAAGCACCGCTTCGTTCCCAAGATGGTCAACCAGCTCGGCAAGCCCTATGAGGAGAAGATCGCCGTCATCGGCGCAGGTCCCGCCGGTCTGAGCTGTGCGTATTACCTCGCCGTCAAGGGCTACCCCGTTACCGTATATGAAAAGGAAAAGGCGCTCGGCGGCATGCTCACCATGGGCATCCCCTCCTTCCGCCTTGAAAAGGACGTTATAAACGCCGAGATCAAGGTTCTCAAGGATCTGGGCGTTAAGTTCAAGACCGGCGTTGAGGTCGGAAAGGACATATCTCTCGATAAGCTGCGCGAGCAGGGCTTCAAGGCCTTCTATCTCGCTGTCGGCGCGTCGAAGGGCGCAAAGGTCGGCTGCCCGGGCGACGATCTGCCCGGCGTGTTCACCGGCATCGACTTCCTGCGCGAGGTAAACCTCGGCGAGAAGCCGGCCATCGGCAAGAACGTAGCCGTCATCGGCGGCGGCAATGTCGCTATTGACGTTGCACGCGCTGCCGTCCGCCTCGGCGCGAAGACCACGGTCGTCTACCGCCGCGACCGCGACGCAATGCCCGCTGCCGACGATGAGGTCGAAGAGGCCATCGAGGAGGGCGTGAAGTTCATGTTCCTGGCCGCTCCGGTCGAGATAAGCGGCGAGGGCAAGGCAGAGCAGCTCAAGGTCGAGATCATGGAGCTAAAGGCCGGAAAGCCCGTCGGCACCGGCAAGTTTGAGACTCTCAGTGTCTCCGCCGTTATCTCCGCCATCGGTCAGAAGATAGACCTCGGCGGCATGCAGTGCATCGCAACCGGCGCAAAGGGCGAGGTCAAGGTCTCTCTGCCCAGCTATCAGACCAGCGTTCCCGACGTGTTTGCCGGCGGCGACGTCGTAACCGGCCCGAAGTTCGCAATAGACGCCATCGCGGCAGGCAAGGAGGGCGCCGTCTCCATCCACCGCTATGTACATCCCGGTCAGTCGCAGGTCATCGGCCGCGACAGACGCGATTATAAGTCAATGAACCCCGCCACCGCCGGCATCTCCGTCGCGGGCTTCGACACCGCCCCCAGGCAGAAGGCCTCCGCGGGCTCTGCCAAGGAGGCGAAGAAGACCTTCAAGGATCTGCGCGGTACTTTCACCGAGGATCAGATGAAGATCGAGGCCTCCCGCTGCCTCGGCTGCGGCGCGGCGGTCGTCGATGAGAGCCTCTGCGTCGGCTGCGGCATCTGCACCACCAAGTGCAAGTTCGACGCGATCCGTCTCGAGAAGGTCACGGACTATGTCGGAGCACCGTACTTCAAGGCGCTGCTCGGCGCGGCAGGAAACGCTCCCGCGGCGGTCGCAAAGCTCATCACAAAGAAGATCGCGAGAAAGTAAAGGAGCCGCATAATGCATGAGATAGGCGTCGTCCGCTCGGTCGTAAAGACCGTCACGGACTTTGCCAAGGAGAATAATATCGCGGAGGTGGCCGAGATCGTTCTGGATATCGGTGAGCTTTCGCTGGTCATTCCGAAGTATGTCGAGGATATTTATCCCGTCGTGGTCAAGGATACCTTCCTGAAGGACACGAAGCTCATTATAAATGTCATTCCCGGCATGGCCGAGTGCGACGAGTGCAATGAGATATTCAACGTCATCGAGCACGAGGGCTATTGCCCGAACTGCGGCAGCTTCGAAAAGACCATACTTTCGGGCAAGGATTTCCTCATCCGGGAAATCCACATACCCGAAGACTGAAAAAGGCCCCCATGAAAACCATGGGGGTCTTTTTCAGAGGCGAACGGGCGCTGTACCCATACGGTGATTGCAGATGCCCGGTTCGAAAATACCTCCCCCCTTCGACGGAAAGGTAGCGCGTCCCGGCGGAGAATGAGGTGTTATTAAATAATAATAAAAGGAGTGCGCAAAAGCGCTATTATAAAGCATGGTAAAGCTGCTCGCAAAAATATTCATAAAAAATCCGACGGAGTACAGCAATCCGACGGTGCGCAAGGCGTACGGCACTCTGTGCAGCGTGCTGGGCATATGCCTGAACGTGCTGCTGTTTGCGGGGAAATACGCCGCAGGGGCGCTCTCTGGCTCGATCGCCATCACGGCCGATGCGTTCAATAACCTCTCGGATGCGGGCGCGTCGGCGATATCGCTGCTGGGCTTTAGCCTCTCGGGCAAGAAGCCCGACCCGAACCACCCCTTCGGCCACGGAAGGATCGAGTACATCTCCGGTCTTGCCGTCGCGGCGCTTATAATCGTCATGGGCGTTGAGCTGCTGATAAGCTCGGTCGAGAAGATCGTCAGCCCGGAGCCGGTAGAGGTCGGTCTGCTCCCGGCGGCGATACTGCTCGCGTCGATACTCGTCAAGCTCTACATGTTCGCGTACAATCGCGCTGTGGGCAGGAAGATATCATCCACGGCGATGGCCGCCACGGGCACGGACAGCCTGTCCGACTCCGTGGCGACGGCGGTCGTGCTGCTGTCGATGGGTGTAAGCTGGCTGTTTAAGGTGAATATCGACGGCTGGGCAGGCTCAGCCGTAGCGGTGTTTATCCTCTTTGCAGGCTACGGCGTCGCAAAGGACACCGTCTCGCCGCTGCTCGGACGTGCGCCCGACCCGGAGCTCGTGCAGAGCATAGAAAACATCGTCATGAGCTCGGACGCGGTGCTCGGCATGCACGACCTCGTCGTGCATGACTACGGCCCGGGGCGCCTGATGATATCTCTGCACGCCGAGGTTGACGGACGCGGCAATATTTTCGAGCTTCACGACAAAATAGACACCATCGAGCGCCGGCTCAAGGCCGCGCTCGGCTGCGATGCGACGATACACATGGACCCCGTCGAGACCGACAACGAGCAGGTGTCCGCAGAGCGCGCCGCGCTCGAAAAGGCACTCGGCGACGTCAAGGGTCTGCGCGGCATCCATGATTTTCGCGTGGTCACGGGGCCGCGCCACACGAATCTGATCTTCGACGTTGTTATGGACACCTCCATCGGCAAGACTCCCGAGGAGTTTAGGCGCATCATCTGCCGCACCGTCGAGGAACGCCTCCCCGGCCACTTTGCCGTCGTCACCGTCGACACCTCCTTTGTCTTTTAAAGGCGCATTAAGGCTGCTCTTATACGCTTATTTCGGTTGCCCGGAGTCGAGGAAGCCGATGAAGCCATGCGGCTGTCGCTTCCAATTAAATTGTGCTGATTTGGTGCAAATTTTGCGTCGCACCCATGCCTTCCCCTTTGAGGGGAAGGCGGACAGATTATCGGTTGTAGGAAAGGAGCAGAAAAAGCCTGTTAACCGCTGCAAATCAACATAAAAGGGGTCGATTATTATTAGATCTCAATTTGAGAAAACGGGCGGCACTTACCGGCAAGAGGGCGATTACCTTATCACGAGCCTCTCACTGCCGGACGAGCCGGAATTCCGGTCGGATTGTACGCAATGATAAGCTCTCCTTTTCCGCTATCATGGCCGGTGGTTGCCTTTGCTGCTATCAAAAGAACCCCGACAGGCTATCGTGTTTACGATAGCCTGTCGGGGTATCTACGGAAACAGTTGCTGCCCCCTGTCAGGGGGCAGCAAAACTCACCGCGCGGTTTTTGTTGCGCTTGCTTGACTTTCTGCCGTGGCGGATGATGTGTAATTCAATCCGTGTGCTTTGCGCGCACCGCAATTATTCATTATTCTTTATTCATTTACGGGTATAGCCCGCACTGCCGGGCTGCCGCAGCAAACGTATCGGTACGGCGTTAATGCGCCTCTAAAAATCCGCCTCTGAAAATCCGTAGTGGTTTTTGAGGAATTTTACGAAGCGGCGTGCGGAGGTCGAGGCCGACTCGAGAGATTTTATAGCAACGCCGACGCGCACGACAACGGGAACCTCAAGGGGGATGGCCTTGACCTGCCCCTCATACCCGGCCAGCGAGAACGCCGACAGCACCGACACGCCCAGTCCTCCCGCGACCAGGGAGAGTATCGTCGCGTCGTCCGAGGCTTCGACCTGGATGCGCTTTGCGTCCGGCGGCAGCAGCTTTTCCGCGTACTGCTCGGCACAGGTTATAAACGGCTCCTTCAGAAGTCTGTCGATGGAGATGCGCTCGCGGTCCCAGCGGAACGACGGCGGCACGACCGCGACGAGAGGAACGCGTGTGAGCGGTATCCACTCAAAGCCCTCTGCGCAGGTCTCGTCGACCAATGCAAGCTGAACCTCGCCCTTTGAAAGAAGCTTCGGCAGCTCATATCCGCGGACGGTGACCTCTATATCAATATCGCTGTATGCTTTCTTAAACTCCTGCAATATAGCCGGCAGCTCGGCACGGGCAATACTCGCAAAGCAGCCGAGGCTGAGCTGATGGCTCTGCGTCCGGCTCTGTGAAGCGGCCTCATGACGCAGCGCGTCGCAGGCATCTATCACGCCCTTTATATATGGCAGAAGCTGTTCCCCTTCTTCGGATAGACGAACGCCGTGACTGCTGCGATTGAGCAGAGTGCAGCCCAGCTCCGCTTCCAAATTATTCACAAGATGCGTCATTGCCGATTGCGTATAGCCCAGCTCCGCCGCAGCCTTGCTGAAGCTGCCGCGCTCGACCGCCGTGAGCACTGCGCGCAGTCTTCCGTCATCCATAACGCTCCCGCCTTTCTTACAAAAGATAATAGCTCGTAATACCGCCACGTAAATATACCACTTCAAATCGGCAGATTCAATAACTTTTGGTTAACAATTTGTCATGCACGGGACGAAAAAAACCGCTGCCTTATATTAAAAAATTTAATATATCAATGAAAAACCGTGATTTCCTCTCTCATGAAAATAATGATATCCTGTATTCGGATTTTTCAGTGCACACCGCTGCACTGTAAAACAACAGAGAGAAAAAGCAAATGATGAAAGAGGAAAACAACAATGCAGCTTAACAAGAAACACACTGTCCGTGACATTATCGTCGTCGGCTTTGCGATGTTCGCGATGTTTTTCGGCGCGGGCAACGTCATTTTTCCCCCGTATCTCGGCGTTGAGGCAGGTCCAGACTGGCTCAAGGGCTTCTCTGCGTACTTTATCGCAGACATCGGCCTTGCGATGTTTGCCGTGTTCGCGCTTCTGCGCGCCGGCAGCAGCGAGGCGGTCACCGCGCGCCTGGGCAAGATCCCGGCAGCAGTGCTCATGAGCGCACTTATCCTGTGCATCGGCCCCATGGTCGCCATCCCCCGCACTGCGGCCACAACCTTTGAAATGGCCATCGTTCCGAACATCGGCGGCGTATCCTCCGTTGTGTTCTCGATCCTGTTCTTCGCGCTGATCCTGTTTTTGTGCATCCGCCAGTCGGCCGTCGTCGATATCGTCGGCGCTGTGCTGACTCCGCTGCTGCTTGCAGGCCTTGCGGTCATCATCGTAAAGGGCATAGCTGCCCCGCTGGGCGAGATATCTCTCACCCCAAACGCGGACAACGTCGTTCTCGGCGGCATCAAAGCCGGATATCAGACCATGGATGCGCTGGCCGCGCTGCCGTTCGGCATAATCATTCTCCGGAGCGCCGCCTCCAAGG
Source organism: uncultured Clostridia bacterium (assembly GCA_937893605.1). Lineage (GTDB taxonomy): Bacteria > Bacillota > Clostridia > Oscillospirales > Oscillospiraceae > F23-B02. The sequence continues at coordinate 9,346 of CALBGG010000080.1, forward strand.
GCTACACCTCCAGCGTCCGGAAGTTCAAGCTCGTATCGGGCTCGGCCGTTCTTGCAGGCGTGCTGCTGCTGGGCGTTTACATGGGGCTGTGCTATCTCGGCGCGACCGTTTCGGCTCAGTACGGCCTTGAGATCGGCCGTGCGGAGCTCGTCATGGCGATCGTTGAGGCGCTCATGGGCAAGGTCGGCATGGTCATATTCGGCGTCGTCGTGGGGCTCGCCTGCGTGACCACCGCCATAGGTCTTACCAGCTCCGCGGCAGCCTACTTCACCGAACTGTGCCGCGACAAGATCCCCTACAAGGCCTTCGTCATCGTCATCTGCGTGTTCAGCGCAGTCGCGTCCAACCTCGGCCTCGACCGCATCGTGGCCATCGCGGCTCCCGTGCTGGACATCGTCTATCCCCCCGCGCTCGTCGTTATCTTCATCTCCCTTGTCATGCCCAAGGTAAGCGACTATGTCAGCCGCGGCGCGGCTCTCGGCGCTGTCGGCGCGAGCGTTCTTTGTGCGTTCAAGGTGCCCGCCATGGAGCGTCTGCCCCTGTACGACATGGGTCTGTACTGGATACTCCCGGCCGTCATCTTCGGTTTTCTCGCATTCGGTCTCGCAGCCATCGTCAGACCCGAGAAGAAAACAAACGCCGAGGCAACGGTCTGATTATAAATTAAACGCATTAAAGCCACGGCCACCCGTGGCTTTTTTCATATTCAGGAGCAATA
>CALBGG010000081.1 GCA_937893605.1 uncultured Clostridia bacterium
TCCACACGCTTACTGTCGTGATGTCCTCTGCTTTGAGATCATGCGTCCAAATGCATATCTCCTTTTCACGCTTTTCCGAGCATGCGGCGAGGGAGAGAATACATACCGCGGCGAGGATAAGTGCTGCGAATTTTTTCATCCGCTTTACCTCCTTTCTGATGGAGGTCTGCTGCTTATTTTTCGTGAACTATAAGCTCAAGCACGTCGGGGCGTGCGTAATGCCCGACTGCATCGTGCTCCATTTTGCAGGCCGCCGGAAGCTCCATGTCGAGCTCGGCATAGATCACCGTCTCCTCATCCCAGACAGGCTTCGTGAGATAGTGGCCGTAGGGGTCGATGATGCAGCTGCCGCCGCGGCATACCATATCAGGCTGGCGCTCGACGGCATCCTTTTCGTTGAGGTCCGCGGGATAGGAGCTTTTTCGCACTATCATATCGGAGTTTATGAAATAGCACTTGCCCTCAATGGCGATGTGCTGTATCGTCGCCTGCCACTCGGGGTTGTCGTTCGTGTTCGGCGAAATGTATATCGTTATTCCCTTCTGATACAGTGCAACGCGCGCCAGCGGCATGTAGCTTTCCCAGCAGATAAGACTGCCGATCGGCCCCCACGGTGTCTCCGTCACGGGGAAATAATCCTTGTTCGCATCGCCCCAGACGACGCGCTCGGCTCCCGTGGGCTTGAGCTTGCGGTGAACCTTATACGAGCCGTCGGGCTCGAAAATGACGTTGCTGTTATAAAGCGTTCCGATAACTGCGTCGCGCTCGGAAAAGCCGATGCTCACATACGCTCCGGCGCGCACGGCGGCCTCGGCGAGGGCGGTAAAGTCCGCGTCGCCGACGACTATCGACGCATCGTAATAGCGCTTCCAGTCCTCTCTTCCGGGCTCGGTGCGCTTACCCATGCTGAAGCCGAAGTTCATCCCGATGGGGTAGCCGGGAATAAAAAGCTCCGGAAAAACGATGAGATCGGGCTTTTTCTGAGCCGCCTCTTCAATATATTTAAGCGTTTTTTCAAGCGAGGCCTTTTTATCGAACATACAGGGCTCTGCCTGAACAAGCGCTACCTTGCAGCTTTTTGCAATATCCTTCATGATTCGTGCTCTCCTTCATGTTTTATGAAAATATTGTATCATGCGCAAACGTGCGGCGCAACAAAAAAGTGCCCGTAAGAATCACTTCTTACGGGCAATGAGGTTTTTAAATCACTTGATGGAGAAGAATGCGTCCATGCCGGGGTAGGTAGCGACGTCGAACAGCTCATCCTCGATGCGCAGCAGCTGATTGTACTTGCAGACGCGGTCGGTGCGGCTGGGTGCGCCGGTCTTGATCTGGCCTGCATTGACAGCGACGGAGATATCGGCGATGGTGGTGTCCTCGGTCTCGCCCGAACGGTGGGAGACGACTGCCGTCCAGCCCGCGCGATGTGCCATCTGGATAGCGTCGAGGGTCTCGGTCAGGGTACCGATCTGGTTTACCTTGATGAGGACTGCGTTTGCAGCGCCCATAGCGATGCCCTTCTTGATGCGCTCGGTGTTGGTGACAAAAAGGTCGTCGCCGACGATCTGTATCTTGTGGCCGAGGCGCTTGGTCATGTGCTGCCAGCCTTCCCAGTCGTTCTCGCCCATGCCGTCCTCGATGGAGATGATGGGGTACTTATCAACAAAGCCTTCCCACATATCTACCATCTGCTCGCTGGTCATGACGGTGCCGCGCTTTGGCAGGTGATAGCACTTGTCGTCCTCGTTGTACCAGTCGGAGACTGCGCCGTCGATGGCGATCTTGAAGTCCTCGCCGGGCTTGTAGCCGGCCTTTTCCATAGCGGTGACGAGCGCCTTGAGAGCGTCCTCATCGGAGTCGAGGTTCGGAGCGTAGCCGCCCTCATCGCCGACGCCGGAGGCGGGAACGACCTTCTTCAGGGCGTGGAACACCTCTGCGCACATGCGCAGCGCTTCCTTCCAGCTCTTCGCGCTGACGGGCATGATCATGAACTCCTGAATATCGACGTTCGAGCCGGTAGCGTGTGCGCCGCCGTTGAGGACGTTCATCATGGGAACGGGCAGGGTCTTGGCGTTTACGCCGCCGATGTAGTTATAAAGGCTCTGACCGGTGGCTTCGGCGGCAGCACGTGCACATGCCAGCGATACGCCGAGAATGGCGTTTGCGCCGAGGCGTGACTTGTTGGGGGTGCCGTCTATCTCGATGAGCATCTTGTCGATGCCGGGCTGATCGAGGACATTCAGGCCGACCATAGCCTCGGCGATCTCGCCGTTAACATTCTCAAC
>CALBGG010000082.1 GCA_937893605.1 uncultured Clostridia bacterium
GGCTCTATGTACACAGTCGACTGCATACAGTAGGCCTTGAATTTTCCTATCGCTGCAAGGCGGCGCTTTATATTGCTCATAAGCTTCTGCTCGAACGAGCGTCGGTTTAAGCCCTTGAGGACTATCTCGCCCTGCTTGAGAAGAATAATGTCATTTATCATGTGTTCTGCTCCTAATTATTTTTAACAATGTATTATATCATTATTTGTCCAAAGGTGCAATAAGCGTGCCGAAGGATACCCCTCGGCACGCACACAACGTATTAATTATATGATTTTTTGTGAGATATGTCAACATTAATGAGTATTTATTCGCATTTTCTGTGTGTTTGCACAATAAATTATCCCGGATTTCATACACTATTGCTCTTGAATAATGCACGCAGATTTGATATCTTTAAATCACAGAAAGGGTGATACCGATGTACAAGTAACGGTCCCTCGAAACCCGACAGAGAGTCGGCGGCGAGGGAGACGGTGCCGAAGTCAAAATATCAAGAGAACGAGAACACAGGCCGCGTCCCGCTTTGGGAAATCGATCCAAAGGATCTTCAGTAATAATTCAGAGTGTGTTTTTATTTGCGTTCCGTTGACAGGCGGCATCCATTCCGCAGAAAGAGAGGTAACCAATGATGTTAGATACTAAGAATACGCAGAAATGACCCTTGGCTGCTGTGAAAAACGGTGTAAAGAAACCGTGCAGTCAAGGGTCATTTCGCGTTTATATACATTTTATATATCAAGGGCTCTGCGGAGATAACGCAGAGCCCTTGTTTGTTCTTTATCTACTTAATCTTTTCCTGAAGCTTTTTATACAGCGCGTCATAGCGCTCGGTGCAGTCGGCAATGGCAAGCTCCGGCTCGCGGCGCATTGCCATGGAGTTCACGTCGCCCGTTATAAGCGTTGAGTAATGATATCTCTGAAGCTTGACGCATTCCATCGCGCTGCGGCCTATCGTGACAGCCGCCGCGGCATCGGCACATGCCTCGGGCTTGAGCTTATCCGCAACCGCCTCAAGCATGTCGATAAGCTTTATTATGCCGTAGAGCACCTCGTCAATCTCCGAGCACGCGGCGAACACGCCGCCCTCAATATACGCCTGAGTTTTTCCCAGCGCGACCTCCTTATCCCACTCGGCACGCGACTGGAGCTCCTGGTCGATGGTCTTGAGGAAAAACCTGCGCAGAACCTCGATAAAATGCTCGGCGTTTTTAAGCTCCGCGTCCTCCATTCCCGATTTATTCAGCGCCTTTACGGCCAGCGCCGCCGCCTCCGCCGCTACCTCGGCAGAAACGTTGCTGAGCCACATGCGGCTGTCGGCATTCGCTACCTCGGAGGTGAAATCCTTGACCGACTTGTCGGAATAGAGGTCAATCTTCATGCTGCTGACATCAATGTCTCTGTTCATATTCCTGCTCTCCTTTTCAAAGCAATGCCCACGGCCAGCGACGCGCATAGCGATGCTGCAGCAATGGCAGCCTTGAGCATGTATTGCTGATTCATGTTGAGCCCTTTTCGGAAGCCTATGCAGCCCTCTCTCCCCTCGCCTGTCTGCAGGAAGATGAGGATGTTCTCAAGCTTTGCCGCGCGGCTGAACGTTCCGCTCATGCCCTCGTGGCTGAGCGCGAGAACAGTCAGTCCGACGAGCGACGGCAGGTTTGAAAATCGCTGCTTGCCGCCCGTGGCAAAGAATTTCTTCTCTGCGTGGTACGCACGAGTATAAGCGCGGTTGAGCTTACTGTAGCATCCGGTGAAATCATCGGCCTTGACCTCGCCGCGGCTTACCTCTTGGCCGTTAAAGCTCACGGAAAGATACGCATCCAGCGTCTCAGGCAGAGACTTCTTGCCGAAGGTCGGTTTTGCGTTATGACGCAGATCTATCTCGGTCACTGCAGTCTTGCCGAGCACCTCGTGCGTGTTCACCGCATGCAGGCCGTTTGCATCGGGCGATATTTTGACCATCTCCTGCTCCGAGCCGCCCGTGAGCCCCCTATCCGTAAGGAGGGAAAAAAACGACGACGCACCGCTGAGTATCTCAAAAACATGCAGACAACCGGTCGCTGCGGCATCCTTATAAACCTTTGAAAACTCCGTAAAGGGTCTTTTTATCAGTTTATCACGCAGACTGCGCTCAAGGCAAGCAAAATCGCAGCTTTTCCCCTGCGAGCCGCAGCTGTTTTCGTCTATGACGATGGACGCGATGCAGGTTTTGTCATCGAGCACAACTTTCACGGCGATGGGCACCTCACGGTAGAGCCCGCCGAAGCGGTACATGCTCTTCTGCCACGAGACTATCTCAAAGCCCGCCGGCAGCTTGCGGCAGACGGTTCCTCGCCAGCGCGTAATGAGGTCGCGCTTTTCGCGGCTGTGCATGTTAAAAACAAAGCAGGGCTCGGCAAAGACATCAAGCCTGGATAGCTCCGGCAGCTTATCTGTTTTAAGCATCCTCAAGCACCTTCTTTGCTGCGGCGAAAACGTCGCCGACCGTGTGCAGCGTCGGGAACACCTCGTCCGGGATGCTCACGCCGTACTCGTCCTCTATGCTCACAACTATATCGGCAAGGTCAAACGACGTAAGGCCGAGATCGTCCGCGAGCCTCGTATTCTCATCAATGCTGCCCTCGTCAACTCCCGCGACCTCGGCAAGTATCTGCAATATTTTTTCGTTCATCATGCACCCCTCCTGTATATCTTCTGTGTTGATGTTTTTTCAAACGGCTGATTACGCAGGCTTACCCTGCCGATCTGCTTGAACATCGGAAGCTCCTTATTTAGCTCATCAACGATTTTTTGCAGCGTTTTCTCATCCGGGATAAGCTCGCGGTCGGCATAGACCTCGGCGCAGATAACGCCGCCGTCCTGGCTGACGAGTGCATCCTCAACGCCGTCGATGCGATAAAGCTTCTCCTCAATCTCCTCTGGCGAGACATTTTCGCCGTTGGGCAGAACGATGAGGTTCTTGCGCCGCCCTGTGAAGAATATGTATCCGTTTTTGTCTTTATATCCGAGATCGCCGGTATGAAACCAGCCGTCGTAAAATGCCTGACGCGTTGCGATATCGTCTCGGTAATATCCGGGTGATACGCTGCCGCCGCGCACGCAGATCTCGCCGTCGATGATCTTCACCTCGCAGCAGGGAAACTGCCTGCCCACAGAGCCTATGCGGTTTGCCCACGGCAGATTTGCCGCGACTATCGGTGAGCACTCGGTTATGCCGTAGCCCTGCAGAACGGTTATGCCGAGGGCGGCATAAAACTCCACGAGCTGCTTATCAAGCGGTGCACCGCCGCAGAGAAAATACCTTAGCTTTCCGCCGAGCACATCGTAGACCTCTGCAAAAAGCTTATGACTTATATCGATCCCGAAGCGCTGCAAAAATGCGCTCAGCTTCAGTCCCTTCTCAAGCTGCTCGAGCTTTCCGTTTTTCTTTGCCTGCGCGATTATCTGCTTGTGCAGCATTTGCAGCACAAGCGGCACGACGACAAGGATCGACGGTCGGTACTTTTTCAGATTGGCCTTTACTGTCCTGATGCTTTCGTTTATATACAGCGTTCCGCCGCAGTGCAGAGCGCCGACAATGTTAGTCATGAGCTCGAACGTGTGGCTCGGCGGCAGAACCGACAGCCCGATATCGTCGGGCGACAGGGGCAGCGCCGCCATTGCGGCATTTAAATGCGCCGTAAGGTTTCCATGCGTCAAAATAACGCAGCGGCTGTTTGCCGTTGTTCCGGAGGTGAAGTACAAAGCCGCAATATCCCCCGGTTCGGGGTGAGGGCGGTATTCTTCCGTGCAGTCAGACAGTCGGTGCACAAGCTCGTGCATCTCCGTAAGCTTCAGCTCGGGATTCAGTATTTTGAGCTCAAGCGCCCTGTCTTCGTAATTTACGTCATAGATAAGCGTCGTGCAGTCGGCCTTTTTTACGCAGTAGTCGAGCTCGCCGATCTTTGCGTCGGCAGACAGCGGGGCTGCCACGCAGCCGCCGGTCACCACCGCGAAAAATGACGCTATCCACGCCGCGCAGTTGCGTCCGAGGATAGCTATGTGCTCTCCCTCAATGCCGGTGCTGCGCGCAAGGTGCGCAAATGCGGCGCAGCAGTGACGAAGCCGACTGCCTGATATATGCGGCAAGAGCTTATCACTGCTGATAAAGAATTCGGTGTTGGGATAGCGCTCCGCTGCCCTGTCCACGAGCTCGCGGATGTCTTTGTAGCTGACGAATGAGAAATGCTTTGTACTCACGCCTTTCACCTACCAAGATAGTATGTTTGTATAGATTATAGTACCGTGTCCGCTCACAGTCAACATACAATCGCAATTAATTTGTCAAACTTTTGGCTATCAAAAGAGAAAGCTCCCCCGCCGGGGAGCTTTCTATCATATATTCTCTCTGAAATCATATGTGCGGTATTGTATCGCCTCGGCGATGTGCATCGCGCCGATAGCCTCCTCGCCCTCGAGGTCTGCAATGGTGCGCGCAACACGCAGGATGCGGTCATAGCTTCGGGCTGTAAGCCCCATTCGGTCAAAGGCATCGTGCATGAGCTGCTCGCACTCGGGCGTGAGGACGCAGTATTCGTTGAGCGCTTTCGTGTTCATGCCGGAGTTGCTTAGGATATCCGTGCCCTCAAAGCGCTTGCGCTGGATAAGGCGGGCAGCGTCGACCCGGCGCTTTATATCGGCTGACCTCTCGGCCGGAGCGCGGTTTTTGAGCTCCTCATACTCAAGCGCCGGAGCCTCGACGATGATATCGATGCGATCCAGCAGCGGTCCTGATATACGGCTGTGGTATGCGCGCACCTCGTTTGCCGAGCAGCGGCAGCGCCCGGAGGGGTGGCCGTACCAGCCGCACTTGCAGGGGTTCATTGCGCATACAAGCATGAAGTTTGCCGGAAATGTCTCCGTTCCCGCGACGCGCGATACGGTGACCTCGCCGTCCTCAAGAGGTTGACGCAGCACCTCCAGCACGTCCTTGCGAAACTCGGGCAGCTCGTCCAAAAACAGCACGCCGTTGTGTGCAAGGCTTATCTCGCCCGGCCGCGGTATAGTGCCGCCGCCGGATATTGCGGTGCTCGAAACCGTGTGGTGCGGCGCACGGAACGGGCGGGCTGCTATGATGGGGTTATTCTTGCCGGTGAGCCCGGCGACGGAATATATCTCCGTGGATTTGAGCATTTCCTCGCGTGTCATATCCGGCAGTATGCCCGGCAGGCGCTTGCTCATCATGCTCTTGCCCGCACCCGGTGGACCGACCATTAGTATATTGTGACCGCCGGCCGCAGCGATCTCCATGGCGCGCTTTACGTTCTCCTGGCCCTTAACATCGGCAAAATCGAGATATTTTACATTCGTAGGGTCAAGCTTCGGCGGCTCCATCGGCTTTATGCAAAATTCGCCGCGCATATGTGCGATGAGCTCGGACACGTTCTCGACAGGGTAAACCGTCACGCCATCGGCATAGGATGCCTCCTGTGCGTTATCGGCCGGAACGAACAGTTCTCGTATGCCCTCACGTGCGGCGGCGACCGCCATGGGCAGCGCACCGTTAACATGTCTGAGCGTTCCGTTTAGCGAAAGCTCGCCGAAAAAAGCGCAGTCTATCTTCGGCTGGCGTATAACTCCCGTCGCCGCGAGGATACCGAGCATGATAGGCAGGTCGTATACCGTACCCGCCTTTTTTGTGTCCGCCGGAGCGAGGTTAACGGTCACGCGGCTTACGGGAAACTTAAAGCCGTTTGATTTTATCGCGGCACGCACCCTCTCGCGCGCCTCCTTTACCGCAGCGTCCGGCAGGCCGACTATATCGAAATTCACAAGGCCGTTTGACACGAAGACCTCGACCGAAACACCGTATCCGCCGATGCCCTTAACGCCGAGCGATCTTATAGTTGCAAGCATATTTTACCACCACATTTTTCAAAAATAAGGGCTGTCGCAAAGGCAGCCCTTATTTAATTTTTACTCCTCAACGGGGCAGGTTATTGCGATATTCAGCTCGTCAAGCTGCTTTTGCTCGACAGCGGAGGGGGCGCCCATCATGATATCCTGCGCGTTCTTGTTCATCGGGAAGGGGATGATCTCGCGGATGGAATCCTCGCCGGCGAGCAGCATGACCATACGGTCAACGCCCGGGGCGATACCGGCATGGGGAGGCGCACCGTAGCAGAAGGCGTTGTACATTGCCGGGAACTTGGCCTTGACGTCGTCCTCGCCGAGGCGAACCAGTTCGAAGGCCTTTATCATGATCTCGGGATCGTGGTTACGCACGGCGCCCGAGGACAGCTCAACGCCGTTGCAGACAAGGTCGTACTGGAACGCTGTGATCGACAGCGGATCGACCTCGCCGCGCTCGGCCTTTTCGAGGATCTCAAGTCCGCCGTTGGGCATGGAGAACGGATTGTGGCAGAACTCGAGCTCGCCGGACTCCTCACCGATCTCGTACATCGGGAAATCGACGATCCAGCAGAACTCGTAGCGTTCTTTATCCATATGGCCGGGCACTGCCGCGCCGAGCATCTTACGCATGACGCCGGCGGTCTTCTGAGCCTCGCCCTTCTTGCCCGCCGCAACGCCGACGAGGCAGCCGGGCTTGAGGCCGAGAGCCTCGGTGAGCGCAGCCTTCTTATCCTGCAAAAACTTTGCAACGCCGCCGGCAAGCTCGCCGTTTTCGTCGACCTTGAACCAGTAGGGCTTCATGCCTGCCTGGACCTCGACGTCGGCGCATACCTTGTCTATCTGCTTGCGTGTAAGATCACAGCCGGTGACAACGATGGCCTTTACGGTGTTGCCCTCTGCAAAGGGAGCAAAATCGGTGCCGGAGACGAGGGCGGTTATATCCTCGACTATGAGATCTATGCGCAGGTCGGGCTTATCCGAGCCGTATTTCTCCATTGACTCGTTATATCCTATGCGGCGGAAGGGCGCTTTGTTTGATATGTTGTAGGTTCCGAATTTTTCAAATATCGGGGGCAGAACGTCCTCGATGACGGCGAAAACATCCTCCTGGCCGGCAAAGGACATCTCCATATCGAGCTGATAGAACTCGCCGGGGGAACGGTCGCCGCGCGCGTCCTCGTCGCGGAAGCAGGGCGCTATCTGGAAATAGCGGTCAAAGCCCGAAGTCATCAGCAGCTGCTTGAACTGCTGCGGCGCCTGCGGCAGAGCGTAGAACTTGCCGGGATGCTTTCTCGCGGGAACGAGATAGTCGCGTGCGCCCTCGGGAGATGAGGCGGTAAGTATAGGCGTTGTTATCTCAAGAAAATCGTGCTCCGTCATCGCCTTGCGCAGAGCCGCGACGACGTTGCAGCGCAGGATGATGTTCTGCTTTACCGCCGGGTTTCTCAGATCGAGATAGCGGTATTTAAGGCGCATAGTCTCGTCGGCCTCGCGGCTGCGGTTGATTTCAAACGGGAGCTCGTTATAGCGGCAGCGGCCGAGTATCTCGATATTTTCGGGAACGACCTCGATATCGCCGGTGGGGAGCTTTGGGTTCTTGCTGGCGCGTTCGCGCACGGTGCCCTCAACGGAGATAACGCTTTCCTTATTGACGCTTTTTATGATCTTCATCATGTCCTCGGCCTCGACTACGACCTGAGTCGTGCCGTAAAAATCGCGGACTATGACGAATGCGAAATTCTGGCCTACCTCGCGGACATTCTCCATCCATCCGACGATCTTGACCTTTTCTCCGACATTTTCAATGCGGAGCTGATTGCAGGTATGGGTTCTTGACTGTGTCATACTTTAACCTCCCTTATTCTTTGATGACCGCGGCGTGCGCGCGCTCATCCATGTCTTTCTTTATAAGCGCCGCGGCATCGGAAAAGCTGAGCTTTTCCTGCTTACCGCTCTGCATATTCTTAACGGCGACGACGTTTTCGGACATCTCATCCTCGCCGATGAGGATCACATAGGGGATGCCGAGCTTGTCGGCATAGCTCATTTTTGCCTTGAACTTTTTCTGCTCGCAATAAAGCTGAGTTCTTATGCCCGCATCGCGCAGCGCGGTAGCCGCGGCGATGGCGTAGCCGAGATCCTCGGCCATGGGAATAACGAGCGCGTCGGCAGGCGCGCAAACCGTCTCGTCCGAGAGCATTCCCTGCTCGTTGAGAACATAGAACAGGCGCGTAAGGCCTATCGAAATGCCGACGCCGGGCAGCTTTTTGTCCGTATAATATCCGGCAAGATCGTCGTATCTGCCGCCGGAACAGACAGAGCCTATCTCCGGATGTGCTGTCATCTCCGTCTCGTACACTGTGCCGGTGTAATAATCAAGGCCGCGTGCGATGGAGAGGTCTATTGCGAAATTCTTCTCCGGCACGCCGAAAGAAGCAAGGTAGCGTGTCACCGTCTTGAGCTCCTCAAGTCCCTCGTCAAACAGCGGATCCATACCCTTATAGCGCTCAAGCCCGGCGATGACCTCGGCGTTCGTGCCGCTGATGGCCATGAAGTCCATGACGTCGTCGGCCTTATGCGAGAACATATGCAGCTCGTTCATGAGAAGCTGCCTGACCTTGTTCGCGCCAATCTTATCGAGCTTATCGACAGTGCGCATGATATCTCCGGCCTTTTCGCTCATTCCCGCGAGACTGTAGAAGCCGTTTAGGAGCTTGCGGTTATTGACCTTTATCTTAAAGCCCTTGAGTCCGAGAGCCGTGAACGTGTGATAAATTATCGCCGGTATCTCCGCCTCGTTTATGATGTCGAGCTTGCCGTCGCCGATTATGTCTATATCAGCCTGATAAAACTCGCGGAAGCGGCCGCGCTGGGCTCTTTCGCCGCGGTAGACCTTGCCGATCTGATAGCGGCGGAAGGGGAATGTGAGACTGCCGTAGTTTGCCGCGACGAATTTTGCCAGCGGAACGGTCAGATCAAAGCGCAGCGCAAGATCACTGTCGCCCTTATTGAATCTGTATATCTGCTTTTCGGTCTCTCCGCCGCCCTTTGCGAGCAGCACCTCCGCCGACTCGATTATCGGCGTATCCAGCGGAGCGAAGCCGTAAACGGAATAGCTTTTTCTGAGCGTTTCCATCATTTTTTCCATCTTGATCTGGTCTGCCGGAAGCAGCTCCATAAAGCCCGACAGGGTCCTCGGCGCAACTTTTGCCATATGTTCTTTTCCTTTCGACAATCACTAAATGCTGCTATTGCCTTGCAATAGCAGCATTTAAGCTTCATTTTTTGCTGCACAAATCATCTGCGCTTGGGGTTTACGATATTTCGCCAGTCAAGATCTCCGCGGCGCAGCCCCTGAACGAGCACCTCCGCCGTTGCGGCGTTGGTCGCAAAGGGTATCTGATACTGGTCGCACAGGCGTTCGATCTTATTTATATCGTCAAAGCCGCCGGGATTGGTCGGATCGCAGAAAAACAACACAAGGTCTATCTCGTTATAAGCTATCCTTGCGCCTATCTGCTGTGCTCCGCCCTGGTCGGCATGCAGATAAAGCGTCACGGGAAGTCCTGTCGCCTCGGACACGAGCTTGCCCGTCGTATTCGTAGCGCAAACCGAATGCTCAGCAAGAATACCGCAGTAAGCGATGCAGAACTGAACCATCAGCTCTTTTTTTCTGTCATGTGCCATAAGTGCAATATTCATATGCTACCTCATTTCTGTTGCTTCTATTTGCAAAATCTATACTGTTATATTATATACAACGCCGCGGCGTCTTTCAACGCTTTTTTAGCAAAAAGCGCATTTTTATTACTGCAGCAGCTCGCCCTCGACGTCGGTGATATCCGTAGCGGACTTCATGCTGAAGTACGCCTCGAGTATCTCCCGCGCTATGACCGCGCAGTTCGAGCCGGCGCTGCCCTTTTGCACAACAATGGCCATTGCTATCTCCGGGTCGTTGAAAGGCGCATAGCAGATAAAGATCGCGTCGTTTGCAACGCTCTCGCCCTTCTGCGCGGTGCCGGTCTTTGCGGCGACAGATGTCATTGTGTAGTCTGAGAGTGTTGACTTGCCGACGAGCCTCATACCCTCCTGTACGGCGTCCCAGTTATACTGCGGACTCTCGACCTTGCTGAGGACTTCATCCTCACGCTCATAGACATTTTCACCATAGCTGTAGCTGCGCACGGACTTTAGGATCGACGCGCTGTGGCGCTCACCGTTATTTGCGATGGCAGCACAGTACTCGGCCAGCTGAAGCGGAGTGAAGAGGCTGTCCGACTGGCCGATAGCGGCCTGCATTGTGTGACCTATCGACCACGCCTCGCCCGTGAGCTCCTCGTGGTTTTTGGCATTTGCCATGTTGCCGGTCGATTCCGGAAGCTCAATGCCTGTGCTCTCGCCGAGGCCGAACAGCGCTGCATACTTGTACATTTTGTCGATACCGAGATCGTGTCCGGCAGAGTAGAAGAATATGTTGCAGGAGTTCTGAATAGCTCCGGTGACATTAAGATAGCCGTGCGTGAGCTTCTGGTTGTTCTGCGTATATATCCAGCAGTAGGGTGCATAGCCGTACTGAGCATAGCGCGTGTACTGACCGCGGCACTCTATCAGTGTGCCTGTGTTTATAACGCCCTCTGTCAGCGCGGCGATGGCCGTGCAGGGCTTGAAGGTTGAGCCCGGAGCATAGGTACCGAGCAAGGCGCGGTTATACAGCGGGGTATTGGCCGCTTCGAGGATCTCATTATAATTTTCAAGCAGCTGCGACGGATCGTAGGTCGGCCAGTTTGCTATGGCAAGCGGCTCGCCGGTTTTAACGTTTACGACGACGACCGCCGCACCGTCTATCTGATCCTGCTTTTCGGTATAGCTGCCGCTTGCTATCAGCTGCTCCTTTTTAGCGTCTATCTTCGCCTGTATCGAGGCGACGCCGTTTTCGAGCGCAAGCTCGGCGGCTTCCTGAAGCGCAATATCTATTGTGAGATACACGTTGTTGCCCGGCTCGGGCTCCTTCGTATATTCCTTGCTGATGACAGTACCGTCGGAGGATGAGGTCGTGCGCACGGTGCCGTTTGTGCCGTGCAGATATTTTTCAAATGCAAGCTCCGCGCCGTCCTTACCAACGGTCGCGTCGGCGGAATAGTCCTGGTCGGCATATTTTGCGTAATCGCTGTCGCTCATTGCGCCGGTGTAACCCAAAATGTGCGCGGCAGCGGAGGTCGAGTATTCGCGGACGTAGGATTCTTTAATGTTTATACCCTCGATGTTGTTTTCGCGCAGCGTGGCTATGAGCTTCATATCCGCATCTTTGACGAAAATGTAATCCGAGGTGTTTATAAGATATCTCACGTTTATCGCATAGCGCACGCCGGCAATTATCCTCGCCTCCTCGGCGGTGTAGTTGCTGTCGATATCATAGCGCTCGCGCATGCTCGAAAGTATCTCGACGGCGCTGGCGTTCTCCTTGACGTTGTTCCGCTCCATGTACGCATCGAGCCTTGCCTGATCCTGCTCGGTAACGTTTTCAAACTCGAACGGTGGGCTTTTCGTTATCGGCAGATCGTCGATATAGTCGTCGCCGTAATCACGGATCATATTGACAAGCTTGAGGATAACGGCGTTGGAGTCAACGCTGTCATCGCTGGGGAAAAGCTCGTCGGTATTTATAGTAAGGTCATAGCTGGATTTATTCGTAACGAGCGTTCTGCCGTTGCGGTCAAGTATATTTCCGCGTGCGGCGGTAACGGTGCTCGTCGTCACCATATTATTGCGGCTTTCCTCATAGTACTTCTCGCCCTCTATTATCTGGAGCTTGTACAGCGCAACGATATACACCGTAAGAAGCACGGCGAAAACAGCCGCAAGCGCTATAAGTCTTTCTTTCTTGATAATGTTCATTGGGTATCCTCTGTCAATAGGGGTGATTCATCACGCCGCCCTCTTTAAACGGCAGGTACAGCAGCATGACCGGCAGAACAGACAGTGCCGTCTGCAAAAGCGCCGTCAAAAGTCCCGGCAGCAGCTCCGTTCCGCCGCCCAAAAGCGCGTGGATAAGCTGCACTATGCTGCACAGGAGTATTGCTGCCGTTCCGAATATCATAAACGCGAAAAAGCTCTTGTTTATATAAAACTCAGATGCAAAACCCGCGCCGAAGCCGATGATCGGAAACAGTATTGTGAACAGCACCGTGGTTTCCGAAAAGGCCATGTCCGTAAACAGGCCGAGGAAGATGCCGAACACCGCTCCGCGCACACCGCCGAGGTATATTCCGGCCGCCACTGCCGCCGCGGGGATTATAAAGCCCTTCGCGCCGAAAATGCTGATCCTTGAAAACAGCACGCTCTGCAGCAGCATGACCAGCATCATATAGACCGCGTACCGGAGCACCATGCGGACTTTTTTCCATTCAAGAGTCTGAATAAGTCTGTTCAGCAATTATTCCACCACTTCAAAATCTTTTACCACAAAAACCTGGACGAGCGCAGTGAGGTCGCAACCGGGCTTGACTTCGCCGTACTCTATCTGACCGCCGGCCTCGGTCTTTACAGAGCTTATCGTTCCGACGATGAGTCCCTGCGGGAAAGCGCCGCCCGAGCCGGAGGTCATTACCGTATCGCCGGAGAACACCTGTGCGCCGTCGGCAAGGTAGCTGAGCTTGACGCAGCCCTCCTGCATCATGGCAAAGTCGCCGACGAGGAGACCGGAGGCTCCGTTTTCTGAAACGAGAGCGCCGATATTGGTATTGAGGTCGATGACCGTCGCGACCGTCGCCCACGTCGAGCCGACCTCGGTGATCTGGCCGACCATGACGCCGTACTCTGTGATAACGCAGTCGCCGACGGCTATGTCGGCGTTTGTGCCCTTGCTTATAGTGAACGAATTAGCCCAGTTCGAGGTAGTCCACGCGACGACCTTGGCCGATTCAAGCGTCATATCGCTGTGCTTTTCCTTAAAGTTCAGCAGCTGGCGGAAGCGTTCGTTTTCCTCAATTGCGGCCGCGCCGTTTCGCGCCTCCTCCTGCGCCTCGGTAAGCTCCGCACGCAGTCGTTCGTTTTCCGCAACGAGCTGATCGTATTCGTAAAGATAGCCGTATATTCCCTCAAGCCACTCGGCAACAGAGCTCACCATGCGCTGCACAGGTTCCTTCACCGTGCCGGAAACGTTTTGTATCACTCCGGCATTTCCCTTGAGAAGATATGAGGCCGCCCCGGCGACGAGCGCTATGACCAGAACAATGACGCCGAGCTTTATTCCGTTTTTCTTAAGATAGTTTTTTACGTTCAAAAAAGATGCACCCCGATCTCTTCGAGCATTTGGCCGAGTCTGCACAGAGGCAGTCCCATGACGTTGAAGTAATCTCCCTCAATCCGCTTTACCATGAGCGCGGCTCTGCCCTGGATGCCGTAAGCTCCGGCCTTGTCCATAGGCTCGCCGGTGGCGACGTATCCGTCTATCTCGGCATCAGTCAGCCGGCGGAAAAACACCTTCGTACACTCCGCGCCGACAGCTTCTTTATCGCCGAGCATGAGCGTAACGCCCGTATACACCTCGTGCGTATTACCCGAGAGCATATGCAGCATTGCCTTTGCTTCATCCTCGCTTCTTGGCTTTCCGAGGATCCTGTCCTCCGCCCAGACAACGGTATCGGCAGCTATAACCAGCGACTCGGGACGGCTTTTCGCCACTTCCGCGGCCTTTGCCCGCGACAGCGCCATAACAGTTTCCGCAGGCCCAGCGCCATCCGGCGCTATCTCCTCACCCTTTGCGGGAATGACGGAAAATTCAAGTCCCAGCGTCTCCAGCAGCTCCTTGCGTCTCGGCGAGCCGGATGCCAGCACGATATCCATATCAGTCAACTCCTCTGTAGTAAAGGCCGCGGGTCAGATCATTCGGCTGATAATCGCCCTCGCCCTTATATCTCTTTGCCACCTGGACGCATTCACGCGCGCCCTCGGTGGTGAACATCAGCCTTATGCCCCAAAGCCCAGCGCCGCACAGCTCGTCGATTTTATCGGCCATGAACAGCTTTCGGGAATTGTATATCACATTGCGGTGTTCAAACTCGCGCACGACCGGGAAGGTCGAGCCCATACGGTCGGAGAGCTGCGCCGGACTCTGGCAGCTGCACGAGCCGAGGCTGTGGCTTATGACGCACTGGTCGGACACCATCAGCGGTAATCTGCCGTAAGCTATTAACTCCGTCGGCACGCACTTTGCCATATCGCGCACCTGTGCAAGGCGAAGCTCGAACGATGCCGTTGCGGACAAAAAGCCCATCTTCTGTATCATATCCATCGAGTACGAATTGAACACATTCATGCCGAAGTCGGCACGCGTTTTCATTCCTGCCATGCGGGCAAGCTTAATATGTCCGAGGTTTCCGACGAGCGCCTCGTTTATGCCGCGGTCAAACAGATCCCTGAGCATGGTGAACACCTGCTTTGTCTCGCTGTCGGTCACGACGCGCGGCAGGACTGCCACGGGCACGGCTCCGCGCTCTTTAAATACGCGCACAAGGTCAAAATTATCGTGCATGACCTTAAGGGGAATGTAGATATAACCGGGTCTTGTTTCGGCAAGCTCCTCGGTGAGCTGTTCTGCCGTGCGCACCTGATAGATCATGACCGGATCGGTTACCGCGCCCTGCCCGGTCGGCAGCGGCGGCATCGGCAGGCTTCGGCGTACCGGAGGCGCCGCACGGCGATCGTTGAGCGCCGTAACGAGCTTGCGCCTGAGCTCGTTTATCTCGGACGCGGACAGGTAAAGGCCGTTCTGCACTCTGCTGCGCGCCTCAACGCAGCAATACGGCGTTCCGCCCGTTTTGCCGAGCCTGTCGCTCAAGGCCTCGGAGCTTATCGCCTGACGTATGGCCTTCTGCGGCTCGGCTCCGAAGGCGACGGCCTTGTTGCCGAGGTTATCTATGGCTGCCGCCTTGACGGCCTCCCCTGCGTTCACCACAGCGTAAAACTTGACGGGAACGCGGCGCTCCTCGCGGCCGATATACTCTCTGCGCGCATCTGCGAACATTTTCTCGTCCGCCTTATCCGTTTCGGCTCTTACGCCGAACATATCCGTCTTATCGCCGTTAAAATAGCCCTGCGTGAAGCCCTGGCGCGAGAAAGCGGCGGCAAGCGTCTGCATCTCGTCCGCCGTCGGCTCGCGGCGCTCTTTTATGACCTTTGAATATATACCGGTGACTATGCCCGTGTATTCCGGACGCTTCATTCTGCCTTCGATCTTGACACAGGCAACGCCCGCATCCTCGATCTCGCGCAGGCGGTCAACAAGGCAGCTGTCCTTCAGCGACAGCGGATGGCTGTCCTCCAGTCTGCCGCCCATGGTGTATTCCATGCGGCAGGGCTGGGCGCACATGCCGCGGTTTCCGCTCCTGCGGCCTATGAGCGAGGACATGTAGCACTGGCCGGAATGGCAGAAGCACAGAGCGCCGTGGACAAATATCTCCGTCTCTATCGGCGAGTGCTTTGTGATAAATTTTATCTGCTCGAAGCTGAGCTCGCGCGCCAGGACCGCACGGGTGAGCCCCATCTCGGCTGCGGCCTCAACGCCGGCAAGATCGTGGATGCTCATCTGCGTGCTCGCGTGCAGAGGAATATCAGGCACGGTCTTTTTAAGAACGCTGAGAAGTCCGAGATCCTGAACGAGTATCGCGTCCGCACCCAGATCCGATACGCGCCGGGCAAGCTCGACGGCCTGCTCCATCTCACGGTCGCCCACGAGGGTGTTCATCGTGACATAGACCTTGCAGTCGCGTATGCGGCAGTACCGCACCGCCTTTTCAAACTCTTCATCGCTGAAATTCTTCGCTCCGCGGCGGGCGTTGAATATCCCCATTCCCATATAGACCGCATCCGCGCCGTTCTGCACGGCGGCAACGACCGCCTCCGGCGAGCCTGCGGGTGAAAGCAGCTCAAGCATATATCCGTTCCTCTTGCATTTATCCGCAAATTTAATTTGTAATTAATCAATGAATTATACCACAAACATGGCTATTGCTACAAGTTAATTTTAATGATATAATCCCTCTTGTTAAAGTGCTTTGTGTAAACTTTGAATGAACAGGTGAAGCGTTATGCCCACAGCGGAGCAAAATTTAATACCGGGCAGCATTGCGGACAAGCTTATCGCCGCGCATGACGGCGACGTTGCGCTGCTGTATATATGGTTGTGCAGGCACGACGGATTTGATGCCGACGAAGCCGCACGCGAGCTCTGCCGCACCGGCACTGAGGTCAAAAACGCCTACGAAAAGCTCTGCCGGTTATCTCTTGCGCAGTCTCCCGCCTTGCGTAAGCTCCCGCCGGCCGATGAGCTTCCCGAGTACACCGCGGAGGATATCGTTAGCCGGTCAAAGGAAGACAGCGGCTTTCAGGCCGTCATCACTCAGGCGCAGCGAAAGCTCGGACGGGCTCTCTCAACGGCCGATCTCAAGACCCTGTTCGGCATATACGATCATCTCGCACTCCCTGCCGATGTCATATTCATGCTCATCGGCTACTGCATCGACGTTTTTGCGGAAAAATACGGCCCCGGCAGGCTGCCTTCCATGCGCAGCATAGAAAAGGAAGCCTACTTTTGGGCAAACAGAGAGATCATTACGATAGAGCAGGCGGATGAATACATCCGCATCCAGGCCGAAAAGCGCTCGCGTGCGGGCGAATTGAAGGCCGCAATGGGGATCGGCGCACGCGTTCTTACGCCGACCGAGCGTAAATATATGCTCTCATGGTTCGAGATGGGCTTTGATAACGAGGCGATACTCATAGCCTACGACCGCACGGTTACGAACACCGGTGCTTTAAAATGGGGATACATGAACAAGATCATGCTCTCATGGCACGAAAAGAACATACACACCGCCGCCGAGGTCGCCGAGCGCGACAGCCGCACGCCGGCATCGGCCGTGAAAGCGGAAAATCAGCATCGCAGCAAGGTCTCGGGCGACGAGCTCGACCGTCTGCGTTCAATATACGAAAAGGTTAAAAACGGTTAAATAATGGCACTGGACGGAAAGATCCTGGCGCGAGCCAGGGAGCAGATAGCGCAAAGGCACGCCGATAACGTCGCCGAGCACTATCTCAGACAGGAGAAAATATATGCGCGCATACCCGAGATAAGCCGCATCGACACGCGTCTTCGCACGCAGATGTCCGAGCTTGTCGGGCTGACGATAAAGCGCAGCGCAGACCTTGCGGATGCTCTCAAGGCGCTGGAGGACGAAAGCCTCGCGCTTCAGGCAAAAAAGGCGGAGCTTCTGCATTCGCACGGCTACCCCGCGGACTATCTTGAGGATATCTACACCTGCCCTAAATGCAGGGATACGGGCTTTATCGGCAGCACGATGTGCTCCTGCCTCACGGAGGAGTATAACAGGCAGCTGACCTCGGAGCTCAGCACGCTTTTAAAAAACAGCAGCGAGCGCTTTGAAAACTTCGACCTCAGTCTCTACGGCGAGGCGAGAGAATCCATGAGCATCGTTTTCGAGACCTGCCGCGAGTACGCCGCAAGCTTCTCCGAGCGCTCGATGAATCTTCTGTTTCAGGGCGGCACGGGGCTGGGCAAGACCTTTCTTTCGGCCTGTATAGCGCGCGTCGTCGCGCAAAACGGTCACTCGGTCTGCTATGACACGGCCTCGAGCGCCCTTGAGGCGTTTGAAATGAAAAAATTCGCGCGCGACGCGGAGGCGGCCGAAAAGGCGGCTACACGCGTTGAGCGCATGCTTGAGTGTGAGCTCATGATCCTTGACGATCTCGGTACGGAGATGCTCACGCAGATAAGCATTTCGGCGCTGTACACGCTTATAAACACGCGTCTCGTCGAGGGAAAGAAGACCATCATCAGCACAAACCTCACCGACGCGGAGCTCGCTCGGCGATACACTCCGCAAATTTGTTCGAGGATCGACGGCGAGTTTCTCAAGCTCCCGTTTGTCGGCACAGATATACGAATGATGAAAAAGGAGATGTAGGAATGGATCAGCATGAGATAACACGCGAGATACCCCTGCTGGATGCCCGGGGCGAGCTCACAGAGCCCGGCTACGCAAAAAAGCTGCTGCCGGTCTACCGCCGCGCGGACATAAAGGCAAGCCCCATGCGCATTAAGGAATGGGACTACTACCTCATAAACAACGGCCGCTTCGCCCTTGCTTTGACCATCGACGATAACGGCTATATGGGTCTTGACTCGATAAGCCTCCTGAACTTTGAGGAGGGCTGGGAGATCACGACGAGCCCCATGTGCTTCATGCCGCTGGGTAAGCGCAAGCTGCCCGAGACGAGCAAAGCAGGCGACACGACCGCCATCGGCAAAAACTACAGTATCTATTTTAAAAACGACGGCTCGGGCGTGCGCACGCTCATCGCGCAGATGAAGCGCTTCGGCCCGGCAGGCTCGCTGTACGCCAAGGTCGAGCTATTCGACGAACCCGAGGAGAGCATGGTCATCGCAACGCCCTTTGATAAGCCCGGTCATTTTTACTACAACCAGAAGATAAACTGCATGCGCGCCCGTGGCGAGGTCACCTACGACGGGCACACCTATGTTTTCGACCCCGCCGACAGCTTCGCGGTGCTCGACTGGGGACGCGGCGTGTGGACGTACAAAAACACATGGTACTGGGGCTCGGCCTCCGGCGCTGTTGACGGTGTTCCCTTCGGCTGGAATATCGGCTACGGCTTCGGCAACACCTCCGCCGCCAGCGAGAACATGCTGTTTTATAACGGCAAGGCGCACAAGCTCAGCCAAGTCAAATTCAACATTCCCGGCAATGAGAAGGCCTTCATGGAGCCCTGGACCTTCACCTCCGACGACGGAAGGTTCGAGATGGACTTCCGCCCCGTGCTCGACCGCGCGTCCTGCACCGACGTCGGCCTCATAAAGAGCGATCAGCATCAGGTGTTCGGCCTGTTCACCGGCAAGGCGATCCTCGACGACGGCAAGGTCATCGAAATAAAAGACTTCCCCGGCTTCGCCGAGAAAGTCTCCAATAAATGGTGAACTTTTAATAGCGCACGGACGCACCTGCCGATACATCTATTGCGGTATCCCGACCGAAAGCCGCGGAGAAAACCGCAAAACTTCCGCTGCACGATTGGGAAGCGGCGGTTTTCCGGTTTCATCGGCAGTCCCGGCGCCGGGCTGCCGCAATAAACGTATAAGCAGCAGTGTCAATTCGCCTCCAAATTACCCGACTCGTACATCAGCGCCGTGAGGGCGACGACGGGGGCGGTCTCGCATCGGAGGATGCGTGCGCCCATGGCGCACACATGCATGCCGACCTTGCGCGCCATGTCGGCCTCATAGGGCTCAAAGCCGCCCTCGGGACCCGTGATTATCGCGGCCGATGAGAGCTTTTCCGCTCCTACGAGAGCCGATCGCAGACCCTCGCGCTCGCCGGTCTCGTACATGAAAAGCGCCGTCTCCTGCTGCTTGGCAGCGTCGAGCGCCTCGACGTAGGTATCCAGCCACCGCACCTCCGGGATGATGCCGCGTCCGGACTGCTTTGCGGCCTCCTCGCTTATCCTGTTCCAGCGCTCGAGCTTTTTCGTGACGCCCTCGGTGCGCTGCACGACGCGTTCGCTGCGGAAAAAGCATATCTCCTGTGCGCCGGCCTCGACGCACTTCTGGATGATATAATCGGTCTTGTCGCCCTTGGGCAGACCGCACAGCACGCGCACCGACACCGTGGGCTCTGCCGCGCACTGCACGACCTCGATGATCTCGGCCTCGGCCTCATCCTTATCCGAGCGCACAAGGCGGCATCTGTAGTCCGTGCCCTTACCGTCGCAGATCGTCATCTCCTCGCCCGGGCGCAGGCGAAGCACCTTTATATGCTCTGCGTCGCGGCCGCGGATGATCGCCCTGCCGCCGAGCAGATTTGTTCCGAGCGCAAAAAATCTTGGCATGATAAACACCTCGCAAAAATGTGTTTTTCATTATCTCACACCGCTGACATTTTTTCAAGAGCAGGCATATAATGCACTGGTGAAGTCTATGGAATTTGATAATTTTGAAAGCGTGTGGCAGCGCGTCACCGCGCAGGATGAGGAGCTCCC
>CALBGG010000083.1 GCA_937893605.1 uncultured Clostridia bacterium
TTTTATTTTCTTGCCCACACGAGGAACATCGGAGCGTCGGCAAGATCGTTATTGCCCAAGATGCGCGCACCGACGGCTTTATCAAAGCCGCAGTCCGAGCAGCCGAGCGATCTGAGCAGCTTTTCGTCCCACTCGGGGCGAAGCTTTTCGCTCATCGGCATTGACAGGGTTATTTTTGCGTTTTGCGCTTCAAGCTCAGGGGTCATGCCGCAGTGCCCGTATATCTCGCCCTCGGGCAGGTGTGTGCCGTTTTTTTCGTTGTTGCGCACATTGTCGCCGTAGCTTGCGTCGAAATTCAGCAACACGCCGCCGGGCCTGAGTATGCGCAGCCATTCCGAATATGCGCGCGCCGGTTCGGGGAGCGTCCAGGTGAGATTTCGCGTGACGACGGCGTCAAAGCTTTCGTCGGGAAAGCTTAAGCTCTGCGCGTCCATGACCTCAAATCGCGCTTTCACGCCGAGGTCATAGGCAAGCGCCTTTGCCTCGCCTATCATTGCCGGAGTGAGGTCAACGCCCGTAACATCGTGCCCCTTCGCGCCGAGCAGCACGGCGAAATATCCCGTACCGGTGCCGACGTCGAGTATGCGCAGTCCGCTGCCCGGCAAAAGCGTGTCGAGCTCTGCGCTCCAGCGTGCGCTTATCCCGTCGCGTATCTCGTTGCGGCGAACAATGCCGAAATCATGTGCGCGCACCGTCCAGTAATCGAGCACGCTCTGTTCAATACTTTTCATATCGTTTATCCTATTTCAACCGCATATGCAACCATGGGGCAGTCCTTTTCTATGCCAAGGGATGCTGTCTGATACAGCACGATGCCGTCAAACCTGGCAAGCTCATTGTGCAGCTGCCTGCCGAATATGTCGCATATTCTGCCGAGGCTGTCGCCGGCGTGTACCGTGCCGCCTATCTTTTTCGCCGGATACCAGCAGCCGCTCACGGGAGCGTCTATGTATTCTCCGCGGCCGAACACGCGGGGAGCTCTGCGCACGGCTGAAATGCCATCTTGCAATACGCCGAGGTATCGCAGAATGTTTTTGACGTCTGCGATGTCCTGCGCAGTTTCCCGCTCCGACCAAAGCCCGCAGCAGCCGCGCTCGATGAGGACGGCGGGAACTCCGCATGTTCCGGCGTGGCTGTAAAAGCCGTTTTTTGCCCGTGAGCGCACGGCATAAGCTACATCGACATGCATGGCGAGCTCCTCAGACTTTGCGCATACCTCCGGAGCGGCCGCGCCGTGGAAATAAACATGCGGTGTGAGATATTCGTATCCGCCGCCGGAGTGCAGATCAATTATACAGTCGCAGCGGCGTATGATCTTTTCCTCAAGAAACGCTGCGAGCTTTTCCGCGTCCGTTCCGCAGGCGCTGCCGGGGAAAACGCGGTTCAGGTTTTTCCCGTCGGACGGAAAAACGTCCGCGCAGCGGCATATGAGACCATCGTAGTTAAAAGCGTGTACGAGGTGAAGCTCGCCGTATATATCATTTGGATCAATACTCCCGGCAAGCTCGATAACGGCCTGGATGCCCACATATTCGCGGCAGTGAACTCCGGCGGACACGGTAACGCTCGGACCATTGTGCGCGCCGTATATTACGGTTTCGGGGTACTGCAATTTTGTGCCCGGAACGGAAACGAAATGCTGTATTTTCCGGCTCATGCTATATCTCCATTACAGATGCTATAAGCTCTTTTGTGTATTCGTTCTGCGGTGCCGAGATGATATCCTCCGTTTTGCCCTCCTCGACAACGGCACCCGATTGCATGACGATTACCCTGTCGCACAGGGTGCTGACAACGGCAAGATCGTGCGATACAAATATCATCGACACGCCCTTTTCCTTTCGCAGGGAGGATAAAAGCGTGAGTATCTGCGCCTGCGATGAAACGTCAAGCGCACTCGTTATCTCGTCGCACAGCAGAACGCGAGGCGAGGAGACGATGGCGCGGGCTATCGCAAAACGCTGGCACTGGCCGCCGCTGAGCGAACGCGGATAGTGCTGCGCAAGCTCGGGGCTTAGTCCTACCTCAAGGCACAGCGTGTCGAGATCAAGCTCCGCTCCGCGTCCCATAAGGCTGAAAAACGCATCGCCTATCGAGCTCTGTATTGTCCTGCGAGGGTGAAACGAGGCCGCGGGATCCTGAAATATCATCTGCATCTCGCGCTTGTCGGAGATCGAACGCTCCGGCGAAAGGGCTCTGCCGTCGAAGTATATATGCCCCGCGTCGGGCTTTTCAAGGCCGCAGATAAGGCGCAGGAGCGTGCTCTTACCGCTGCCGGATGAGCCGACAACGCCGAGTATCTCACCGCTGCGAAGCTCGAAGCTCACGTTTTCAACGGCGTTGATCCTATGCCCGGCGCGCTCGTAGCTTTTGCTGAGACCTTTAACGCTCAGTATGCCGTCCATGCTGCACCTCCTTGAGAATATAATGGCCCGGGCTGCACTCAATAAGCTGCCCTGAATATACCTCCGTGTCCGCCGCCGCTGTCGGCAGTGCTCCGCCGAGCCGCGGGGCGGTTTTGAGCAGCGCCCTTGTGTACGGATGCAAAGGAGCGTCGAGCAGCTCCCGCGCCGGGGCGAGCTCGACTATCCTGCCGCGGTGCATGACAGCGATACGGTCGGCGATATATGCCGCAAGCGCGAGATCGTGTGTGACGATCAGCTGCGCAAGCCCGTCAGAGCGCATAGAGATAAGCTCATCCGCTACCGTGCGGCGTGTGGCGGCGTCCAGCGCACTTGTCGGTTCGTCGGCCAAAAGCAGCTTCTGCTGCATGAGCATGACGAGGGCAAGGGCGATGCGTTGATTCATGCCGCCGCTCATTTCATACGGACAGGAGGCGAGAATGCGCTCGTATCTTTCCAGCCCGAGCCGCGCAAAAACGTCCCTTATCAAAGGCAGGAAAGTACTTTTATCGTATGTTCCCCTGCTTTTGAGAGTTTCTATGAACTGCTTTTTATAGCTGCGGATCGGGTTGAAGGCAGCGCCGGGGGTCTGGAATATCAGTCCCATGCCGGAGCTTGAAAGCCTTGCGCGCTGCCTTGGCGACAGCTCCGACAGCCGCTGCGAGTCGAAAACTATATCTCCGCCCGTTATTTTCGGAAGGTCGAATACGCCGAGAATGGATTTTAAAAGAGTGCTCTTTCCGCATCCGGATTGCCCGACTACGCACAGCGCTTCGCCGCGCCCGAGCGAAAATGATATGTCAGATATTACATCTCCGTTTCCGTAGCCTGCGCACAGCCCCTCGAGGGACAAAATCGGGTTACTGTTCATTTTGCCGCCTCCACATCAAGATAGTCGCGCAGGCAGTCGCCGAGGCAGTTAAATACCATGACCGTTATAACGGTCGCTCCGGCGGGAGCGAGCGTCGCCCAGGGGGCAATCTGCATATACGCACGCGATTGATTTATCATGCTGCCCCACTCGGCGTGAGGCTCCGTTACGCCGATGCCGAGGAAGGAAAGACCGGCGATGCCTATCATCATAACGCCGAGCTGAGTCGCGGCGTTTACTACGAGCGGACCGAGCATGCACGGCAGAAGATAATGCAGCATTATCTTTGTATCCGAGCATCCGGAAAGACGAGCTGCGCTTATAAACGGCTCTTTTTTCATGGCAATGACCTGAGCCCTGGCAAGCCGGGCATACAGCGTCCAGCCGGACAGTCCCATTGCGAGCATTGCGTTTATCATGCCGCCGCCGAGGATACCCGCAACGGCGACTGCAAGCACCATCTGAGGAAAGGCGAGCATTATATCGACAATTCGCATGATGACGCTGTCGACAGCGCCGCCGTACCAGCCGGCGATCATGCCGAGCGCCGTGCCGAGCGCAAAGGTCGAGGCAACAAGAATGACGGCGGAGAATATCGACGTTCTTGCGCCCATGATAACGCGAGAGAAAACGCATCTGCCGTATCTGTCGGTTCCGAAAATGTGCTCTGTGTCGGGAGAAGCATTCATGTGCGCGGCGTTAGTGGCGTTCGGGTCGTTCGGAACAATGAGCGGAGCCAAAAGTCCTATGAGCATAAGCGCAGCGGCGAGAATGAGAAATAATATGAGCCTTTGCCGGCTTCTTTTTCTCGCGAGCATGGTAATATCCACTGTTCACCTCACATTTCCCCGACCCTGGGGTCGAGACGGCGGTAGCAGATATCTGCCGCGAGGTTAATGAGAACATAAACGCTGCTCGAGAAGATTACAAAGCCCTGAATGACGGGGTAATCGCGCGCCGTGATCGAGTCCATCACGAGCTTGCCGAGCCCCGGCCAGCGGAATATGGTCTCGACAACGACGCTGCCGCCGAGAAGTGTGCCGACGGACAGCGCAATGATCGTGATGATGGGGATCATCGCATTGTGCAGCACGTTTTTAAACAGTATCGTCGAGCTTTTCACTCCGCGCGCCCTCGCGCCGAAAACGTAGTCGCGCCCGAGCTGTTCGAGGATCTCCGCACGAAACTGGCGGATAAAGCGTGAGCACATGGGAATTGCCAGTGCAAGGCAGGGCATGATGAGCCCCTTGAAGTTTTCTTCGGCGATGACGGGCAGCAGCCGCGTCTTGACGCAGAAAAAGTACATCAGCAGCACCGAGATAAGAAAATTCGGCAGCGAGTTTCCGATAAAGCTCAAAACGCGAACGAGGTTATCGACGAGTCCGTCCTTTTTCACGGCAGATATGACCGACAGCGGCAGCGCGACGATGAGCGACACGGCGAGGCTTCCGGCACTTAAAATAAGCGTATAGCGCAGCGCGTGCACGAGCTTGCCCGCGACCGGAAGACCGTCCTTATACGATGTGCCGAGGTCGCCAGTCAGCGCATTTCCGAGCCAATCGGCGTAGCGGACGAGGAAGGGTCTGTTCAGTCCCATCTCCTCGCGTGCGGCCTCCAGGGTCTCCTCAGAAACGCTGATGCCCTGCGCGTTGAGCTTTTTAAGCGCAGGGTCACCGGGCGATATGTACATTAAAAGATAGGTCAGGAAGCTAAGACCTATTATTATAACTGCAAGATGCAGCAGGCGTTTTAAAATCTGCTTTTTTATAGCTTTTCACCTCTGCCTGCACGGCAGAAGCCTCCGGGGGGTGAGGCTCCTGCCGTCGGGGGTATTACATATGTTGTTACATGTCGGTATTCGCGTCGATGCGGTAGAAGTCAAAGGGAGAGGTCTCGTGCACGCCGCTGACGTTTTTTGCGGTGACGGTGATGTTGTTGAACAGTCCCACGCATCCGATGGCGTTATCATCAATGGCAAGCTGAACGATTTCGTTTGCAAGCTCGGCACGCTTTGCGGCATCGGTTTCGACCTGGAGCTCCGCTATCAAGGAGCTGACATCACTGCTTTCAAAGCCCGCGGACGCCCAGTAGCCGCCCGGACGCAGTACGGTGTCGATGAAATAATACGGGTCGCCGTTTTTGTCGGCTATCATGCAGTAGAGCGCTATATCGTAGTCGCCGGAGAGAATGTAGGTCGCGTCCGCATCCTCCTGAGAGGTGAGGGTCGAGTCGATGCCGACGGCCTTGAGCTGCTCCTGAATCAGAAGCGCCAGCGTATCGAGCGAGCGAGCCGGGTAATAGCAGATGTTGAGCTTGAGATCCTGCCCGTCCTTTTCGTAGATACCGTCCGAACCGAGAGTGTAACCCGCATGCTCTATGGCTTTCTTTGCCGCGGCGGTGTCGACCGCGGGCTTTGTGACCTTGCCGTATGCGGTTGCCGTTCCGAAGGGACCGACGGCGGCGGTGACCGTGCCGTTCAAGTAGGAAGCGATAGCGTCACAGTCTACGGTGAGGTTTACGGCCTTTCTGAGATCACTGCTCAGACGGTGCTGATTGAGCATGTAAAACTGCAATCTTGCAGATGCGGTATCCGTTACCTTGTATTTGTCGGGCGATTCGTCGAATATTTCTTTTGCGGCGGCAGTTACCGAGTTGTAGCAGTCGATTTCACCGTTCTGCATTGCCATGAGCTTGGACTCGTCGTCCTGCATGTAATAGAATACCGCACCGTCGAGCTTGACCTCGCCGCCCCAGTAATTATCATTGCGGCTTACCTCTACCGTGCCCTCGGGCACAAAGGATTTTATCACAAAAGGCCCCGTGGCTATGGGTGCGTTGTCAAAGTCCTCCGTCGCGTCAAGATCCATGATTCCCATTTCGGGTGATGCAAGGTCGTTTACGAGCGTGGGATAAACTTCTTTTGTTGTTATCGTTAGCACATTTTCGCTTACGGTCGTGTAATCATAGTCTGCAAACTGCGCAAAGCGAATGTTCACTTCGCCGACGCGCTGCAGATTATTTATGACCATATCGGCCGTCACGGCGCTGCCGTTTGAAAACTGAATGCCGTCCTTGAGCGTTATCGTCCAGGTAAGACCGTCGTCTGAGACCCCAGCCTTTGAAGCCAAACACGGCTGCACCGAACTGTCGTCTCCCATTTTAAAGAGCGCCTCGCTTATACCGTAAATGGATGTGAACCAGCCGTAGTATTCCTTGTGAGTGTCAAGGCTGGGGTATGCAAAGCTCTCCGCGACGCGGAGTATTTTTTCTTCGCTGTTTTTGTCGTCATTATCGCTGCCGCAGGCGGCAAGGCTCAAAAGCATGATGAACGCAAGTACGAGCGCAGTAATTCGTTTTTTCATTTTATTCTCCTATTCCTGTTATTTTACGGCTCTTATAAGGAAGCAGGGGGTGGAGGCATAGTTCAGCATCTCCTCCCGACTCCAGAGTCTGCGGCTGACGGACGTGTCGGCACTGACATTTTTAAAGCCGAGATCGAGCAGCGTTACAGCGTCCCAGTGCGGGCGAGCAAGCTTGCCCATAGGCAGCGTGCGCGAAATGCTCTCCATCAGCCAGCCCTCGTCATAGCTTTCGTAGTCCTCAAAGCCGGCCTGAATAGTGTTTTCCCTGTCGGCCCGGCGTTTGTCCTTTTCTTCCTCGTCGAAGAGATATGCGTACCAGTTCGAGTCGATGTTGAGCATAACGCCGCCGTCGCGCAGCACTCGCCGCCACTCGCCGTAGGCCTTCACGGGGTCGGGCAGGTTCCATGTCAGGTTTCGCGTGACGATAACGTCAAACTCGTTGTCGGCAAAATCGAGCTCCTGTGCGTCCATCTTGAAAAAGCGTATCCTTTCGGCAAGAGAGCCGGCATTATGCTTCGCCTGCTCAAGCATGCCGTCGGACACGTCGATAGCCGTCACGTCATAGCCGCGTGCGGCGAGTATGATAGCGTAAAAGCCCGGGCCTGTGCCTATATCCAGCACTCTGAGCGTTCTGCCCTCCGCCTTCGGGAAATTTCTTATGAGCTCATCGGCCCATTTTCCGTCCCAGCCGTCGGCGAGATTTTTCTTAATCACCTCGGTGTACGAGCTTGCGCGGCGCGTCCAGTACTGCTCTATAGTGTTTATGAGTGCGTTCATGGCAATTCTCCTCAAAGCTTCGTGATTAAAGTTTAACACGCAAAAAATCCCCCCACAAGCCGGGTGGGGGGATATAAATTTCAAAAATTCTTTATTTTTTTCGCGTAAAAGGGCTTTTAAGAGCGTTAAGCAGCGGATTTGTGCCCGGCGCGCCGATCGGACAGGCGGGGTAGCCGCCGTTTTCCAAAACACGTCGTATCTCATCCTCGGAGACAATGCCGGGGTCGAATTTCACCGTGAGAACGCCTTTGAGATATGCAACGGATGCGTCGAGAACGCCGCGGGTCTGCAAAACGTCGCCGAGTATAAGCTCGGGGCATTGGCGGCAGTACATGCCTTTTACGCCGGTAACCATTATTTTTTCTTCCATCTTAACGTCCTCTTTTTGCCGGGATCTTTCAGGCTTAGCGAGTGCATCAAAACACCTATCGAGCTTGCGGACATTGCCGCTGCGCATATCGACGGATGCAGTATGCCCATAGCCGCGACGGGGATGCTGATGATGTTGTAAAACAGCGCCCAGCGCAGATTCTGCCTTATCGTTTTTATCGTCGCAGCGGAGATGCTAAACGCCTCAACGAGCTTTTTAAGATCGCCCGAGGGCAGCAGCACACCGGCGGCATCTATCGCGATATCCGAGCCCGAGCCCATCGCAACGGCGCAGTCGGCGCAGATGAGCGCCGGGGTGTCGTTTATCCCGTCGCCTACCATGCACACGGTCTTGCCCATGGCCTTGAGGCGTTCTATCTGTGCGGCCTTCTCGTCCGGGCGAACCTCGAACAGAACATTGTCTATCCCGGCTCCGGCGGCAATGGCTCTGGCGGTGCGCTCATTATCGCCGGTGAGCATCCAGACCTCCTTGCCGGCGGCTTTAAGCTGCCGGACTGCCTCGGCCGCCTCTGGCTTTAGCGTATCGGCAATGCCGAGAACACCGATGACGGAGCCGTCGCGGCAGACGCAGATCTCCGCCTTTGCGTCAAGCCGGACGTCGGGAAGAGCGTCCAATGTATGCGTGTCGATACCCCCGCGCTCCAGCGCCGCGCGGCTTGCACATACTATACTGCTGCCGCCGACCGTGCCGGATACGCCGCTTCCGATATCGTACGCAAAGTCACTGACCTCGAGCTTTTCGCGGTCTGGGTAATGCTCCGACGCGTATTTAACAACAGCCCGCGACAGGGGATGCTCCGAGCGCTCCTCAAGCGCGGCGCACAGCAGAACGAGCTCCCGCTCCGTTACCCCCGACAGGGGATATACGTCCGTAAGCTCGGGCTGCCCGGTCGTAAGCGTGCCGGTCTTATCGAGCACGATGCAGTCTGCCTTGTACACATTTTCAAGCTCCGTGCCGCTGCGGAACAGTATGCCGCGCTCGGCGGCTGCGCCCGAGCCCACCATGAGCCCCGTCGGTGTTGCAAGCCCCAATGCGCAGGGACAGGCGACCGCCAGCACGTCGCAGCAGTTTAGGATCGCCCTTTCAATATCCTTCGGGGCGATAAGCCTGTACCAAACGGTGAAGGTTGCCGCCGCGGCACCGATGACGGCAGGTACGAACCAGTGCGCAACGGAATCGGCGAAGCGCTGCACCGGAGCTTTTTCGCTCTGCGCGTGACGCACGATGTCGATTATCTGCTCAAGCACCGTCGCTTTACCCAGCGCCGTAACGCGTGCCTCGGCAGAGCCCGCGCGGTTGAGGCTTCCGCCGATGAGCTTATCTCCCACGGTCTTGTCAACGGGCAGGCTCTCGCCGGTCAGCATGGATTCGTCAACGGCGCACTTGCCGCCGACTATGATGCCGTCCGCCGGAATGCGCTCGCCCGGACGGATGAGGACGATATCGCCGAGGCGTATCTTATCCACGCTCGTCTCCTCAAACTTGTTGCCGTGCTTTACCATAGCAATGCGCGGCTGAAGATGCATGAGCTTGCGTATAGCCGAGCTTGCTTCTCCGGCCGCGACCTGCTCCATGTATTTGCCGAAGAGAATGAGAGACAACAGCACCCCGTCGGAGGTGAAATAGAGCTTGAAGTTGCTCTTTCGCGTCAGCGCGACATAGGAGCTGTAGGCGTAAATGAGCGTAGACGAGAGCGAAACGAGAAGATCCATTCCGAAAAAGCCGCTGCGCAGCTCGCGTACAGCCGAGCGGCAGAAGTGCCGCCCGGGAATGAATTGCAGGGCGCTTGCTATGAGAAATTGCAGCTTCGGGTGCAGCTCGAGCATGAGCGGCGCCGTGCATGCGGCGCTCGTTACGAGCGTTTTGAGAAGCACCATGCGCTTTTCAAGCTCCTGATCCTCGTCACCGCCGCGTATTTCGACTATCTCGGCGCTAATGCCGCAGTCTGTGCAGACCTCCGTGAGCTTGCGTGTATCAAGGCAGACGGGCCACATGAAAACCGTTATGATATCCTTATGTACGGACACAGCCTTCACTCCGAAAATATTTGTCAGAGCCTTGACAGCAGACTCAGGCTCGCCCTCGAAGCGTATATCCGCCTCCTCGACGGGGACGCGAAAGCCCGCCTTTTTGACGCTTGCCGCAATATCGCCGAGACTCAGCTCATTTTCGTTAAAGCTGATAAACGCCGACGATGAGGCGTAGCTTGCCGCAGCCTTGCTCACTCCGGGCAGGCGCAAAAGCGCCCTGTCGAGCCGGGAGACGCAGGCTGCGCACTCCATATCGAGAATTCTAAGTGTGATATCCTTCATAGCAGAACTCCGTGATGAAAAATTGGGGAGAAATGCGGCGCATTTCTCCCCACAGTTTATCAAAATTACTTACCCTCGGTCAAAAGCTTTTCTTTGACCTCTTTGCGTTTTTTCAGCGAAGCGATGCATGCGGGGATGGATACTGCCGGCAGATCGAACAGCAGCGCCCAGTCGATCCAGTCGATGCCCTTTATGAACTGACCCTCGTGCCATACGCCCTTTGCAAGCTTGAAGTAGTTGTGATTCCAAACGCCCCAGATGTCGGTCGTCGGCTTCCAGAGGTGGACCTTCAGGAAAGCAGCGCTCGTCACAATGCCGCTGGAAACAACGGTCA
Organism: uncultured Clostridia bacterium; assembly: GCA_937893605.1. Lineage (GTDB taxonomy): Bacteria > Bacillota > Clostridia > Oscillospirales > Oscillospiraceae > F23-B02. Next base: position 10,450 of record CALBGG010000083.1, read on the forward strand.
TGAACGAGGAAGCACGCTTGTTGCGGATAAGAAACTCCGAAACAGCCGGCAGAATGTAGACCGCGAGATTTATGATCCACAGCTGGAGCGGGATCTTGTATTTCCACTTAACGGCCTGACGGATGTGGTCGGCATCGTGCAGCAGCGCGGCGGCCAGAATGGCGAGATTCCACTTTTCAATAAAAGAAGCGGTTTCGTCGTCGATGCGAGTGTCAAGAAATTTCGCTTCGTCTTTCTGAGACTTTGTCATGTTCTTTTCCTCCCCGAACTATTTTAAATATTTTAAGCTTTAATTACCACTTGGTCAATAAAAAATTATCACATCCGCTTCTGAATGTCAATATGCCCCGCAAGATTTTTTGCTTTACACAAGGAGCGCATTGACATATAATTCAGAGAATAACATGTCCGAGGTGTTACTATGGACGAGAAGCGAAGAATGATAAGAAACCGGTGCGCAAACCTGCTGCTCAAAAGCCGTAAAATTTCCGACGGCTTTGAAAGCTCATGGAGCACGCACAGCCGCATGTTCGGCGATATAATGGAGCCCGCGTTTACAGAGGACACGGCCTCGCGCCTGGAGCTTGTGAGCGCTCTTAACCTGATTAGCGCAGGCAAGCACAGCACCGCCGCACGGAAGCTCGAAAAGCTCTTTGATGCCTGCCGTAGTGATGAAGATTTTGCCGCACTCAATTTTTTCATGGGCGTGTGCTGCGAAAAAATGGGGCTAATCGACATGGCAACGGTCTATTACGGTCAGTCCGCCGAGCGCGAACCGGAGTTTTACATGGTCTATCTGATGCTTGCAAAATGCCTGCACTCCCGGCGGCATTACGAGGCTGCTGCCGGTACGTATTTCAAGACCCTTGACGCGATCCTCTCACGCCCGAAAAAGGACGAGGTGCCGGCGGTGAGAGAAGCGCCGCTGCTCGGCTCTGTACACGGCAATCTCGCAAGCTGCCTTATAATGATGCGCCGCTATGACGACGCGGAGTTTGAGCTTTACGAGGCGCAGAGGTATGACTATGCTCCTGCGCAGATGTTAGTTACCTGGGCGACGCTTTACGCCGCGACAGGGCGCAGGGCTCAGGCGGCGGAGAAAATGAGCGAGCTCAGAAAAGCGTCGCCGGAGCTCGAAGCTGCTTCGGCGCTGAGTATAAGGGAGATCATTGAGCAGAAAAACCCCCGCTTTGCGCCCCGCATTATCGACGGCGAAAAGCTCGGCCGCTTTTGGGACTGGTTCTGCAAAAATGCCGATAAGCTCAAGGCACTCGCCTTCGGCATGCCGTCGCAGATTCTGATGGAGGAGGTCTACGAGCAGCTCTCCGGCATATTTGACGCCGTTGTCGAAAAGCCGGGCTTTGAGCTCGGCCGCGACGGGGTAAAGGCGCGTATGAGCTTTTTTGATAACTACAATCTGACGTTTGAGCTGTGGCTCGGCAGATTAGTTGACAGCGCTCCGCGCTCGCTGCGCGGCGACTGGAGCTTTTATTCGATACACTGAGGAGAAAAAACATGATAAAGTACGTTTTTATGGATATTGACGATACGCTGCTCGACTTCGGCAAGGCGGAGGCCGCGGCGATAAAAAAGACCTTCGAGCGCATCGGCGTTCCGGCCACGCCCGAGGTCATAGCGCGCTACAGCGAGATAAACGATGAGCACTGGAAAATGCTCGAGCGCGGCGAGCTTACGCACGAGCAGGTGCTGGTGCGGCGCTTTGACGCGCTGTTTGCCGAGCTCGGCATAAAAAATGTGCCCAGTGAGATGGTGCAGGCAAGCTATGAGTATCTTCTCGGCATCGGACATTATTTCGTTGACGGGGCAATAGAGCTTTTGGAGGAACTCAAGGGGAAATACGAGCTTTACATCGTCTCAAACGGCACGGCCACGGTTCAGGACAGCCGACTTGAAAGCGCGGGCATCGCGCCGTATTTCAAAGACATTTTCATATCCGAGCGCCTGGGCGCGGATAAGCCGTCGAAGGAGTTTTTTGACCTTGCGTTCTCGCGCATCGAGGGCTTCGAGCACGATAAGGCGATCATCGTCGGCGACAGACTGTCATCGGATATTCTCGGCGGCATAAACGCGGGGATAAAGACCTGCTGGTTTAACCCGAAGCGCCTGCCGTGCAGCGATGATATCCGCCCCGACTGCGAGATCCGTGCTCTTTGCCAATTGCCCGAACTATTAGAAAAACTCTGAGGTGAAATGACCTCAGAGCTTTTCGTTTATTATCTCAACTTCCCCGATATCCGGCGCTTTCACACAATAGCCGACTGAGTATTCCCCGATGTTTTTGCTGCCGAAGGAGTATCCCTCGACACCGTGCGCAACGGAAAATGTCCGCACATCGCCAAGGCGCAGACCGGCTGCCTTTATATAGCTCTCCTTGAGCGTCCACAGACGGCAGAATTCCGTCTCGGGAGATTGAGAGCGCTCGACAAGCTCAGTCTCGTCGGGAAGGAAGAAGCGTGCTGAAAGACGCAGCGCATTTTCTCGCGCAAGCTCGATATCCACGCCGACGGGCACATCGGAAACAGCGCACACGGCGTATTTTCCGCAGTGCGAGAGCGAAAAATAAATGCCGCCGTCGGGGAAATACGGCTTTTCGTTTTCCGTCAGGGCGTAGTCTGTGCGCCCGGCGGCCTTTTTCAGCAGCAGCTCGACGCCGAGACTGCGGCGCTTGTCGTCGTCGTTTTTGAGCCGCAGAGTTTTTTCTCTGCGCCATGGAGACACAGCGTCTGGGCAGGCGTTTATATCGAGCCCCGTGACATCGGCTATATAGAGCTTTATCATGCGCGCATTGCGTCGAGCGTTTTTTGAATCAGTGTATCAAGATCCCAGCCGCACATCTCGGCGCCGCGAAGTATTACGTCGCGCGAGCAGCCGGCGGCAAATTTCTTGTCCTTGAATTTTTTCTTTACGGACTTTACCTCCATGTCGGAGATGCCCGTCGGACGCATGAGGGCGACCGCGCCTATAAGACCCGTGAGCTCATCGGTCGCAAACAGGACCTTTTCCATGAAAAGCTCGGGCTCAACGTCGATGCAGATGCCGTAGCCGTGACTTATGACGGCGTGGATGACCGATTCGTCAATGTTCTTTTCGCGCAGAAGCTCCTGAGCCTTGACGCAGTGCTGCTCGGGGTAGAGCTCAAAATCTATATCATGGAGCATGCCGACGGCAGCCCAGTAATCGGTTCTCGCGGGGTCGTATTCCTTTGCAAGCTCGCCCATGACCTTGGAAACGGTCTCGGCATGCTGGAGGTGGAACGGCTCCTTATTAAACTCGGCGACAAGCTGCCTTGCCTGATCAACAGTTGGAATGTAGCTCATTTTTATCTCCTCCTGAAAAGATGATGCACTATTTTACTGCAAGATAAGCCGGAAATCAACGGGAAATTCTTAATTGACACTGCCGCGCCGATGGATTACTATTTATATAAATGATCGCTAAGGAGAACGACATGGAGCATCCCGTTTTATACATCGTCGTCCCCTGCTATAACGAGCAGGAGGTGCTGCCGATAACGGCGCCGATGTTTTTAAATAAGCTCAAGGAGCTTGCGGAAAAGGGACTTATATCCGAGGATAGCCGCGTTTTATTCGTAAACGACGGCAGCAGCGATGAGACCTGGAATATCATCCGCGCTCTCGCACGCAGCGACGAGCATTACATCGGCATAAGCCAAAGCCGAAACCGCGGACATCAGAACGCCGTGCTCGCGGGTCTCATGGAGGCCAGGAACCGCTGCGATATAAGCATATCCATCGACTGCGACGGGCAGGATGACATTAACGCCATGGATGATATGGTGCGCGCCTATCTCGGCGGCTGCGATATCGTCTACGGCGTGAGGTGCGACCGCGAGAGCGACAGCTTTTTCAAGCGCACGACCGCGCAGGGCTTTTATAAATTCCTCTCGGCAATGGGCGCGGATGTCGTGTATAACCACGCAGACTACAGGCTTATAAGCGCGCGCGCTCTGCGCGAACTTGCAAAATTTGAGGAGGTAAATCTTTTCCTGCGCGGTATGGTGCCGCTTGTCGGCTTTAAAAGCACGAGCGTTGAATACAAAAGGACAGAGCGCCTTGCGGGAAAAAGCAAATATCCGCTGCGAAAAATGCTCTCTCTTGCCGGAGACGGCATAACGAGCCTTTCGATAAAGCCCCTGCGGCTTATAATGGGCTTTGGACTCATCGTTGCACTTTTAAGCTTCGCGGGCGTTATATGGGCGATCATCTCCGCGCTCGGCGGCCACGCCGTCGCCGGCTGGGCGAGTACGACCTGCATAATCTGCTTCGTCAGCGGCGTGCAGCTTATTTGTATGGGCATAATCGGGGAGTACATCGGCAAGATATATCTGGAAACAAAGCGCCGGCCGAGATATATCATCTCCGAGCGGACGTGGGATAAATAAGGACTTGTTTCATAGACAAATGTTTGTTATAATACGTTCATCTGATATTTAGGATAAGGAGATATTACTATGAACCATTGGAGCACTGCACGCAGAGGCGTTCTCGGCCTGAGCGTAGCTACCATCGCATATTCTATCTGGAAGAAGAATCCCGTTCTGCCTCTGGTGCTGTACGGACTGCATCTTGCGGAGTACTTTGCCGTTGCCAAGAAGGCGGGCAAGAAGGTGTGGTATGACGATACCCGCTGCTTTATAAACACCATGCTTTACGGCTTCACCTTCTGGCTTCCCATGAAGCTTGAGATCGAGTGAGCAATATCTGATTTCCGGCTGAATAAGCCGGAAATTTTTATGTGAAAGGAGCGAAAATGATGTTTGACCGCGAGCTTGTTTTAAAGCTGGCCGAAAAATATGAAAGCTTTTATCTGTATGACGGCCGGATTATACTCGACAGCATCGCATCTCTCGGAGAAAGCTTCGAGGGTGTGCGCTTTTTGTATTCGGCCAAGGCAAATCCGCACCCGTCGGTGCTCAGATGTATCTTTGACGAGGGCTTCGGCCTTGACGCGGCCTCGATGGGCGAGGTGTCAATGGGTGTGCAGTTCGGTCTTGCGCCGGAGAATATATACTACTCCGCGCCGGGCAAGAGCATGAGCGACATCGCCGCCGCGCTCGAAAAATGCGTCATAATCGCCGACAGCGCCGCCGAGCTTGAGCGCATACAGTATCTCGCCTCGCGCCACGACGTTAAGGCTGAGGTCGGCGTGCGCATAAACCCCGACTTCACATTTGACGGCGAGGGCGGCATATCCTGCAAATTCGGAATAGACGAGGACGAGGCGCTCAAAAAGCTTTCCGAATGGGACAAGCTTCAGAACCTGCATATCTGCGGCATCCACGTCCATTCGCGCAGCCAGGAGCTCTGCACGCAGCGCCTGTGCGACTACTACGGCCGCATGTTTGAGCTTGCAGTAAGATGCCAAAAGGCTCTCGGCCGAGAGCTTCATTTTGTCAACATGGGCTCGGGCATCGGCATTCCCTATGCCGAGACTGACAGCGCCGTTGACCTCAAGAGACTCGGAGAACACATGACGGCACTCTGCGAAAAATACACCGACAAGCTCCCGAAAGCGAAGATTTTCATCGAGACCGGCCGCTTCGCGTCGGGCAAGGCAGGTGTCTATGTCACACATGTAAACGACGTAAAAACGAGCTTCGGCAAAAAATATGCCATTCTTGCAAATACCCTCAACGGCTTTGTACGCCCCTCGATCGCGCAGATGGTCGAGCGTGCGCCGGAGGCTGCGCCCTGCGAGCCTCTGTACACGGGCAGCTCGGCCTTCGGCTTTGTTCCGCTCACCGACGAGACGGAGACCGAAGTCGTCACCGTTTGCGGCAATCTCTGCACGGGAGCGGACGTTATCGCGCAGGATACGGAGCTTCCAAAGCTCAAGACGGGCGACGTTTTTGTCATAACAAACGCCGGAAGCTACGCGGCGGTGCTCACGCCCATGCAGTTTGCTTCGCTTACGCCGCCGGTCCAGATATTTGCAGACCCCGACGGAAGGCTCACGGTGCTGTGATGCTTAATACGACGCTTTGCTATATAAGCCGCGGCAGCGAATATCTCATGCTGCACCGCGTGAAGAAGAAAAACGATATAAACCGCGATAAGTGGATCGGAATCGGCGGAAAATTCGAGGCCGGCGAAAGCCCCGACGAGTGCCTTCTGCGAGAAGCTAGGGAAGAGACGGGACTCACGCTGACCTCATGGCGCTGCCGGGGGATAGTCACATTTGTGAACACGCAGTGCCAAACGGAATATATGCACCTGTTCACGGCCGACGGCTTCGAGGGAGAGCTCAGGACCTGCGACGAGGGCGAGCTTGAGTGGATAGACCGCGCGAAGCTCTACGACCTCGCGCTTTGGGAGGGCGATAAGATATTTCTGCGCCTTTTGGAAAACGACGCGCAGCCCTTTTTCCTGTTAAAGCTCAGCTACGACGGCGATGAGCTCATAAGCGCCGTTTTAAACGGCGAAAAAATAAAATGATATAAAAATGATATAATAAAAAAAGCAGCCACGGCGGTCATCACCGCCGTGGCTGCTTCAGTCTGTCAAAGAAACTATGCTGCTGAGGAAAAACGAAGGCGCAGCAGGGGAGCTCGAGGGGGCAAAGGCCCCGCTCGAAATCAGATTATAGCCATCAAAAATGTCTGATTTATCAGACTTTTTGACGAGCGCAGCGAGATTTTTCGTGAAAATTTATTTTCACAAAAAATGTGGCGTTTTTTGAAGCGTGCAAAAAAGTCACGGACTTTTTTGACGCGCTGAAAGCAGCCACGGCGGTCATCACCGCCGTGGCTGCTTGATATCCGTGATTTAATATGCTACGCCCCAGTATATCATGTGCTTTGCCTTTTTGCCGCAGATAGGACAGATCTCACCGAGATTCTCCTGCTCAAAGGGGATGCAGCGCGAGGACATGCCCGCCTGCTCCTTCATCTTCATCTCGCACTCAAGCTCGCCGCACCACATGGTCTTTATGAAGCCGCCCTTTTCCTCCTGAAGCTGCTTTGCCTCCTCAAGTGAGTGCGCCTCGAAGATGTGCTCGTCGAGGTTTTTCTTTGCCTTGTCGAAAAGACCCTGCTGCACTGCGTCGAGAAGCTCCGGAACCTTTTCGGTCAGCTCCGCGAGCGCGACGGAGGTTTTCTCGCCGTTATCGCGCCTTACGGCCATGCAAACGCCGTTTTCAATGTCGCGAGGGCCGATCTCAATACGCAGGGGAACGCCCTTCATCTCGTACTGCGCGCACTTCCAGCCGAGGCTGTTGTCGCTGAGGTCTATCTTGACGCGGATGCCCGCCGCCTTGAGAGCGGCGTACAGCTCGTTTGCCTTCTCGGTCACGCCCTCCTTGTGCTGAGCGACGGGAACGACGATGACCTGCACGGGCGCTATGCGCGGCGGCAGGACGAGACCGCTGTTGTCGCCATGGGTCATGATTATGCCGCCGATGACGCGGGTGGACAGACCCCAGGAGGTCTGGTGCGGATGCTGCTGCTTGTTTTCACGGTCGGTGAAGGTGATATTAAACTGCTCTGCAAAGCCCGTGCCGAAGTAGTGGCTCGTGCCGGACTGGAGCGCCTTGTGGTCGTGCATCATGCACTCGATGGTGTAGGTGTTCACGGCGCCTGCAAACTTTTCCTTCTCGGTCTTGTTGCCGCGGATAACGGGCATGGCGAGATAGT
>CALBGG010000084.1 GCA_937893605.1 uncultured Clostridia bacterium
AAGGGCGGTGCAACATAGGGAAAAGCCGCCCTGTAAAAAGTCTTTTGCCCCGTGGCGGCGTTAAAAATGCTCGAAATATATCGCCATTATTCCTGCGCTTTTTGCCTTGCCACAGAACAAAATTCAATTTTACAGGGTGCATCGCAGTTTTGAGCGTGATATTTTTTGCTCAGGCAAAATAACAAAATCTCGGTAATACTTTGTGTATTACCGAGATTTTTTATGAAGTATGGGCGGAAAAGAGCCGCTCAAAACCGGCTTATCCCTATGTTGCACCGCCCAATGGTGGGGTGAATTTTTTACACTATATTCAGGCCAAGAAGTGATATGAGCAGCGGTATGGTAAACATAGAAAGCACCGTGCCGACGAAGATCGTCTCCGAGGCTTCCACGCCGTCGCGTCCGTAGTCCATCCCGAGTATGGCGCACACGACTGCCGGCGGGCATGCTGCAAGAATGACGATAGAGCCGAGCGTAACGATATCCGTTATAAATAACCGCAGCACAAACCATACGGCTACAGGCGCAGCAACAAGGCGCATGAAATTCATGCCGTAAATGCGCGGGTGGATGAATGCGTCCTTTATCGAGACATGCCCAAGCGACAGGCCGATGCACATCATCGAAAGCGGGATACAGGCATCGGAAAGCATTCCCGCAACGTCCTCGACTATCAGAGGCATCGGTATCTCAAGCACAAAGATCACCGTTGCAATAACGGTAGCTATCATCGGTACGTTTATCATGCTCTTCAGGCTTATCTTTTTCCTTGTATCGCTGCCGCTCTGAAGAAACATCACACCGGCCGTGTACAGCATAATATTAAACGGTATGTTGCCGAGGGAGGCAAAGAATACTGCACTCTCGCCGTAGACCGCGGCTATAACCGGCACGCCCATAAATCCGAGGTTTGAAAAGCTGGTGACAAGGCGGTACATGCCCTTGTCACCGTCCTTAATACGCATGGCGGCGGGAGTTATGTATCCTACGGCAAGGCAGATAAGCTGCGTGATCGCAAGCATGCCTATTCCGAAAAGCATGTCTCCCTTGGTCATGTCAAGGTCTTTGTTTATTACAGACGAAAGTATCATGCCGGCCAGAAACACATTCATGACCAATTTGCTCAGACTCTTGTTGAACTCCGGGCCTACGAGCTTTATTTTTGCGCACATATATCCAAGCGCCAGGATGATTACAAGCAGCGCCATTTTTTCAAATATAATAAGCATTTTCGGTATTCCTTAAGCTAAAAACTGATCATGAGTTTGGCTATCTCAAAGTAGATGAGAAGCGAGACTGCGTCGGTGATCGTGGATATAAGGGGGTTTGCCATGACTGCCGGGTCAACACCCAGCTTCTCGGCGGCTATCGGCAGCACGCTGCCGACGACCTTTGCAAACATGACAATGAACACAATGGCAAGGCTGACAACTGCGGCAACGGTCAGCGTTACGCCGTCGTTATTCAAAAGCATCCTGTCCACCATCAGCATTTTAACGAAATTGACAGCCGCGAGCGTTACGCCGCAGAGTATTGCTACTCTGAATTCTTTCCATATTACCCTGCCGACATCCTCGGGCTCGGTATCGCCCAGGGAGATGCTTCGTATGACGGCGGTAGAAGCCTGAGCGCCGGAGTTTCCGCCCGTGCCCATCAGCATGGGGATAAAGCCTATGAGCACAGCCTGCACGGCAAGCGCATCCTCGAAGGAGTTAATTATCATGCTCGTAAACGTTGCCGAGAGCATGAGGAACATAAGCCACGGAACGCGGCGCTTCCACATATCCAAGGCGCTTGTGCGCGAATATGGCTTATCCGAAGGCGTCATTGCGGCCATGATCTCGAAGTCCTCGGTTGCCTCGGCTTCCATGACGTCGATGACGTCGTCGACGGTGACGATGCCGACGAGGCGGCCTTCCTTATCGACGACGGGCAGAGCCATGAGGTCATAGTCGGAGATCTTCTCGGCCGCCTCCTCCTGGTCGTCGTGCGTCATGCAAAACACGATATTCGTATCCATTATATCCTCGATGACCGTCTCATCGTCGGACAGCAGCAGATCCTTTACAGACAGAACACCCTCGAGCTTACGGTCGGCAGATGTGACAAAGCAGGTGTAGATAGTCTCCTTATCCTCGCCTATTCTGCGTATGCGCGCGATGGATTCGCGCACGTTCATGTATTTTTTAAGATCCACGAACTCGGCTGTCATTATGCTTCCTGCCGAGTTTTCCGGGTAGTTGAGATACTGGTTTATAAGCCGGCGTGTCTCGGGAGTCGCCGTGCGCATGACACGCTTTACGACGTTGGCCGGAAGCTCCTCCATCATGTCAACAGCGTCGTCGACATACAGCTCTTCGATGATCGCCGACAGCTCGGAGTCTGTGATGGAGTTTATTATCTGTTCCTGCTCGGGTGAATCGAAATTTGCGAAAACGTCGGCCGCCATCTGCTTGGAAAGGAGCCTGAACACCATCGGCATGCGGTTATCGCCGATCTCGGACAGAAACTCCGCCACGTCGAACTCATTCATGTCCTCAAGGCGGAGCTGAAGCTCCTTCATTCGCCGTTCGTCAAGAAGCTGCATGAGCTCGTCGGCCTGCTTTGTTCGCTTTGCCTCAAAGTCCATATTCTCCGTGTTATCCATAGTGCAGCCTCCTTTCATACCTTAACAAAGTATTCTAAGCTTACTTTCCGAGATATTCGGCCTGAGCCGGGCTGAGAGAGTCAATACCGACGCCCATGGCTTCAAGCTTGCATCTTGCAACCTCGTAATCAATCTCGCGCGGAACGGAAACGACGTCGGCGTCAAGCTTACCGCGATTGTCGGCAAGATATTTTGCCGACAGTGCCTGGATAGCGAAGCTCATGTCCATGATCTCGGCCGGATGGCCGTCCGCCGCGGCGAGGTTTACGAGCCTGCCCTCTGCGATGGTAAAAAGCGTTTTACCGTCGGGCATGACATAGCCCTGTATATTATGGCGCGCTTCGTATTTTTTAACAGCCATTTTCTCGAGCGCTTCCATATCGACCTCGACGTTGAAGTGACCGGCGTTGCTGAGTATCACTCCGTCCTTCATAAGGGGAAAATGCTCGGCTGTTATGATATCTCTGCCGCCGGTTACGGTGCAGAAAATATCGCCTATCTTCGCGGCTTCTGCCATGGGCATGACCTCGTATCCGTCCATAACAGCCTCGAGTGCGCGGATGGGGTCTGTTTCGGTCACGATGACCTTCGCGCCAAGTCCTTTTGCTCTGAGCGATACGCCCTTGCCGCACCAGCCGTAGCCGGATATGACAACGTATTTGCCGGCAATAATGAGGTTCGTCGTGCGGCAGATACCGTCCCACACGCTTTGGCCCGTGCCGTAGCGGTTATCAAACATATGCTTGCAGTCGGCATCGTTTACCATGACCATCGGAAAGCGCAGAGCGCCGGCAGCGGACATTATGCGCAGGCGGTTTATGCCGGTCGTTGTCTCCTCGCAGCCGCCGATGACGCCGGGAATGAGATCCGAAAACTCCTCGTGCATAAGGTGAACAAGGTCTCCGCCGTCATCAATTATTATATTGGGGCCTATCTTAAGCACCTCGCGCAGGCAGTCCTCATACTGCTTTTCCGTGCAGCCGTACTCGGCAAAAACGTTCATGCCGCCGGCAGCCAAAGCCGCGGCGACGTCATCCTGCGTGGAAAGAGGATTTGAACCCGTGACGTACATTTCCGCTCCGCCGAGCTCCATAACGCGGCAGAGATACGCTGTCTTTGCCTCAAGGTGGACAGACAGCGCAACCTTAAGTCCCTTAAAGGGCTTTTCCTCTGCAAAGCGGCGGCCGATACCGCGCAGCACCGGCATGTTGCGCTCGACCCATTTTATTTTCATCTCGCCCGAAGGCGCAAGGCTTATATCTTTAATAATGCTCATAAATTGACCCCCTTTTTCACAAAACAATTTATTTTAACACTATAATTTAATATCCGCAAGTGTTGAACGGCCATGTCGCACATGATATAATTTACACAATTGCAGTCGAACGACTGTACACAAAGACAAAAATCACGTTTTTGAAAGGAATAAACACTATGGGACTCATAAGAGCCGGTGCAGGCGCGCTTGGCGGAACGATGGCCGACCAGTGGAAGGAGTTTTTCTGCTGCGACGCGATCGATAAGGATACGCTCGTCGTCAAGGGCGTAAAGCGCATCACCTCGCGCTCGTCAAACACCGGAGGAAACGACAACATCATTTCAAACGGCTCCGGCATTGCCGTTGCCGACGGTCAGTGCATGATAATCGTCGAGCAGGGCAAGGTCGTCGAGGTCTGCGCCGAGCCCGGCGAATTTACCTACGAAACCTCAACCGAGCCGAGCATTTTCGCCGGTTCCCTCGGAAAGGCGATACTTGACACTTTCAAGACTGTCGGCAAGCGCTTCACCTACGGCGGAGATACCGGCAAGGATCAGCGCGTTTACTACTTTAACACCAAGGAGATCGTCGACAACAAGTTCGGAACGGCTACCCCTATCCCTTTCCGCGTCGTTGACAGCCGCATAGGACTTGATCTCGACACGGGCATAAGATGCAACGGCGTTTATTCCTACAAGATAACAAACCCGCTGCTGTTTTACACCAATGTCTGCGGCAATGTCGAGCGGGACTATGAGCGCTCGGAGATAGACTCGCAGCTCAAGACCGAATTCGTAAGCGCGCTTCAGCCCGCGTTTTCCAGACTCTCGGACATGGAGATGCGCCCTAACCAGATCCCGGCTCACACAATGGAGCTGTGCGACCTTATGAACGAAACGCTCACGAAAAAATGGTCGGAGGCACGCGGCATAAGCGTTGTTTCCATCGCGATGAACCCCGTCAGCATCCCCGATGAGGACGCGCAGTCCATAAAGGAGCTCCAGCGCGCGGCGGCGCTTTCAAATCCCGGCCTCGCGGCGGGCGCTCTCACCGACGCTCAGGCCGACGCGATGCGCACCGCAGCCGGAAACACCGGCGGAGCGATGGCGGGCTTCATGGGCATGGGCATGGCGGCAAACGCGGGCGGCGTGAACGCTCAGACGCTGTACGGAATGGCGGCCGAGCAGAAAGCGGCTGCCGCTCCAAAGCCGGACGCGAACGCGTGGACCTGCTCCTGCGGCGCGGTGAACAAGGGCAAATTCTGCTCCGAGTGCGGCAAGCCCAAGCCCGCCGGCGCTCCCAAGTATAAGTGCGATAAATGCGGCTGGGAGCCCGAGGATCCCGCGCATCCGCCGAAATTCTGCCCCGAATGCGGTGATCCGTTTAACGATTCCGACCGTGTTTGATGCCTATGGAAACAGAAAGCATACTTCAATATAAATGTCCCTGCTGCGGCGGATTTATCACCTATGATATCCGCTCAAGCAAGCTCAAATGCCCCTACTGCGATACTGAGTTTGACCTTGAAACGCTCAAATGCTACGATGAGGAGCTTAAAAATGACAAGTCCGACGATATGAACTGGACATCAGAGGACGATAAGGGGCATTTTAACGATGACTCCGACGGAATGGGAGTTTATGTCTGCCGAACCTGCGGCGGGGAGATCATCGCCGACGATACCGCTTCGGCAACCAGCTGTCCGTTCTGTGGCAACCCCGTCATCTTTAAGTCCAGGCTCTCGGGCGAATTAAAGCCTGACTACATAATTCCGTTCAAGCTCGACAAAAAGGCCGCCAAGGAAGCTCTCAAAAAGCACATGAGCGGCAAAAAGCTCCTGCCCAAGGTATTCAAAAGTGAAAATCACATCGACGAGGTCAAGGGTATATACGTCCCGTTTTGGCTTTTTGATACGGATGCCGACGCAGAAGCAAGATACCGTGCGACTAAAACGCGCTTCTGGTCGGACGGGGATTACGACTACATCGAAACGAGCCACTTCAGCCTTCTGCGCAGCGGCAGTATGGGCTTTGACCGCATACCGGTCGACGGCTCGAGGAAAATGCCGGACGATCTTATGGAATCTCTCGAGCCCTTTGATTTCAGCGAGGCCGTTGATTTCCAAACCGCGTATCTATCGGGCTATCTTGCTGACAAGTACGATGTCTCGGCAGACGAGTGCAACAAAAGAGCAAACGAGCGAGTAAAGCGCAGCTCGGATATAGCTTTGCGCAGCACGGTGGTCGGCTACGACTCCGTCATTCCCGAGAATATAGCGGTGCAGTTTTCAGGAGGGAAAAAGCACTACGTACTCTACCCAGTGTGGCTTCTCAACACCACCTGGAGCGGAAATAAATACACCTTTGCCATGAACGGTCAGACCGGCAAATTTGTCGGCGATCTGCCGATAGACAAGAGTACTTACCGGAAATACTTCGGCGGCATATTTGCGGCTGGCTCGATCATAGCCTACGCCGTCGAGCTTCTGCTGTTTCATTGAGGAGGCGAGGCATGAACAAGAAATTCTTATCCGTTCTTCTCGCTCTCATTCTCTGCATTATGCTCATTCCGGCAGTTTTGGCCGACAGCTCCAAAAGCGTCGTTTACGATCAGGAGAAGCTGTTCGGCGATGCGGACACCGATATGCTAAACGCAAAGCTTGCAGAGCTGTACAGCACATATAATGTCGATGTCGCCATCGTCACCGAGCCCTCGCTCGACGGAAAGACCGCGCAGGAATATGCCGACGATTTTTACGATGAATACGGCATCGGCCGGGGCGATACCAAGGGCGGCATACTGCTCTTGGTAAGCTCCGCCGAGCGGCAGTGGGCAATATCCACCGCAGGCTACGGCATATATGCCTTCACAGACAGCGATCTGGAGTATATTTCTGACAATTTTCTGCCATACCTCTCCGACGGCGACTGGTACGGCGCATGCACAAGCTTTATAGCCGACTGCGGCCCCTGCCTCGTTGCGGCGGAGAACGACGAGCAGCCTTATGACCCCGATGATTTTGATAATGACTACGACGATAACTATGAGCCCATCGCATCAGACGGCTGGTTCAGCATCGCCCGGCTCGGAATGGCGCTCATTATCGGACTTATCGCGGCGTTCATCGGCACGAGCGTCATGAAAAGCGGCATGAAGTCGGTATCCATGCGCGAATCGGCCGCCGACTACCTGCGTGCGGGCAGCTTCAAGCCCGGCAGGCAGCAGGATCTTTTCCTGTATCACACCGTCGCCATGACTGCTCGTCCGAAGAACAACGATAGCGACGGCGGGCATCACGGCGGCTTTGGCTCAGGCGGCGGCTTCAGCGGCACGCATGCCTCACGCGGCGGCGCTACCCACGGCGGCAGAAGCGGATCATTCTGATTGCAAATTATGCATCGCAAAAACCGAGGTCATGGAAAACGACCTCGGTTTTTCGGAATATATGCAATTTTTTTAACATTTGTTTCTGCCTGTAGAATTTACTACACGTTTTATCTGCGTGACCGTCTATAATGTAAACAAAGGAAATAAGGTAAAAGGAGAACAAAACACATGGAACTGTATAACGCGCTTATCGAACACACCAACGAGCTTCTGGCAAAGGGCTCGCCCAAAGTTTGGCCGTATAAGGCGGGCAAGGCCTGGCCCGATCTCGGCTCGGCGGAGCTTGTGCTCCAGTCTGACGCGGCATATGAGCTCGGCGCTCTCGGTTTGGGCTCTGCAAACTATATCTGCACTACTACGAGCTCCGAGCTCGTGAGCCGTGATGAGGTTCTGCTCTACGGTCCGGACCTAAAGGCCATCAAGAAGGACGTCCCCTTTGCGCGTATAGTTCTGCTGCGCGTCGGCGTTCTCGAGGGCGAGGACGAAGAGGTCTACCGTGCGCTCAAGGATATCGAGTTCTGCAAGTACCACGTATATCCCGAGGGCTACATGGTTCGCATGTCGCCGGAGAGCCACCGCGAACAGGTGCGTGTTTCCAAGAAGGCCATAAAGCGCGGTATAAACTTTGAGCAGGTCGGCTATCGCTACATCGAGGCGTACAAGAAAGACCCCAACGTTCTCAACGTCAAGGTCATTTTCGTCACCGATCCCACGCTCGACTTCAAGGCGATGCTTGAAAACGCCAAGAAAGCCGACGCTATTACCAGCACACTGACCCACATCATGGAGGGTCTGCCGACAGACTGCTCCGTCTGCCAGCTCAAGGATATCTGCGACGAGGTCGAGGGCATGAAGGAGCTCCACTTCGGCGTTGGCGACAAGGGCACGAACGCAAAGGATCACCACTGATAACTAAGCTAAAAAAGACCGCCGATGGCGGTCTTTCAGCGTGTCAAAAAAGTCTTGTGACTTTTTTGCACGCTTCAAAACACGCCACATTTTTTGTGAAGCTTTACTTCACGAAAAATCTCGCTATGCTCGTCAAAAAGCCTGATAACTCAGGCTTTTTTGATGGCTATTTATCTAATTTGAGGCGGGACCTTGTCCCCCTCACACTCCCCCTGCTGCGTATTGAATTTGACTTGCTACGCCTAATTTTCTTAGTTCTTTGACAGTCTGAAAGACCGCCGATGGCGGTCTTTTTTATTATCTTCCCGCACCGAAGAAGAAAAGCGAGAGCATACCCGGTCCAACATGAATGCCGGTATACGGCTCGTGCATGGCAATGATAAGCTCCTTGGGCTCCGCTATTTCACGCACGAGCCCTGCGAGCTTCTCGGCGTCCTCGGGGCAGTCGCCGTGGCTTATAGCGACACGCTGATGCTGTGGATCGACAGCCTTGGCCTCATATTCATGGGCGATGGCCTCGATGGCCTTCTTTCTGCCGCGGAGCTTTGAAAAGACTACTATCTTCCCTTCCTCATCACCGCGCAGAAGCGGCTTTACATTCAAAACCGTGCCCACCATTGCGGCTATACCGGAAAGACGGCCGCCGCGGCGCAGGTGCATAAGATCATCGACCGTAAAATACTCGCACAGGCCGCTGCGGTCGGAGGCAAGGCGCTCGATAAGGGCGTTCATGTTAAGCCCCTCGTCACGGTAGTCGGCAGCCTTCATGGCAAGCAGGCCTATGCCGAGACCGGCACCCATGGAATCGAACACCTCGATGCGCCGCTCGGGATATTTATCGCGCAGCTCCTCGGCCGCCAAACGTCCTGCATTGAACGTTCCGCTGATGCCGGAGGAAATGCTTATATAGACAATATCGTTGCCCTTAGAAAGCTCCGTTCCAAACGCTTCGGCAATATCGTGAGAATTTGTCATGCTCGTGCGCACCTCGGCCTTGGCGCGGAGCATATCATAAAACTCGTGACCGTCAAAATCTTCGGGAACAGACGGGCACTTTATTATCTTTCCGCCCAGCTCATAGCTGCACGGGATAACATGAATATTAAGCTCCTCGATCTTTGCAGCCGGAATATTGGCCGCAGAATCGGTGAATACCGCAATTGACATCATAAACCTCCGAGTGTAGAAGATACGACGCGTATCTAATATGTTATATTATATTAACGCATTTTTCTCATTAAGTAAATACCTTTGTCTAAATAATAATGAATATTATATTTTCTTGTCACGCCCCCGATTTAGTGCTATAATGTATTAAGTATACCATAGTTGACGGGAGGTACGACTTATATATAACAGCAGGCTTATCGCAGCAAAGCTGCGCAGATGGGATAAATATATCACACGCTTTTCGCTCCCGTCATGGGACGAGCTTCCCGACTTCGACCTCTACATGGATCAGGTCATATCACTTGTAGCTAAGTTTCTTGACCTGTTCCCGCACACTCCGGGCAGCGACCCTATCATCACGCCGAGCACAATCAACAACTACGTCCGCATGAAGATCATGCCCGCTCCGGTGAAGAAAAGATACACGAGGATACATCTTGCATATCTTATTATGATATGCACGCTCAAGCAGAGCCTGAGCATATCGGTCGTCAGCAAGATCATACCCATGAACATATCAGTGGATGAGGTCAGAGGTATATACGACGATTTCGTCATGCGCCACCGCAGCCTGTGCCGCCTGTGCACAGAGCAGGTAAAGCAGCTCGCCGTCGATGTATTTGATCCGAACCGCAAGGATAACGCCGCGGTAAAGCATCTCGTCGTTGAGTCGGCAATATATTCGCATTTGTATAAGCTGCTTACGGAAAAGATCGTCGCGCTGGCCATTGAGCCGAAGCTCGAAGAGGAATCTGAAACGCAGTCCGAAAAAAACGAATAAGCAGATATCCCGAGTGCAGTGC
>CALBGG010000085.1 GCA_937893605.1 uncultured Clostridia bacterium
CCGAAACCATAATGTCACTGATGCCGAGAGCGCTTATTTTATTTACCTGATGCTCGGCGAGCGTTTTTTCGCCCCACGGCAGCTCTGCCTTGCACGAGCCCATGCGGGAGCTTTTGCCTCCCGCAAGAATTACCGCAGAAAATGTAGCGTCATATTTTTTGCGCTCACGCCTTGAAATTATCGCCGCCTTCTGACAAGCCGTTTGCTTGGCAAGTTCATAAACGGATATACCCGCAATTTCGGAAAATTTCTCTTGCAGGAAATGCGAAACGGACATTTTAATCGGCGTCTCCTGCGGGTCGTACAGCTCGACGAAAGCGCAAACCGCAGAGGCAGCCTCTAAAATACCGCTCTCTCCGCACTGCTCAAAGTCTATTCCGCAGACCTGTCCCTGCGCATCCAAAATGAAATTACGCAGATTGCTGTCGCCCGGAGCTAGTCCGGTTTCCTTGTTAAACAGGCAGAGCCATTTTACAAGCTCTTCCCACGGCGCAAAATCTACGCTTCCGGCACGCTCCTGCCGCTCGAGAAGCTCGGTGAAGGTAATGCCGTCAATATATTCAAGCTCCAGCTCATTCTCCCCGAAGGATAAGAGCTTCGGAATGCGCAGCTTGCTGCCGGACAGGAGGTCATAGACCGCTTTCTCCGCCGCCGCATCCTCTGCACTTGCGTATTGCTTTATGACAAAGCGCCCGTTTTCGTCCTCTGCGAGGAACACCTCGTTGCGCTTGCTTGTGAATTTTCGCAGAACATTCATTTGACGGTTATCTCAATACTTAAAACATTGCGTACATTGCGCCTGGCGTTGCTGTCTCCGAAAACGACGAGCCGCATACTGCCGTCATCCTCGCTTACGAGATATGCTTTGCCCGCCTCGTTCAGCTCGTCGCCGCTGAGCTCGGCGGAAAATTTGTCGTCTGCCGTCACCTTGACTGCCGCAGCGTTCTCCGGGTCAAATCCCGAACATTTTATCACATCGGCAAGCAAGACGCCCTGTGTGTCGATCTCGCTTTTCTCGCCTTTGCCGTTGACCACGCTGCCCTGAACGGAAACGGTGTCGAGCGACTTGAGATCGACATACTTATCCTCGCCGCCGCAGCTTACCAGCAGCGCTCCGTCAGGCACTTCGGTTCGAGCGGCCGAGTGTACGATTGCCAAAGCCGCCGTCAGTGCGATCAGCGACGCAATAACCGCTATTATAATTTTCGAGCTCTTTCTCATAATGATCGTCCTTTCTTTTTTCCGTCGGCTTAATATTTTGCAGCCGTCCGAGAAGCTCGCCGCCCAAAAGGCCGCATATTGCACCGCTTGTCAGCGCAACCGATACATACAGCAGCGCAGCGACTCCGCTCAAACGAAACACGATAAAATTTGCGGCGATGCTCGCCGCTGCCGCAGAGAGCATATTCGCAGCTATAACCGTGTATTGCGTTTTTGCGTTGAGTCTTCTTGCCGCCGACATTACGCAGTCGATGACAAAGCCCGGAACAATGTAGCCTATCGGGGAGAGCGCTCCCATGCTGCCCACCATTCCCAAAGAAAGAGCGATCAAGCTCTGCACAGCGCCCATGACCGTGCCGCACCAGAACCTCGGCATGAGTCCGGCCGCCACGATGAGGAACATGAGGGAAAAGGCCGTGCCTATCCCTCCGGGGATGTGCAGAGCATCGGTAATGACGTTTGCCGCAGGCGCAATGAGCCGCTTTGAAAACAGCCCAAGGTCACAGCACAGCGCCATGATTATAAGGCGCCTGAGTTTATCTTTGTTCATATTCTACTCCTTTTCAAAAACGGAAGGCGCAGCTGTTTCCGGCTGCACCCCGGTCACACGGCCGTGGCCTTTGCTTTAGGCCGTATGACTCGGAGCTTTTTATTTTATTTATGCCGTTATTTTGATGACATCGTATTTGTCAAGCTTGGCTGCGGCAGCTTTGACCTGACCGAGATTATGGCAGATGAGCGCCTTGTACCTCTTACCGTTTTCGGTAAATTCAAGCTCCTCCGCCGGCTTATCGACATACCAGCCGCCGGCTCCGAAAAGCTCGGTATAGCGGCTGCACTTCTCAAACTCAGCTATCTCCTCGGCATCGATCGAGCGTTTGACCGACGGTCTTCCGCCGGTGCGCATGATGATGCGGTAAAGCTCACGGGCATTGATGAAATAATCAACGCAGCCGGTCTCGGCAGCCTCGGCTCCTGAGGAATTGTTATTGCTCACTGAAATGAGCTTTGCACCGGGGTGATGCTCATGCATATAGTCGCCGAAGCACTTTTCCCTTGAATCGTAGAACGCAAAATTCTCCTCAAGCTCTGAGAAGTGCGAGCGCAGGAAGTTTTTTGCCGCATAGTTATCCGTCAGAAGGACGGGCTTTTTCCCGAGATTTTCATCCAACAGCCGCACAGCCTGAGCCAGCGACTGCGCACGGGCGTATGCCGGAGAGTACACATGGTCGACGCCGAGCTTCTTGACGGCGGCCAAAAGCTGGCCGTATTCAAACTTTTCGCCGTAGAGCTTTTCGAGCTCGTCTATCACGCACGAGCACACCATTGCGGCGGTCTCCGTACCGTACTGATGCGCAAAATACACGGCCTCGTCCTTGTGCTCGAGCATATACAGCGCTCCCGTCGGGCAGACCTCGACACACCTGCCGCAGCGGATGCAGCCGTCGGCCTTCATGCCGTTTTTCGCACCAACGGTCCGGCCGTTTTCGGTTTTTATCATGCCGAGTATGCCGACGCCCTGCGCCTTGCAGATATCCATGCAGCGGCGGCATTTGATGCACTTGTCCATGTTGCGGATAACGCTGCCGGTGGAGGCGTCAATGCCGAAATCATGCTCGTGAGGCTCAAAGGGCAGCACATCCACGCCGAACTCCAGCGCCTTTTGCTGAAGCTCGCAGAAGCCGTCCTTCACGCAGTCGCAGAAATAGCAGTCCTTGCAGAACTTGGGGTCAAAGTCCTTTGCCAGCGTCGAGCCGATGCGCATGCAGTGGTGGCAGTCAACGGTGTGCTGACGGAACATTTCTTCAACTATCGCCTTGCGCTTTTTAAAAAGCTCGGCGGATTCTGTCGTTATGACCATGCCGTCCGTTGCCTTGACGGCGCAGGCAAGTTTTTCCTTGTTCTCGCCTTTGACATTGACCATGCACAGTCTGCATGCAGCCTTTGGCTTCAGACCCTCGTATGCGCACAGCGTGGGAATGTAAACACCTTTTTTTCTTGCAGCCTCAAGTATGGTCGTTCCTTCGGGAACGGTGACACTTTTGCCGTTTATTTTTATCTTCACATTTGCCATGACCTAACCTCCTCAAATCGCCTCGACCCTGCACGGCGTATAGCGCCACACTGGGTTGCCGGTCAGCTCCTCAAGATCCTCGTGGCTGGTCAGAACATTGCAGTGCTCGCCGACCTTTTTGCCCTCAAAGGTGTATCCGAAATGGTGGGGTATCATGCAGTAGCCCCGGCTGGTCTGCCAAGTGTATTCAACGGGGATCTCAAGCCTGCCGGCCTTCGTCGTCACGCTGACCATCTGTCCGTTTTCAAAGCCCAGCTCCCTTGCATCCTCTGGGTTCATTGCGAGTGTATAGGGTCTGCGATACTTGTAAGTGGCGGGGTTTCGCATGGTCGCATTCATGCCGTCGTCGGAATGGCGGCCTGCCGAAAGGATCATGTTGCAGCCGTCCCGGAGCTTTAGCGCCTCCTCCTCGGCCTCGGGAGTTATGCGCTTTATATATTCGTCGATCTCCTCGCACCAGGTGTGGAATTTGCCGTCCTTTGTGCGGATATGGTTTTTGAGCATATTATCGGGGTCGTTCATGCCGATTACCGCACCCTCTGGGTGGTTGTCGACAAGCTCGAACGCCGCATCCATCTGACACCAGTCCTTGAACATGGGCAGCCTGGATAGAATGGGGTGCTTCTTTTCATCGGCCTTGACGGTGACGACGCTCTTTCCGCAAATGGGGCTTGTGAGCATGCCTGCCCACGAGATCGCTCTCGCCGCAGAGCCGTACGCCTTGCCGAGCGTCAGCGCTATGACCGTTGCGAGCTGGTCAAAATACTTGAGGTGACCCGCCGCCGTCCATCCGAGAAGCTTCACGAAATACGACATGCGGTCGCCGGTAAGCACGGCGTCCTCCGCCGCCCGGTACAGCCACTGCGGAAGCTTTGGGATAAGCCCCATCGCCTCGGTGAGCTCGGCGAATATCTGAACATCCTCACGAGGCTCGCCCTCGGGTCTGAGCACCTGCTTGCGTGACTGGAACACGATCTCGGGATAGTTGAGAGTGAAGGCGTTAAAGTCGCCGCCGCCCTCGTAGGTGGTCCTGCCGGGCAGAACATAGTCGGCGATCTGCGTGACCTCCGTCTCTGTGCAGTCGATGGCGACAAGAAGCTCAAGCGAGCTTAGCGCCTCCTTCATCTTGTTGCTGTCGGGGTAGCTGCGCAGGGGGTTGCCGAAGGATGTGAACATTATGCGTATGCGGTCAGGGTTTTTGCCGAGTATCTCATCGGGAATGATGCCGACCGGGAAAACATTCAGAACGGGGAAACGGTCGGTGACGGGAGTTCGCCATATCTTCGGGTCGTTTTCGTCGGAGAAAGTGCCTCGCTCTATGACACATTCGGGCACGACGTTGCCGCCCTTGACTAGCGCCATTCCGCATATGATCGTGAGGATAATGCACAGATAGCTGTTCAGCGTGTTGTGCCTGCCGAAAAACAGGCCGAGATCCTGATGCACGCCCCACTTTTTCGTCGTGAGTATTCTTGCAAACTCCTCCGCCTGCTGCCTCGGGATATTGCAGACACGCAGGCTCTCGTCGATATCGACATTCTCAAACCACTTTTTAGCCTTGTCCCAGTCGGCGACGTATTTGTCTATGTACGCCTTGTTCTCCCATCCGTTTTTGAGAATGATGGCAATGAGCGCACGCATAAACAGCGAGTCCGAGCCGAGAGCGGGCATGATGTGCATATCCGCCATACGAGCCGTCTCCGAAAGTCGGGGATCGACGACGATGACCATCTTGTCGGGATTTTCCGAAAACTCACGGCATACCTTTCTCGCATCGGGTATCTGATGCGAGACATAGGAGTTCGAGCCCCAGTAGATTATGACCTCGTTGTTGTGATCGTCCGGCTCGAGAAAATGCATCTGGTCGCCGAGGATCTTTCCGTGGCTCCACCAGTTGCCCATGAACTCGATGCCGATGGGGTTGAAGATATACTGACTGCCGACAGCCTTGAGCAGCGCTTTTGCCGTTGCATACGGCGTCTGTGCAGAGCCGAGCGCACAGCCGAGGATGGAGAACGAGCGCGGACCGTGCTCTGCGATGATCTTGTTTGCCTTTTCGGCGATCTCCTTATACGCCTGCTCCCAACTTATCTCCTCGTAGTGGTCGCCCACTTTTTTGCGGGGATGCTTTATCCTGTCGCCGTGGTCGACAAAATACTTTGCCGTTCTGCCCTTGCGGCAGCAGTAGCCCTTTGTGCGGGGGCTGTCGGGGTCGGGGCGAACGCTGATGATCTTGTTGTTTTCAACCTCCATCTCCAGGCCGCAGCTCAGAGCGCAGAAGTTGCATTGAGTCTTTTTCCAAACTCCCATGTTATCTCCCTTCGTCATTTGGCACAGCGTGCGATTATTTTTTGTATTGTATTATTGTATATAGTTAAAACTATATCACATCCGCTTGTTTTTTCAAGTATTTTATCCGCAGCGTGGAGACTCCATAGGCCGCCGCTCTATGCGGTGGACGCGATGGCATCTGGATGCATACCGGACATCGTTCTTACAGAAGCGGAAACTGCAATGTCCGCGCTCGGCTATCTCACCGGCCTCACGGTGCGCAGGAGGCCACAAACAGAATATTCGAACGCTTTTGCGTAGGCAAACAAAAATGCCCGACGGATGACCGTCGGGCATTTTTACGCTTATTTCAGATACGGAAGGCCGGTCTGCGGGCGGGGATAGAACAGCACCCTTGGGCAGTCCTTGCCCGTGAGAGCCATTGCGCGCCCAAGCGCCTTCTGCGGGTCACGGACAGGCTCCATGAGCATGGTGCGTGCCTCATCGTCCGAAACGTTCGGGCAGCTCAGAACGACCTTTGCGCCCTTTCGGTAGATCTTTGTAAGCAGCAGAACATGATCCATCTGTATCTCGTAATGCTCCGTCGTCCAGCGCTCGATCTCCGGAAGGGTGCTGCCGGAGGCAAACGCACGCAGCATATCCGGCGAGTTCACGCCCTCGGCGCAGCCGCAGGTGAGAAGCGTCACTATATCGCCGTCGAGGATCTCGGTCATGCCGATGAGCGCCTTTGCCGACTGATAAAAGTCGATATCGAGCGGCTGGCCGGGACAGGTGACAATCACGTCGGGCTTATCTATGCCGACGCCGAGATAATTGCGGACGTATTTGACCGCCGCACTGTGACACTCGACGAGGCTGCCGGTGAACACGGCGGCGATCTTCATCTCGTTATTGAGGATGCAGTTTACGCCGAAGTCAATGCCGAACAGCTCGGCAGCCTCGATCATATCGTCGCTCACCGGGTTCCCCTCGAGCTTTCCTATGGCGGCGTTTGGATCGAGTATGCGCTCGGGCCGGTGATTTACGCGTATCGTCTCCTCGGACGATATGCCCGGCAGCACGGACTTGCGTCCTCCGGAGAAGCCTGCAAACTCATGCGGCTCGACCTTGCCTATCTGCACATGGATATCGCATTCGTACGCGCGGCGGTTTACCGTCACGGGAGTGCCGTTGGTGCTGTCGCCGAGATAAATGAGATTATCCTTATCAAACGGCGTGTGATTTACGCACTCGACCTTGCCGTACAGCTCGCCGAGAGCGCATTTCATCTCGTCCTCCGTTGCCGGACGGTGAACGCCGATGGCGACAAAAAACGTGATGTTTTTAAGCTCGACACCGCCTTTTACGAGCTCATCCACGGCGGCCTTCGCCATGGGCGCTGTTGGTATACCGCGCGTTGCGTCGGATATGAGTACGCAGGCGGTTTTCGCGCCCTTTTCACGCGCAATCTCGTGCAGGGTCTTTCCCGATACCGGCTCGGAAAATGCCTTTTCTATCGCACTTTTTTCGTCAATCGCGGGAAGCTGACGCGTCTGCACCATGCCTGCGCAATTCTCCTCCGGAAGTCGGAGCTCAATGCCGAGCATCGTGTCCTTATATACACAGACGCCGTTTATATTTTCTAATGAATACATGCTGTTTCCTCCAGTGAGCCGAAAAAAGCCGGAGGAGCCAGAGCCCCTCCGACCGTAAATTATGTTGTCATCAAAACTCCATGTCCTTGCCGCCGGTGAGATCCTCTTCAGGCTTCTCGATGCAGGCATAGTTGCCCTTGCCGGTGAAATCGCAGATGAAGTTGCGAAGCTCAAAGAGCGTTACCGGTACGAATGCAACGGGTATTGCCGCGTAAGCCCATGCATAGGGGATCCTGAGTGCGGGCGTCAGACGGAATCCGGCCTTCATGCAGTACTGTATGCCGATGATGACCATGAGAACGCAGATAGCGACAATGATAAGCTGCGTAAGCTTGGTCAGGAAATCCTGCACCTTCTTCGGCATGTGCTCCTTGAAGACAACGATCGCGACATGCTCACGGCGAGCGGCGAGCACCGCAACGCTCATCATGCCGAACCAAACGAGCATTATCTTAAGCAGCTCTTCCGACCATGACAGCGAATTATTAATAACATAGCGGAATATGATGTGAGCCATGAGGATAACCACCATCGATACAAGCACGATTATGAGCAGCACCTTCATTATCTTGAATACTACTTCGAGGGCTTTGTCTATTTTTTCAATCATTTGTCTTCTCCTTCCGGATGTGTCTTCGGCCGTTTTAGCGGTCAGACGTTAGAGAAATCAGAACTTGGAGATCTGGGCGAGAACGTCCTGAACGTCCTGCATGTACTGGTCAACGGCATCCTGGCCGATGTCCTTAGCAACGAGCTCCATAACGGCAGGCTGAGCGACCTTTGCCATCTCGGCTCTTGCCTCTGCGGAAACTTCATTCACCTGCATGCCGTACTTGTCGGCGAGGTCGGCGAGGATGAGATCCTCACGCTCGTAGTTGCAGAAGCGGCTGAACTCCTGAGCGTAGATCGCGCCGGCCTGAACGACCTTCTGATATGCCTGGGGCAGGCTGTTGAAGAAGTCGAGGTTGCAGACCAGAGGCATTGCGTCATAGATGTGGTTGGTGAGGGACAGGTACTTCTGAACCTCGTAGAGCTTCTTGTCGGTGACGTTTGCGATGGGGTTCTCCTGTGCGTCAACGACCTTCTGAGACAGGGAGATATAAAGCTCAGAGAATGCTACGGGAGTGGGGTTTGCGCCGAGAGCTTCGAAGGAAGCCATGTGGTTATTGTTCTGCATTGTGCGGAGCTTGACGCCCTTGAAGTCGGCGATGCTGTTTATCGGGGAAACATTGCTGGTGACCTGGCGCATGCCGTTTTCCATGTAAGCCATGCCCTTGAGGCCCTGAGCTTCCATCTTGTCGAGCAGGTTGGTGCCGACATAGCTGTCGAGAACCATCCATGCCTCGGTGTAGGAATTGTAGACGAAGGGGATGTCCATTACTTCGAACTCGGGAACGTAGGATACGACCGGAGCGAAGGACGCAACTGCCATCTCGAGGTTGCCCTGAGCGACCTGCTCAAGAGTCTCTTCCTCGCCGCCGAGCTGGCCGGAGGCGCAGACCTCTACCTGAACCTTGCCGTTGGTGTGAGACTCAACATACTTCTCCATCTGGTACAGGCCGAGAGTTGCGGGGTAAGTGTCGGAGTTTTCGCAAGCGATGCGGATGGTGTAGGTCTCGTCGCCTACATCTTCGTTGCCGGCGGAGCTGCCGCCGTTGTCGCCGCCAGAGCAGGCGCACAGTGCAAACACCATGACCAGAGCAAGCAGCAGAGCAATGATTCTCTTAGACATTTTCATTTCTCCTTTTAATATATTGTTATTTTAAATAACGACTATGAGAGGTATCCCATCGATTCCGGCAGCCACAGCGCGATATCCGGGACGAAGGTCACCAGCAGCAGTATGGCTATCGTTGTAAGCAGGAACGGCAGGGCTTCTTTTGCCGTCTCCTCTATGCGGACTCCGGCGATGGGGCTTGTAACAAACAGCGTTACGCCGAAGGGCGGAGTTGCAAGGCCGACGACGAGGTTGATGCAGAACACCAGACCGATGTGCAGGGGGTTGATGCCGATCGCCCATGCTATGGGAGCGATGATCGGAGCGAGGATAACGGTGGATGCGTAGTCATCCATGAACATGCCGCAGATGATAAGCAGCACGTTGACCAGGAGCAGGAACGCCCACTGCGGCATCTGGCTCAGAGGCTCGATGAGCAGGCTCATGACGCGCTCGTTTGCGATGCCCCATGCCATTGCGGTGCCCGCACCGGCGAGGATAAGAACGAGGCCGGAGGTCGAGGCAGCTTCAACGATCATGTCGGGGATATCCTTGAGCTTTACGGAGCGGTTTACGAAGAATGCGATGATCGCACTGTAAACAACAGCAACGCCGGAGGCCTCGGTGATGGAGAATACGCCGCTGAAGATACCGCCAAGGATGATGACCGGCAGGAACAGCGCGGGCAGAGCCTTGAGGGTCGCCTGGCCTTTTTCCTTCCAGGTGGACTTGCCGTAGGACGGGTAGCCGCGCTTTTTCGCGGTGCGGTGCGCGATGACGCACTGCATGAGAGCTATAAGAATAGCCGGGGTAACAGCCGCCATGAACAGGCCGGCTATCGAGGTGTTGCCGACTGCCGTGCAGTACAGGATCATAAGCACGCTCGGTGGCATGATCGGTCCGAGCAGCGAGGCAGAGGACATGACCGCCGCCGAGTACGCCGGAGAGTAGCCCTCCTTCTTCATCATGGGGATGAGGAAGACGCCGAGGGATGCCGCCGATGCGACAGCCAGACCGACTATCGAGCCCATAAGCAGAGACGCGCCGATGGTGACGATAGCAATGGCACCCTTGAAGTTGCCGAACCACACATTAACGAATTTGACGAGCGATTCAAGCAGACCGCCGCGCAGCATCAGCTGGCCGGTAAGTACGAAAAACGGTACTGCGAGGAACGAGAAGCTGTTCATGCCTCCGTACATTTTAATTGCTAACTGGACAATGTTGAGGTCTGCCGAAAGCAGGTAGACCACGGTTGTTATAAGAAGGTTGTACGCTATAGGCAGGCCTATGACCATCAGTGCCAGAAAGCATACTATCATCAGTATCAATGATGTTGACATGGCTTCTCTCCTTAATAGGCTCTCTGAGATTTGTGCATTGTGGTTTATTTTGTGGGAACGCGATATGCCGCGTGTATGTTACCATTATAGCTATCCTGACGAAAAAATATATAACTATATTAACTTGAAATATTAAAATAATAATTTTAGTATTTTATGTGCAAAATAATACCGCACTTTTTGTGCACAAATTCCTGTTGACTGGCTTAAATTTATGACAAATTAACAAGCTTTTCTGAACTTCCTGTTAAAGGCATCAAAAAAATATAACTGCATTAACGAGAAAGGTAATTATCAGTCGCTTTGTTTGACTTTATATTCATTTATCATTATAGTAAAAATATCATTGCGATATATCGCAGCCGTGTAAATGAGTTCATAATACCTGTTGGAGGAATGACATATGCAGAAAAAGATCAAGAACCGTGAGGCGCTGCTGTCCCACGGCGACATTGACGGAAGAAAGATCGTTCTGGACATCACCGAAAAAACGCTTCAGCATCTTGACGCATACGAGCGCATAAAAAGCATCACCCATATGGAAGGCGACGTGCTGTGCATAGGCTCGCGCCGCTGGGATTTGAGCAAGAAGCGCAATGTTTATCTGCTCGGCGCGGGCAAGGCCTGCAACCATATGGCAATGGCCATAGATGAGATCCTCGGCGATCACCTCACCCGCGGTATTGCCATAGTCAAAATAAAGGAGGACACCGATGTGTTCCGCCGCACCGACGTTTATGTCGGCGGTCACCCCCTGCCCAACGAGGAGGGTCTGCGCGCCTGCAAGGAGATAATAAAGCTCGTAGACAGCGCAAACGAGGATGATCTTTTTATAGTAGTTATAAGCGGCGGCTCCTCGGCACTTATGAGCTGCCCCATTGATGGCATCACCCTTCAGGACGAGATAGACACCACCGACGTCATGCTCAAATCCGGTGCGGGCATATACGAGATAAACGCCATACGCCGCCACATCTCGGCAATGAACGGCGGCATGCTCGCAAAGCGCATCCGCTCCCGCGGCGCGGAGCTCATCGGCTTCGGCATCTCCGACGCCGTCGGAACTCCCGCCACCGGTGATATCGGCGAGCCGTACAAAAACTACAAGGGCACTCCGATGGGACCGGACCAGACGACTCTTGAGGAAGCTCGTCAGGTCATCCGCGACTACGACGTCGCCGACCGTCTGCCCAAGAGCGTTGTTGATTATATAATGAATGCAGGCCCCGAGGGCGAGACTCCCAAGGCTTTCCCCGAGAACACCTATTTCCTGATAAACAGCCTGCCCGACTCCTGCCTGACGGCAAAGCGCATCTCCGAGGAGATGGGCATCCCCGCTATCATCCTCACCTCCTATCTTGAGGGCGAGGCAAAGGATGTCGGCACCGTTTTCGCCTCTCTCGCACGCGAGATACAGAACTACGGCAATCCCGTAAAGCCTCCCTGCGTCCTGCTTTGCTCCGGCGAGGCAACGACCAAGATCCTCGATAACTCCGTTATCACCGGCCACGGCGGCCCCGGTCAGGAGCTGACGCTTTCCTTCTCCATCTCCGGCAAGAAGGCGCCCGGCTGCGTCTGCCTGTCGATCGACTCCGAGGGCACCGACGGCACGACCGTCGTCGCCGGCGGCATGACCGACTCAAAAAGCTACGACACCGCCTGCGAAAAGGGCATCGACGTTTTCGAAAATCTGCGCGGCCACGCCTGCTTCGAGGCGCTCGACGCAATGGGCGACGCGGTATTCACCGGCAACACCGGCACGAACCTGTGCGACTTTAATATAGTATATGTTCCCGAGCTTCCCTCAAAGAAGCTCAAGGGCAGCCGCATAAAGAGAGTCCACGCCCGTCAGATCATCGACTGCAAGTGCCGTCCGATGGTCGAGGTCGATGTTGTCACAGTCGACGGCTCCATCGGCACCGCGGCAGCGCCCACCGGCTCCTCGGTCGGCATGCACGAGTCCTTCGTTCTGCGCGATAACGATCCGGCAGAGTACGACGGCCTGTCGGTGCACAAGGCAGTTGCAAACGTAAACGACATCATAGGTCCCGCTCTCATCGGCATGGACACGCTTGATCTTGAGGCGATCGACCGCAAGATGATCGAGCTCGACGGCACGGAGAACAAGTCCAGGCTCGGCGGCAACGCCATATACTCCGTCTCCGTCGCGGCCTACCGCGCGGCGGCGGCAAGTCTCAAGCGCCCGCTCTACGATTACATTGCCGGCGGCAATATCAAGACCGTTCCCATCCCCTCCTTCAACGTCCTCAACGGAGGCAATAACGCCGGCATCAAGCAGGCATTTAACGAGTTCATCGTCATGCCCTACCGTGCAAGCGATATCGAGCAGGCCGTCGAGATCGCCGTCAAGGTCTTTAACCGTCTCGGCAAGGTCATCCGCGAGTACACGGGCTCCGAGCCCCGCGTCGGCGGCTCCTATGGCTGGTGCGCACCGAGTGAGGATCCCGAGGTCTGCCTGCAGCTCATCCAGAAGGCCATCGACGACTGCGGCTACACCGAGCAGTGCGCCTTCGCGCTCGACTGCGCGATGAGCGAAATGTACGACCGTGAGAGCAAGACCTACTACCTCAACGGCAGGCAGGTCACGACCGACGAGGTCATCGCATATGTCAAGGGTCTTACCGAAAAGCACAACTTCGTGTTCATCGAGGACATGCTCGACGAGGACGACTGGGACGGCTTCGTCAAGGCGCATAAAGAGATCACCCGTACGCTCATCATCGCCGACGATTTCACCGTCTCCAATCCCGAGCGCATCCGCAAGGCGTATGAGCTCCGCAGCATCGACGGCTTCATCCTCAAGCCCAACCAGGTCGGCACTATATCCGAGGCGCTGGAATCCCACCGCTTTGCAAGCGAGCACGGTCTGTTCTCGATAACCTCCGGCCGCAGCGGCGGCGTCGTCGGCGACGTCGTCATGGATCTCGCCGTCGGTCTTCAGATCCCGTTTATCAAAAACGGCTGCCCGCGCTCAGGCGAAAGAATAGACAAGCTCAACTTCCTCATGCGCGTCAAGGACAATTACCCCGGCTGCCACATGGCCAAGATCGACGACATCGTGAAGTTCCGA
>CALBGG010000086.1 GCA_937893605.1 uncultured Clostridia bacterium
GTCACCGTCAGCGGGATCTTCACCGTTTCGCCGTTTTCGGCCTTATCCCAAAGCTTTTTGGCCTCATCGGCGTCAAACTCGATGCCGACGCGGCTCTCGGTAGCCTTCTGCGTCTCGGGATCGTACTTTGCGTCGAGCACCTCGGCGCAGATCTCCTCGTGCAGCTTGTCGAAATCCGGCTCGGCGGCGCTGTCGGAAGAAACGTCGTAGTTTACGCCGACGCTTCCGTCGGCGAAAGCGCGCACGATGATATCGCAGAGCTTATCTTCATCGACATCCGCCGTATCCGCGCCCTTTATCAGCTTGAGAACGGCGTTTTCCTCGTCGATCTCATAGCCCTTGCCCATGCGCTCGTTGTAATCGGCAAGCGCCTTATCCACCGCCTTGCGAACACCGTCGGCATTGGCGGCTTTCATTATATCGCCCTGCGTAACAGAGCCCGTTATGCACTTAAAATAGCACACAAGGTCGTTTATCGGATCTCCCGAATGGCCGTAGTCATAGGCTGCCTGCGCAGCCTCCGCGCAGCTCATGTCCGTTCCCGCCTCGGCGGCGGTGACGGTGAATTTAAAGCCGCCGGGGAGCGTGACCTCGACAGAGCCCGTATCGACGCTCCAGTGTTCGTCCTCAAGCTTTGCAGCGGCGTCGGAAACGCGCATATCGCCGATAACGACACCGCCGAGCGTGAGGTTAGGATGTATCTTATCCGATCGCCCGACAAGATAGCCGCCGCCGAAGGCGGCCGCCGCGAGGACGACGCAGACGATGAGAATTATCAGCACCGCCTTTTTCGCGCCGCCTGAGCTCTTGGCCTTTGCCTTTTTCGCGCTCTCGGTCTTGCTTGCCTTTTTCGGAGCTTCGTGCTTACCCTTTGCCATGGCAATACCCCTGTCAGTTCATTTTGTTCCGGTAAACGGAGGTGAAGCGTTCATACTCGCCCTGCGGGAGCTCCTGCTTCTTCTCCTGCCGGTAAGCTGCGCGCATCCAGGGGTTGTTCTCAACCTTTGCGCCTGTCTGCGCCTCCAGAACGGCGTTAATGAGGATGTTTGAAATAAGAAATCCCGCCGGGGTCAGATGCCAGCGCTCGCCGCTTCGCTCTGCCCAGCCCTTTCTTTCAAACAGCTCGAAGGTCTCCTCGATCGGAGCCCAGTCGCTGCGGTATATTCTATGGTATTCCTGCTCGGATATGCCGTGCGATAGACGCATGCCGAGCATAAGATACTCCGTCGCTTTCTGGATGGGCACGATCTTCTCGTACTCGTCGATTATCATGCTGTCGCCCACAACGGCGGAGATATATTTGTCGATATCGCGCACATAGCTGTACCGCACGCCGCCGACGCACGAGTGTGCGCCCGGGCCGAAGCCCATATAGTCGCCCAGCTGCCAGTATTTCAGATTGTGCCGCGATTCATAGCCGGGGATGGCGAAATTTGATATCTCATACTGCTCGAGGCCGTATTGCGCCAGTGTATCGACTGCGTACAGGTACATATCGGCCTGCTCGTCCTCGTCGGGAATCAGCGGCGAGCCGAGATAGCTGCGGTACATGGGCGTGCCCTCCTCAAGCTTGAGGCCGTAGCAGGAAAGATGCTCCGGGTGCAGCTCAAGCGCACGCGAGAGCGTCTCGGCCCAGTCGCCGCGCGTCTGGCTCGGCAGACCGTAGATGAGGTCGAGGCTCACGTTTTCAAAGCCGGCCTCGCGCGCGGTGTCAACGGCTATCTCCGCCTGGCGGAAATTGTGCCGCCGGCCTATGATCTTGAGAATGTCGTTATTGGCCGACTGCACGCCTACAGAGAGCCTGTTGACCCCTTCCGAGCGCAGAAGCTTCAGCTCGTCAAGCCTCGTCGTGTCGGGGTTTACCTCAACTGTGATCTCCGAATCAAGGCGCACGTTGCCCATGCGCTTTAATTCGTCAAGGATCTCAACTATGCGCTTTGCGCCGTAGCAGCTTGGCGTTCCGCCTCCGATGTAGATGCTGTCGATCTCGTAGCTGCTCATCGCCTCGGCCGACTCGCTTATGTGCGACAAAAGGGCCGACTGATAGTCGGGCATGCGCTGCCTGCCGCCTGCGATAGAGTAAAAATCGCAGTAGCCGCATTTTGACACGCAGAACGGTATGTGAATGTAAACTCCCAGTTTATCCATGCTTTTCAGAGGCGCTTTGGCGCCGTTCCTATAAATATTTGCTGTGCCCTGTTTTGCAAGCTGACAGCTGTATGTGTGCGCTTTGCGCGCAGATTTAATTCCACCTCATCCGTCGGCTTGCGCCGACACCTTCCCCTCGAAGGGGAAGGCAGGGGTGCAGGCAAATTTTCGCACTAAATCAAAACTATTTTACGTTGCGCGAAACGCTGCGGTTCATTCCGGTGTTTCGATACCGGGCAACCGCAATCACCGTATCCGTGACAGCGTCAAATCGCCTTTAAAAAAGACTGCAAACGAGGTCGGCGTAGGCGGTGGGATCTTCGATCTCGACGCCGGCGATGAGCTCGGACTGTGCGTAGAGTATCTTTGAAAGCTTTGCGGCTCTGTCCTTATCGCCGTCGTCATAGGCCTTCTTTATGGCAAGGTAGGCCGGATGCGCGGCGTTGAGCTCGAGCACGCGGTCGGCGCGCAGCTTGCGCATCTCCTCGCTCGGGCCGTTGCGGAAATACTTTTCCATCTCCAGCGTGAAGCCGCCGGTCGAGGTCAGGCAGCAGGCAGAGGAAACGAGCTTGCTTGAAAGCGTTACCTGCTTGAGCTTCTCGTCGCCGATGCTGTCGCGTATGAAGTCGAGCACTTCCTTGTTCTCGACGACCTTTTCCTCCGCGGCCTTTTTCTCCTCCTCGGTCTGGAAGCCGAGATCCTCGGTCAGAACGTTTACAAAGCCCTTGCCCTCGTACATGCGCAGCTGCATCAAAACCGTCTCGTCGATGGGGTGGTCGAGATAGAGTATCTCATAGCCGCGCGAGCGAACCTCCTCGCACTGAGGCAGAGCCATTGCGTGCTTTACGGTGTCGGCCGAGGCGTAGTAGATTGCCTTCTGGCTTTCGGGCATAGCATCGACGTACTCCTTGAGCGAGCGCATGGACTCCTCGGAGGTGTAGAATATGAGCAGATCCTTGAGGAAATCGGTGTAGCGGCCGTACTCATCGCAGACGCCGCACTTGATATGAATGCCGAAGTTCTTCCAGAATGTCTCATACTTCGGGCGATCCTCGCGCATCATTTTTTCAAGCTCGGCCTTTATCTTCTTTTCGAGGTTCTGGCCGATGACCTTTAGCTGACGGTTGTGCTGAAGTATCTCGCGCGAGATGTTCAGGCTCAGGTCGGGCGAATCGACGACTCCGCGCACAAACTCGAAATAGTCGTGCAGCAGCTTGTCGCAGTTTTCCATGATAAGCACGCCGTTGCAGTAGAGCTTAATGCCCTTCTTCGTCGCGCCGGATATGCCGTTGTCGATATCCTTGCCGGGGATGAACAGCATCGCCTTGTATGACACAACGCCCTCGGCGTTTATTCTCAAAACCGCCGCGGGGTCGGTCTGATCGCGGTTTGTTTCCTTATACCACTCGACGCACTCCTCGTCGGTGACCTCGGTCTTGGCGCGCTGCCAGATGGGCACCATGGAGTTCACGGTCTCGGGAGAGGTGACGTTTACGGTGTGCATGATGGGCTTGCCGTCGGCATCCTCCTCGCCTGTGGGCTGCTGCTCCTGACGGGTGATGTCCATGACTATCGGCCAGCGGACATAGTCGGAGTACTTCTTGACCAGCGCCTTGAGCTTCCATATCTCAAGGTACGAGCCGTAGATCTCCTCGTCGGTGTCCTGCTTTATGTGCATGATGACGTCCGTGCCGGGCTTATATTTGTCACACTCGGTGACGGTGTAGCCGTCGGCTCCGGCGCTCTCCCATTTGACGCCCTTTTCCTCGCCGTATTTCTTCGTGATAACGGTTACCTTGTCGGATACCATGAAGGCCGAGTAGAAGCCCACGCCGAACTGGCCGATGATGGATATATCGTCTTTTTCCGCCTCTTCGGCGCTCATGTCGTTTTTGAATTTGAGCGATCCGCTCTTTGCGATGACGCCGAGGTTCTTTTCGACCTCCTCCTGACTCATGCCGATGCCGTTGTCGGACACGGTGATGGTGCGTGCGTCCTTATCGACTGTTATGCGGATGCGGTAATCGGCTCTGTCAAGTCCGACCTTGTCGTCCGTCAGCGAGATGTAGCAAAGCTTGTCTATCGCGTCGGACGCGTTGGAGATGATCTCTCTGAGGAATATCTCCTTGTTGGTGTAGATCGAGTTGATCATGAGGTCAAGCAGGCGCTTGCTCTCTGCCTTGAATTGTTTTTTAGCCATGTTCAAAACCTCCGTTTACCTTACGGCTGCCCTTGCGCGGCAAGGGCAAATTATAATAGTTTATTATACCACAATATCAGCACATTTCAATCTTTTTTAGAGGCGAACCGACGCAGCTGCGGATAGATTTATTGCGGTCGCCCGGTACCGAAGCTTCCGACGAAAGCGTGAAACTTCGATACCGGGCGACCGCAATATGCGTATCGGTACAGCCTGAATGCGCTATTAAAAAGAAACGGTGATCGTCGTGCCCTTATCGGGGACGGATGCGACGGATATCTTCGCGTTGTGCAGAGCCGCGGCGTGCTTTACTATCGAAAGGCCGAGACCCGTTCCGCCGACCTCCTTGGAGTGGCTCTTATCGACGCGGTAGAAGCGCTCGAAAATGCGCTGCTGTTCTTCGGGCGGTATGCCGATGCCGTTATCCTCAACTGTCAGCAGCGTTTTTGCGCCCTCGCGGCGGACGTTTACACGGGCAAAGCCGCCCGGACGGTTGTATTTTATCGCGTTCTCGCAGAGATTATGGACTATTGCGGCCAAAAGCTGCGGTATGCCGTTTATAACGACGCTCTCACCGGAGACCGTGAGCGCAACGCCGGCATCCTCCGCGGCCTGCGAAAGATTACCGGCCTCGCGCCGCGCTATGGCGAGAAGATCGACATTCTCGCGCTGCATATCCTCCGCGCCCTCGTCCAGGTGCGAAAGCTTTATGATGTCATCTATAAGCGCGATCATGCGCTTGGACTCGGACTGAATCTGACTGAGGAAATGCGGCACATCCTCGGGCTTTACGATGCCGTTGGCCAAAAGCTCCGCGCAGCCGGATATGGTATGCAGCGGCGATTTAAGCTCGTGCGAGACGTTTGCGGAGAACTCGCGCCGCAGCTGCTCGCCCTTTTCCTTCTCGGTCGTGTCGAGCATCAGAAGCGCGGCGCCCGCGACCCTGTCGCCGGAGGTGACGGGGCTTGCGTACAGCCTGTAGCTCACGCCGCCGAGGGTGATGTGCGCCTCGCCGTGCTCACCGTCGAGCGCTTTTTCGACCGTCTCGCGCAGCCGGGGCTCCTCGCTGAGCGTGCGTATGTCCTTTCCTATGCAGTAGCTCCCGATATTCAGCGCCTTAGTCGCGGCCTTGTTTATGCTAAGGACGCTGCCCTGCTCGTTGAGCAGCACAAGCCCCTCGGTCATGCTGCCGGTTATGGCGTCGAACTCGTCGCGGCGTCGGCACAGCTCCTTTTCCTGCTCGCGCAGCTGATTCTGCTGGCTTTTGAGCTTGTCTGTCAACGGGGCGAGCTCGGGATAGGTCTCGATCTTGTCCGCGTTGTCAAGGCTCATTTCGTTTAACGGCTTTACGATGCGCTTTGCCATGCGCGAGGATAGCAGCAGCGACAGCAAAAGCGCCAGAAGCGCAATGATTATGACAGGCTGTATCATGCCGAGGATAAGCGTCAGCGGTGTGTACTGTGTGTCGGAAATGCGGACGACCGTGCCGTCGGAAAGGCGGTCTGCCGAGTAAAGCTGGCGCTCCATGAGCGTTGTCGAGTATCGCATGCTCTCGCCGTGGCCGGTTTTTAGCGCCTGCCGGACCTCCTCGCGGTCGGCGTGGTTTTCCATGCCCGACTGCTCGGCCCGGCTGTCGTACAGCACCGTGCCGTCGGAGGCGATCCATGTTATGCGGCAGCCGTCTATGTCCAGATCGTCAAGGTAGCTCTCGCCGGCGGTCTCCAGCCCCTGTGCGGCAAGATGCGTCTGCATGTTCAGCTGATCCATCTGCTTATTTGAAAAGTATTCGTACAATACGCCCGTTATCAGCACGAACGACGCCAGAAGTATGACGGCGGCGACCGTGAATATCGAGCGGAAGATGCGTTTTGTCATGCCTTCTCCTCCATTCGGTAGCCTACGCCGCGAACCGTGCGGATATATGCGCCGCACCGGCCGAGCTTCTGGCGCAGCGTGCCGACATGAACGTCCACGGTGCGCGTTTCGCCCAGAAAATCCTCGCACCACACGGCAGAGAGCAGCTGCTCGCGCGTGAAGGCGCGGCCGGGACTGGTCATGAAGGTGTGCAGCAGCTCATATTCCTTGAGTGTGAGCTGCACGCGCTGCCCGTCGGCGGTGACGGTGTGCTCCGACAGATTCATCTCAAGTCCGCCGATGCGCACGAGCTGCGGATTTGTATCCGCCGCCTTTCCGCTGCGGCGCAGCACCGCACGCACGCGCGAGGCCATCTCCATCATGCCGAAGGGCTTTGCAAGATAGTCGTCCGCGCCGAGATCAAGGCCGATTACCTTGTCGTACTCGTTGCCCTTGGCCGTGGCCATGATGACGGGGATATCAGCCGTGCGCGGATCGGCCTTCAGGTGCTTTAGTATGGAAATGCCGTCCTCGCCCGGGAGCATTATATCGAGCATTATGAGCTCGGGCACGGTGTCCGCGAGTGCCGAGTAAAATTCCTTTGCGCAGCCGAAGCCGGCGGCCTGAAAGCCGGAGGCGTTGAGCGTATATATCATGAGATCTCTGATGCCCGCGTCATCTTCAACACAAAATATCATTGTCATTACCTCAATATTACTTTGCTTTAATTTAATTTTATATGTAAAGCGTAATGTAAAACAGCGCCGGGATGTAAAGTCTGCGTAAAATCAGCGGAAAGCTGGTGGTTATCACCAAATAAACGGGCGAGCAGGGCTCGCCCGTTTATTTAGTGCGCTGCTGAAAATTCACGCGGTCTGTCCTTGCGCAGACCGAAGGAGAACTCAATCGCGTCGGCTATGCGCTCGCAGGCGTGCCCGTCGCCGTAGGGATTGACGGCGTGCGCCATGCGCCGGTACATCTCGCCCCCCTTGAGAAGCTCGTTTGCGTCGCGTATGATATCCTCACGCTCGACGCCGGTGAGCTTGACGGTTCCGGCGGCAACGGCTTCGGGGCGCTCTGTTTCCTTTCGCAGGACGAGCACGGGCTTGCCGAGCGAGGGCGCCTCCTCCTGAATGCCGCCGGAGTCTGTCATGACCATATAGCTTGCGCTCATGAGCCTGTGCATATCCATTGCGTCCAGCGGCTCGATGAGGCGGACGTTTTCAAGGTCTGCGAGCTGTTCGCGCGCAGCGCTTCGAACTATCGGCGACAGGTGCACGGGGTAGACTATCTCGATCTCCGGGTGCGTGAGCGCGATCTCGCGGACGGCGGAGAAAATGTTTTTCATCGGCTCGCCGTAGTTCTCCCTGCGGTGGCAGGTCATCGCGATGACCTTTTTGGAAAAGTCGACAGCTTTAAGCTCGGGCGATGTAAAGCCGCCGTCGCCGACGGTGTATCTCATTGCGTCGATAACGGTGTTGCCGGTGACGAAAATGTCGCCCGTGACGGCCTCGGCGCGGAGGTTTTCGGCGTTTTTCGACGTCGGCGCAAAGTGCAGCGTGGCAAGGCGGCCGACGAGGCAGCGGTTCATCTCCTCGGGGAAGGGGCTGTATCGGTCATAGGTGCGCAGACCGGCCTCGACATGGCCGACGGGGATCTTCGCGTAAAATGCGGCAAGCGCGGCGGAAAAGGTCGTGCTCGTGTCGCCGTGGACTAAGACGAGGTCGGGCTTAAACTCGGCAAAGCAGCCCTCGAGCCCCTTGAGCGCCTTGACGGTGACGTCGGTGAGGGTCTGGTTTTTGCCCATGATGTTGAGGTCGGCGTCGGCCTTGAGGCCGAAGCAGTTCATTACGGAATCAAGCATCTCGCGGTGCTGCGCGGTGACGCAGATAAGGCTTTCGATGCTCTCGCGGCGCCGGAGCTCCAGCGCGAGCGGCGCCATTTTTATCGCCTCCGGGCGCGTGCCGAAAACGGACATGACCTTGAGCTTACTCATTTACTTCACCGTCCTTTTCCGATTCATCCGCAGGCTTTTCATGCGGCAGAGGATGGATATTGTTATTGTTTCTGAACACGAACAGCCACACGCACACGGCGATGACAAACGCGATGACCGCGACGATGATGCGCACGATGCCGGTCGATGTCAGCAGCACCGCCGCAAGGCCGAGAATGGCCGAAACCGCATACAGCACGGCGACGGCCTGCTTCTGGTTAAGCCCCATGTCCAGCAGCTTGTGGTGGAAATGCCCTCTGTCGGCGTGGAAGGGGCTCTGCCCGTGCAGGATGCGGCGCGTGAAGGCGAATATCGTATCCGAAAGCGGAACTGCCAGCGCGAGCACAGGCAGAACGAAGGTGACAATGGCATAGAACTTGAACATGCCGATAACGGACACCGTCGCGAGGACGTAGCCTAAAAGCAGCGCGCCGGTATCGCCCATGAATATCTTTGCGGGATTGAGGTTATAAGGTATAAAGCCGAGGCAGCCGCCGACGAGCGCGGCGAGGATCACCGCAACGTTTATGTTTGCGTCCGATACTAAAAGCGACACGACGAGCATCGTCATCGACGCTATCGCCGAAACGCCGCAGGCAAGGCCGTCAAGTCCGTCGATCAGGTTAACCGAGTTTGTCACGCCGACTATCCACAGTATCGTCACCGGAACGGCGAGAATGCCGATGGTGACGGCCTGCTCGCTTGTTATCAGCAGGGGGTTTGACACGACGTTTATGATAACGCCGGACAAAACGGCTATGACCGCCGCGACTATCTGCACGCAGAATTTAAGCCATGCGTTTAAGTTCATCACGTCGTCGATGGCACCGACAACGACGATGAGGATAGCGCCCAGAAGTATACCTCGCACCTGAGGCGTGATGTTTGCAAACAGCAGAACCGACAGCAGGAAGCCGAGGAATATGGCAAGGCCGCCCATGCGGGGTATCGGGTGGCTGTGGATATGGCGCTTTTTGTCCGGAATGTCGATAGCGCCGACCTTTTTTGCAAAGGAGCTGACAACGGGCGTCGCGGCAAAGGAGATGACGAAAGCGACCGCGAGCGCGAGCAATATGTTCTTCCAGACGTCAAAACTGATATCTATCATATTTATGTCTCCGTGGACTGGCTATATTTATAATGTTTAAAAAGGTTTTTCGACGAGGCCGACCTTTTTATAGACCTTGCGAAGGGTCTTGCGGGCGATGACGCTTGCCTTCTGCGCACCCTCGGTGTATACGCTGCGCAGGTACTCTTTATCGTTGAGAAGGCGCGTTGCCTCCTCGCGTATGGGGCGCAGAGCCTCGATAACGGCGTCGCCGACGGCGGGCTTGAACACTCCGTAGCCGCAGCCGTCAAATTCCTTTTCTATCTCCTCAAAGCTCTTGCCGGTGACGGCAGAGTAGATGTTCATGAGGTTTGAAACGCCGGGCTTGTTTTCCATATCGAAGCGCACGCAGCTTTCAGTGTCGGAATCTGTTATCGCGCGCTTGAATTTTCTCGCTATATCCTCGGGCTTTTCCATGAGGAAAACGCAGCCGTTGGGGTCGGATTTGCTCATCTTCGAGCTCGGGTTTCCGAGGCTCATAACGCGTGCGCCCGCCTTGGGAACGTAGGCCTCGGGGACCTTGAAGGTCTCGCCGTAGATGTTGTTGAAGCGCACGGCGATGTTGCGCGTCAATTCGCAGTGCTGGCGCTGATCCTCGCCGACGGGGACGTAATCGGTCTGATAAAGCAGGATATCGGCCGCCATGAGGCTGGGATAGGTGAACAGGCCGCCGTTTATGTTGTCGGCATTCTTTGCGCACTTATCCTTAAACTGTGTCATGCGGCTCAGCTCGCCGAACATGGTGTAGCAATTGAGTATCCAGCCGAGTTCGGCGTGCTCGTGCACATGGCTCTGCAGAAACAGGACGTTTTTCTCCGGATCTATGCCGCAGGCGATGTACTGCGCAAGCTGCTCGAGGCTGCGGCGGCGAAGAAGCTTGGGATCCTGGCGCACAGTCAGCGTGTGCAGGTCTGCCATGAAGTAATAGCAGTCAAACTCCTCGGCTCTCGCTCCCCAGTTCTTGACCGCACCGAGGTAGTTTCCGAGGTGCAGGTCGCCCGAGGGCTGGATGCCCGACAGCATTATTTTCTTTTTTGTCTCTTCCATTTTTATTATCTCCTAATTGTACAGCCAAAGATACAGTTTACTATTGTACCATTTTACTTCTCACTTGACAACAGTCAAAAAGCATTTTACACTGTTTGTATCTATGATTTCGGAGGAATTATTTATGGATATGACATGGTTTGAGCAGATGGAGGCGCGCATACCCAAGGGCGAGGTGCGCACGAGATTTGCTCCAAGCCCCACGGGCTATATGCACGTCGGCAATCTGCGCACGGCGCTGTACACCTGGC
>CALBGG010000087.1 GCA_937893605.1 uncultured Clostridia bacterium
CTGCCCATGGCAGAGAGTATAACGGCGGTGCCCGGACGCGGCATAAAGGCGAGCGTTTCGGGGCGCGAGGTGCTTATCGGCAACGCACTGCTTATGAAGGAAAACGGCGTTGAAATAACGGCTTCCGATGAGCGCAAAAAGCTCGAAGACAGCGGCTGCATGCTCATGTTTGCAGCCATTGACGGCAGCTTCGCCGGACTTTTCGGCGCGGTCGACACCATAAAGAGCGATAGCCCCGAGGCAATATCCGCTCTGCACAATATTGGTATTGATACTATCATGATAACCGGCGATAACGAAAAGGCCGCACACTCGATTGCCGATAAGG
Source organism: uncultured Clostridia bacterium (assembly GCA_937893605.1). Taxonomy (GTDB): domain Bacteria; phylum Bacillota; class Clostridia; order Oscillospirales; family Oscillospiraceae; genus F23-B02. Next base: position 329 of record CALBGG010000087.1, read on the forward strand.
CGAATATCGACCGAGTACTCGCAGGTGTACTGCCCGAGGGCAAGGCAGGCGAGATAGAAAAGCTCAAGGCGGCGGGCAAAAAGGTCTGCATGGTCGGCGACGGCATAAACGACGCTCCGGCGCTCGCCTCGGCCGATATCGGCGCGGCGATAGGCAGCGGAACAGATGTTGCGATAGAATCGGCCGACGTTGTGCTCATGGGCTCGCACCTCGGCGCGCTCGTGACGGCGCTGCGCCTGAGCAAGGCAGTTATCCGAAACATAAAACAAAACCTGTTTTGGGCGTTTTTCTATAACAGCGTGGGCATTCCGTTTGCAGCGGGTCTGTTTTACGCCTTCGGAGGGCCGCTTCTGAGCCCGATGTTTGCAGGCGCGGCAATGGCGCTCAGCTCCATTTCGGTCGTATCGAATGCTTTGCGCCTGAAGCGCTTTAAATAGGCTTACAAGTTAGTGCTGTTGAGGCTTGATAAAAACGGCCTTGTTGACACCGAATACCGCGCGTCCGAGCTCGGACCAAATCGCAAGTATTACAGACTGACGCCGCGCAGTATACAGTGTATAAGATCATAGATAATAGACTGTAAAAAAATCACCGCAGGATAACTCCTGCGGTGAAAACTATATATACTACTGAATGATACGCTTTGCGCCGGTGTAGTGATTTGCGTAGTAGCTTGCGCTCAGTGAGGTTATAACGACGCAGCCCTTGCCGGATGAGGCATGGATAAACTGATTGTCGCCGATGTACATGCCGACGTGGCCGATGGGATCGACGCTGTCGGAGAAGAACACGAGGTCGCCGGGCTGAAGCTCGCTCTTATCGACCTTTGTGCCGTTGTTGTTCCACTGTCCGCCGGCTCCGCGCCAGAGCTTATAGCCGTACTGACCGTAAAGATAGTACATGAAGCCCGAGCAGTCAAAGCCGCGGGGGGAGGAGCCGCCGTAAACATAGGGCGTTCCGAGGTACTGCTTCGCGGTTGAGACTATCTGATTGGCAACGGTGCTGCCTGTGCTTAGTCTGACATAGCTTGTGCTCATGTAGCCGTTCAGGCCGTTATAGCTGACGGCGTACCAGGAGCCTGTCTTGCCGGTGACCTTGACCTGGATGCCCTTATCATAATAGCCGATGGTGGAGTAGCTCGTGCCCGCGCCGCTTCTCATGCGCACTCCGTTGCCGGTGACTATGCCGATCTTGTCCAGCTTTTCAACGGTACCGGTCGAGGCAGTGTTCACGATCTTTATGTAGTCCTTGCTCATATAGCCGTACTTGCCGTTTGCACTGATCTCGTACCACGAGCCGGTCTCGCCGGTGATCTTGACGCTCGCACCCTTGTTGAGAGTGCCGATGGCCGCGAAATCGGTACTCGGCCCCATTCTCATGCGCACACTGTCTCCGCTGACGGTGCCGCTTTTCGCGGTGCTGTAGCTGTCTGCCGGCGTTATTCGGACATACTGTGCGGACATGTAGCCGACCTTGCCGTTATAGGAAACCTTATACCAGTCCTTTACCGAGCCGAGAGCAGTCAGGCTCACGCCGTTTGAGTAGTAGCCGAGAGTATCGGAGCTTGTGCTTGCCCGGCTTCTGAGCCTCACGCTCGTTCCGATGACGCTTGCCTTGAAGCCGCCGGAGCTTGCTGCCGTGCTCGCAGACGGAGCGGGGGAGGGCGCAGCGGAAGGAGTGGAGCTTGCGTTTCCGACCGAAAGCTTCATATAGTCTGCGCTGACATAGCCGGTCTTCCCGTTATAGCTGACTTCATACCAGTTGCCCGCGGCTCCGACGACGGACATTTTAGTGCCCTTATCGTATGTACCGATAACGGAGCTGCCGGTGCCGGCGCCGCTTCTCATGCGCACATCGTCGCCTGAGACGGTGCCCGTTCCGAAATTGCCGCTGACCTTGCTGACTGTTTTCAGATACTCTGCCGAAGCATAGCCGACGGTGTTCTTGTAAACGACTTTACACCACCCGTTCTGCGTCATTCCGACAATGACCTCCGCTCCGACGGGCATTGTCATGATTATGGATTTACTTGTGCTCGCGCCGCTTCTGAGATTTAGGGCGCTTGTCGTCTTCGCTCCGCTGATACCGGAGGCATCGGCCGGCACGACAAGCAGCGAAACGCACATTATTACTGCCAGCAGTGAACTGATAAGTCGTTTTTTCATTTTTGAACTCTCCGTGGAATATTTCAATATGTAATCAAATTGTAACACACAAGTCGGATTATGTCAACACCGGTAACCATCGGGCGTCGAAAAACGAGGTAAACAATCTGTAAATTAAGCATTTTGCTGAAAATTACTATATCTTGTGCCTGTTTCCGCTTTCAACAAACAGTTATAGTGTTCAAGCGCACATCGTGCGCAAAATTTCGGTTTTCAATTGCCGCTTTGTATGTTATACTTATAAAATAAATATAAAAATAAACTCTGAGGACAGGATATGAAGCGCTTTTTTTCAAATAGAATTATCGCGGGTTTGCTGTGCGTTTGCATGCTGCTTCCGCTGTGCGCATGTTCGAAGGACGAGCCTGTGCAGAAGCAGATATTCGCAATGGATACGGTCATGAACCTGACCGCTTACGGAAAATACGCAAACGACGGCATCAGTGCTGCTGTCGGCGTTATAAATGCGATGGACGATATGCTCGATCCGAGTAATGAGGGCAGCTACACTACTCTTATAAACAACGCCGAGGGAAAGGATGTTATCGTGACTCCGCAGGTCAACGAGATGCTCTCAACGGCGCTGAGCGTATATAAGCTCTCGGGCGGTGCGCTTGATCTGTCGGTCTATCCGCTTTATGAGGCCTGGGGCGAGTTTAAGGACGAGACCGGGCGCATTCCCTCGGATGACGAGATAAAGGAGCTGCGCCAAAAGCTCGGCTTCGGAAAGACCGAAATAACCGACTTCGAGGGGGAGGCAAATTACTCCGTGCGCATGCCCGCGGGCACGCAGATAAGCTTCGGCGCAGTTGCAAAGGGCTGCGCGTCGAAATACGCAATCGACGCAATGCGCAAAAACGGAGTTACGAGCGGCATAGTCTCCCTCGGCGGAAATGTTCAGACTCTCGGCACAAAGCCCGACGGCAGCAACTGGACCGTCGCGGTCGAGGATCCCAACGATACGAGCTCCTACGTCGGAACGCTCTCCGTCGGTGAGACGGCAATCATAACAAGCGGCAGCTATCAGCGCTATTTTATCGGTCCCGACGGAGTTAAGTATCACCACATCATTGATCCAAGAACCGGAAAGCCGGCGGATAACGATCTTGTTTCCGTAACGATAGTCTGCTCGGACGGAACGCTGGCCGACTGCCTGTCGACCGCAATGTTCGTACTCGGCGAAAGCGCCGCGCTAAAATACTGGCGCGAAAACGGCGGCTTTGATATGATAATGATAACCAAGGATAATGAGATCCTGTGTACTACCGGCCTGCTTGAGATGTTCACGCTCACAAACAAGACCGATTACACGCTGAAAATGGTCGAGTGATGCTCAATCGTGAATTTTTTCGCGCCGACGCACTGACTCTTGCGCCTGCGCTTGTCGGAAAGATTCTTGTTCGCACGTTTCCGGACGGTAGCGAAAAGCGCCTGAGAATAACAGAGACCGAGGCGTACTGCGGCGTTGAAGACACCGCCTGCCATGCACACAAGGGAAAAACAAAGCGAGCCGGGATCCTTTGGCGTGACGGAGGCACGATATATGTCTATCTCTGCTACGGTATGCACGAGATGCTCAACATTGTATCCGGCAGGGAAGATGATCCGCAGGCGGTTCTCATACGCTGCTGCGAGGGCTTTGAGGGACCGGGCAAGCTCACAAAAGAGCTCGGTATCGACCGGAGTCTCAACGGCCTCGATATTCTCTCCTGTGACGGACTGCGCATTGAGGACGACGGCACAAAGGTTAACATAATACAGCTGCCGCGCATCGGCATAGCATATGCAGAGCCTGCCGACCGCGAGGCATTATGGAGATTCAAGCTTCAAAAATGAACTATCTTGAAACCGATATACGATACTGCAAGGGCATAGGCGAAAAAAAGGCGCTGCTGTTTAACAAGCTCGGCGTCTTTACCGTCCGTGACCTTGTTTCGTATTTTCCCAGGAAATACGAGGACCGCAGCAGCTTTAAGCCGATCGCCCTTACATGCGACGGCGAAACCGTATGTATAAATGCCCTTGCTGCCGAGGACGCGCACCTTGTGCGTATCCGCCGCGGGCTCGAGCTTGTTAAGTTCCGTGTGGTGGACGAGAGCGGGTCGGTTGACATAACATTTTTCAATCAGCCGTATATCAAAAACAATATCCACCGCGGCGACAGTCTGAACATCTACGGCAAGATCATAGCTGTCGGCGGCAAAAGAACCATGACCAATCCCGTCATTGAGCGCGAAGGCGCGGTCGGCGGAGTCACGGGGCGCATCGTGCCGGTCTACGGGCTGACGACCGGGCTTTCACAAAAGATCGTCATGAGCGCGGTGCGTCAGGCACTGGATGCCTGTGCGTCCGACCTGCCCGAGGTGCTTCCGGAGAGTCTGCGCAAAAAGTATAAGCTTGCGCAGACCGGCTATGCCTACGAGAACATTCATTTTCCGGCAAGCTTCGAGGATCTCGAGCTTGCGCGGCGCAGGCTTGTTTTCGAGGAGCTGTTTTTATTGGCCTGCGCCCTCGGCAGAATGAAGGGCAGCCACGCAAAGCAGAGCGGCATACTCATGCACGGGCAGAACATAGAGGAATTTTTTTCGAGCCTTCCTTTTATTCCGACAGGCGCACAGAGACGTGCGGTCGCCGATGCTGTGCGGGATATGCAGTCGGGCATGGCAATGAACCGTCTCGTTCAGGGTGATGTCGGCAGCGGCAAGACGCTTGTTGCGGCGGCACTTATCTGGTATGTGTGGAAAAACGGACATACCTCGGCCTTTATGGCACCGACCGAAATACTTGCCGAGCAGCATTTTGAAACGCTAAGTGCGTTTCTCGCGCCGTTCGGCCTGCGTATAGGAAAGCTTACGGGCTCAATGACCGCAAAGCAGAAGCGCGAGGTCAAGGCAGAGCTCGCCGCAGGAGAGCTTGACCTCGTTATCGGCACGCACGCGCTGTTTTCCGAGGATGTAGAGTATTCCGATCTCGCCCTCGTCATAACCGACGAGCAGCACCGTTTCGGCGTAAACCAGCGCTCAAGCCTTATATCCAAGGGCGAAAAGCCGCACGTTCTCGTAATGTCCGCAACGCCCATTCCGCGCACGCTGGCGCTTATAATCTACGGCGACCTCGATATCTCGGTTATAGACGAGATGCCGCCGGGCAGGCAGAAGGTCGATACCTTCGCCGTCACAGAGAGCTACCGCACGCGCTTAAACGGATTTATCCGCAAGCTCGTTTCCGAGGGACGGCAGGTGTTCGTCGTCTGCCCGATGATAGAGGAAAATGAAGAGCTCCCGCCGAATGTCAAATCCGCGCAGGAGCATGCAGCCGAGCTGCAAAAATATTTCCCCGACCTCAGAGTTGCCTGCGTGCACGGCAAGCTCAGGGCTAAGGAAAAGAATGATATTATGTCAACCTTTGTGGCCGGAGATATAGATATTCTCGTTTCGACTACGGTCATCGAGGTCGGTGTCGATGTGCCGAACGCGGCGCTGATGATAGTCGAGAACGCCGACCGCTTCGGCTTGAGCCAGCTGCACCAGCTGCGCGGACGTGTCGGACGTGGGGAGCACAAGAGCTACTGCGTGCTCGTTTCCGACAGCGACAATGAGGCAACTCGGGCGCGGCTTAAGATAATGACAAAGACAAACGACGGCTTCAAGATATCCGAGGAGGATCTCAAGCTGCGCGGTCCGGGTGATTTCTTCGGCTCGCGCCAGCACGGACTTCCGGCGATGCATATTGCGGATCTGTGCTCCGACATGAGCGTCCTGCAAACCGCACAGCAGGCGGCGCAGGAGCTGTTACTGTCCGACCCCGAGCTCTCCGCCCCGGAGCACGCGCAGCTTAAAACAGCTGTCGAGAGGCTGTTTACGCTGAATGCCGACGCGCTGAATTAAAATGCTGTCCTCCGGCAAGACTTTAGCGGCAGCCTGGACCGAAAGTGAACAAAAATGGGAGAAGCTATACACAGCGCACATTTTGCCGCCGTATGGACTTGACGAAGCAAATAAAAAAACGCATCATCGAGGTGAACAGCACCCCATCTGTTAGACAGTATGATATAATATCTAACAGATGGGGTGCTGTTCAAACGACCTGAGCTTTTATGTTTAACTTACAATCGCAATTAATACAGAGGCTAAAA
>CALBGG010000088.1 GCA_937893605.1 uncultured Clostridia bacterium
GCATCGGCAAGGTCATTGAAAATGTATGGCGTGCAGGAGGCAGGCTCGAGGCGTGGAGCGATTACTTCTCGTTCGAGCGCTGGATGAAGGCCTTCGACGACGCGGACGTTGACCCGACGTTTTACGCTCACCGCGAGCGCGAAAAGGACGAGATAATGCCCTGGGATATCGTTGATGTCGGCGTGCGCAGGGCGCACCTGTGGCACGAGCGTGAGCAGGCATATAAGTCGGAGCTTTCACCCGACTGCCGCAAGCAGTGCTCGGCCTGCGGCGCGGCAAAGCTCATGAAGGGAGGAAAATGCGATGGATAAGTACAGAATGCTGTTTTCCAAAACCGGAAGAGCAGTGTATATATCGCACCTTGACCTTATGCGAACCGTGACCCGTGCGTTCATGCGCGCCGAGTGCCGCCTTAAATACTCCGAAGGTTTTAATCCACACCCGAATATATCAATCGCGCTGCCGCTTTCCGTCGGCTGCGAGAGCGTGTGCGAGATCATGGATTTCAAAATGCGGGAGGACATGCCCTGCGAGGAGATAAAAAAACGCCTCGCAACACAGTTTCCCGAGGGGATAGAGGTCATTGACGTGTATGAGGCCGAGCGCAAGGTCAAGGAGATAAAATGGCTCAGTATATCCGGCGTTTTCGAGTATGACGAGCGCGATGCGGCCGTCATGGCAGAAAAGCTCAATGAGTTTTATTCGGCCGAAAGCATAGTCATAACCAAAAAGACCAAGCGCGGAATGGGAGAGAGCGATATCCGCCCTGCAATAAGGGAGATAACCTTCGAGCATTCCGGCAATAATGTTTTGATGCGCGCCATTATCTCCGCACAGGAGCCCACGCTGAACCCGGAGCTTATAGCCGATGCTCTGCGCCAGCTTGCACCAGATATAGCGCCCGACTTTGCAAAATTCAGGCGGCTTGAGATATTCGATGAAAATATGCAGGTTTTCCGCTGAAAATGCTTGCATTTCAAGGCTCTTTGTGGTAACATATCATGGCTTGCGTACATCGCAGGCTATCAAGCGGTCCTCTGCCGAGGCCGAAAGGGAGCCCTCCGGCACGAACGCCTAAAGTAAAGGAAGGATTAGACTATGGATCTGATCAAAATTCTCAGCGAGCAGTACATGAAGCCCGAACTGCCCGAGCTCAACGTCGGCGATACCGTCCGTATCACCGTTCGCGTAAAAGAAGGCAGCCGTGAGCGCAACCAAGCTTTCGAAGGCACCATCATTGCCAAGAAGCATGGCGGCATCAACGAGACCATCACCGTCCGCCGCATCTCCTACGGTGTAGGCTGCGAGAAGGTCTTCCCCGTACACTCTCCCTCCATCGTCTCCGTAGAGACAGTTCGCCGCGGCAAGGTTCGCAGAGCAAAGCTGTACTACCTGCGCGAGCGCGTCGGCAAGAGAGCAAAGGTCAAGGAGCGCCTGTAAGCGCCCGACCTGTCAATCGGTTCAAAAAAAGCGGCGTAAGCCGCTTTTTTTGTTGCCTAAGTATAGCTTTATCGTGTATAATATATTGATAAACTCATTAAGAGGTAATTCAAATGAAAAAAGCTAATGACAAAGTCAAGAAGCAGAAAGCAACACCGGCCGAGACAACTACGAGAGGCGAAATATACGACTGGATGCAGAGCCTTGTGTTCGCGCTTATCATCTGCATTATCGTATTCGTTTTTATCTTCCGCATTGTTGATGTGAGCGGCGATTCGATGAATCCAACGCTTATTAACGGAGATAAGCTTGTTGTGTCCGACGTTTTCTATAAGCCCAAGCAGGGCGATATCGTTATTTTCCGCAAGGACGAGTATAAGTCCGAGGCTTTGGTCAAGCGCGTTATCGCTACCGAAGGGCAGACCATCGATATCGATTTTGACCGTGGCAGGGTCTATGTTGACGGCGAGCTTCTTGATGAGCCTTATATTGCAGAGCCGACGTATAATCAGCTCGATTTTCAGGGTCCGCAGACAGTCCCGGAGGGCTGTGTGTTCGTTATGGGCGATAACCGCAATGCATCGTCCGACAGCCGCAGGGCGGAGATCGGCATGGTCGATGAGCGCCTCATAGTCGGCAAGGTTCTGCTGCGTGTGTTCCCGCTCGATTCCATCGGCGTTCCCGACGGTGAATGATATGAGCAGCATAAACTACGAAAAGATGAATATCCAGTGGTTCCCCGGACACATGACCAAAGCGCAGCGTATGATAGAGGACAGCATAAAGCAGGTCGATGCAGTGTGTGAGATCCTCGATACGCGCATACCCAACTCAAGTCGTAACCCGGATATTGACCGCCTTGCCGCCGGAAAGCCGAGACTTATAATACTTAACCGCACAGACCTTGCAGACCCCGATATAACTGCGCAGTGGCGCACGTTTTTTGAAGCTCAGGGCATAAGGATACTCGAAACGGACGCGAAGTCCGGAAAAGGCGTAAACGGCTTTGCCCCGGCTCTGCGCGAGCTTTTGAAGGATAAGATAGCAGACTACGCTGCAAAGGGGCAGATAAACCGCCCGATGCGCGTTATGATCCTCGGCATACCGAACGTCGGCAAATCAACATTCATAAACAAGGTCGCAAAGCGCAAGGCCGCCGTTGCCGGCGATAAGCCCGGCGTAACGCGCGGAAAGCAGTGGATAAATATCGACAAAGGTCTTGACCTTTTGGACACTCCGGGCATACTTTGGCCGAAGTTTGATTCTCAGGAGGTCGGCGAGATGCTGGCCATAACGAATGCAATAAAGGCCGATGTGCTCGATAAAGAGACGCTGGCAGCAAATTTTATGCTGCGTCTGCGTGAAATGTACCCGGATGCACTTATAGCTCGATATAAGTTTGAGCCGGATCCCGATGCAAACGGCTTTGAGCTGCTCGAAGAGGCCGCAAAAAAACGCGGTTTTCTCATATCCAAGGGCGAATATGACATTGAGCGTATGGCTAATACGCTGCTTGGCGAGTACCACGACGGAAAGCTTGGCAGAATAAGCTTGGAGAAACCGTGATGACAGAGCTTTGGGCGCTTGAAAATGAGATATACGACAGCGGCGTCGAGCTTATATGCGGCGTGGATGAAGCCGGGCGCGGCCCGCTGGCCGGGCCTGTTTGCGCCGCAGCAGTCATCCTTCCGCGAGGAATGGAGATAGAAGGCCTGAACGACTCTAAAAAGCTCAGCGAGAAAAAGCGGGTCAAGCTGTTTGACGCGATCTGCTCCGAGGCTTTAAGCTATGGCATAGCATTTGCAAGCGTAGAGGAGATAGAGGAGCTAAACATTCTGAACGCGTCGATGCTCGCAATGAACAGAGCCATTGACAAGCTCTCTGTTAAACCTGCGCTCGCGCTTATTGACGGGAACCGTGATTCGGCAATAAATATGCCGAGCCGCTGTGTGGTTAAGGGCGACGCGAAATGCGCCGATATTGCAGCGGCGTCTATACTGGCCAAGGTCACCCGTGACCGATACATGCTCGAGATGGCGAAAAAGTATCCGGAGTATCATTTTGAAAAGCACAAGGGCTACGGAACAAAGCTGCACTATGAGGCTCTGCGTGAGTTCGGCCCCAGCGAGATACACCGCCATAGCTTTTTGAGGAAAATGCACTGATGACAGAGGAAAAACTCGGCGCTTTCGGCGAGCGCAAGGCCGCAAATTATCTGCGGCTGCACGGATACAGGATTATCGACACCAACTGCCGCTACAGGCAGGGTGAGATAGATATAATCGCAAGACGGCGCGATTACATAGTTTTCGTCGAGGTAAAACTCAGAAAGAACAGCGCCTACGGCGAAGCTCGCGAATTTGTCACCCCGGCAAAGCAGAAGCGCGTCATCATGGCGGCGCAGCTTTGGCTTCAGGCACACGAGACCGGGCTTCAGCCGCGCTTTGACGTCATAGAGGTCTACGCTCCCGAGGGCATAAACTCAAAAAAAGTTACAATTAACCACATAGAAAACGCATTTTGAGCTGAAAGGAGCTCCGTTATGTTATATTACAGCACACGCAATTCAAAGGAAAAAGTGACTGCTTCTCAGGCCATTTCGCACGGCCTTGCGCCCGACGGCGGACTGTATGTTCCCGAAAGCCTGCCGCAGCTAACTCTTGAGGATATAAAAGCTTTGGGAAAGGAAAACTACCGCGGAAGAGCCTTCGGAATAATGAAGCCCTTCCTTGACGAATTTACAAAGCCTGAGCTCAAAGCAATGATAGCTCGTGCATACGGCGATAATTTTGACAGCGACAGCGCCGCGCCTGTGCATTTTCTTGATGATAACACCGCGGTGCTTGAGCTTTGGCACGGTCCGACCTGCGCGTTTAAGGATATGGCTCTTCAGATGCTCCCGCATCTGCTGACGGCCTCACTCAAAAAGTGCGGCGAAAAGCGCAAGGTCTGCATTCTTGTCGCGACAAGCGGCGATACCGGCAAGGCGGCGCTTGAGGGCTTTGCCGATGTTGAAAACACGAAGATACTGGTGTTCTATCCCCACAACGGCGTGTCGGATGTTCAGCAGCTGCAAATGGTGACGCAGACAGGCGAAAATGTCGGCGTAGCCGCAGTGCGCGGCAACTTTGATGATGCGCAGACCGGTGTAAAACAGATATTCGGCGACAGGGAATTTGCCGAAAAGCTCAGTGAAAAGGGATGGTTCCTCTCATCTGCAAACTCCATTAACTGGGGCAGACTCCTGCCGCAGATAGTTTACTATTTCTCCGCCTACTGCGACTACGCAAATTCCGGTAAAGTAAGCTGCGGCGATACTGTCGACTTCGTCGTTCCGACCGGCAATTTCGGAAATATCCTGGCCTGCTGGTATGCAAAGAACATGGGTCTGCCCGTAGGCAAGCTCATCTGTGCCTCAAACCAGAACAACGTCCTCGCCGATTTCTTCGCGCACGGCGTGTATGACCGCAACAGAACTTTCCATACTACCATATCTCCGTCCATGGACATTCTTGTATCCAGTAATCTTGAGCGCCTGCTGTACTCGGTCTGCAAAAACGACAGGGAAGTAGCCGCTTATATGGACGAGCTTGCGAAAACGGGCAGGTATGAGGTCTCGGACGCGATAAAGGCCGTTATAAACGAGCATTTTGTCGGCGGATACTGCTCCGATGACGATACAAAGGCTGCAATAAATAAGGTCTATACCGAAAACGGATATCTCATGGATACTCATACAGCCGTTGCGTACAAAAAGCTTACCGATTACCGTATGGATACAGGCCGAGTTTATCCGGCAGTAGTTGTGTCCACCGCAAGTCCCTATAAATTCTGCGACAGCGTACTCGATGCACTGGGATACGGAACTGATGCTCCCGGAACAGAGCTTATAGAAAAGCTTTCTGAAACGACAAAGACAGCGATCCCCAAGCCGCTTTCCGGCCTTGATAAGCGCGAAAAGCGCTTCGGGCTCGTTGTGGACAAGCAGGATATGAAGTCCGTCGTTGCGGATTTCTTAAATAAATAACTTAAATAAATAATATGTAGGGGGGTTCGCCCCGTTAAGGGGTGAATCCCCATTAGTTTAGTCGCAGCAGCCGCGCGGACAGTAGGTTGAGCAGAAGGTCTCGGACTTGGTGGTAGCCTTGTCGTTCTGAACCTTGATCTGCGATGCAGAGCATTTGCAGTCGATAGTGTTGTACTTGCAGCTTGATACGTCGCAGCCGACGCCGGTGATCTGACCGGAGCTCATTTTCTTGCTGTTCATTTCCTTACCTCCAGAGAGTATTGTCATTAGACAGTATTATTCTTGACCATAATTTCAGTTTTATACGGAGGCAGCATGTCTTTATACACCATTGGCGATACTCACCTGTCGCTCGGAACAAATAAACCCATGGACGTTTTCGGTGAGCGCTGGGAAAACTACGTTCAGAAGCTCAGTGAGGGCTTTGCCGAGCTCAAAGACGACGATCTCACCGTTTTGTGCGGAGATATTACCTGGGGAATGACAATGGAAGAGGCGCTGCCGGATTTTAAATTCATCGACGCGCTGCCCGGAAGAAAGATAATTCTGAAGGGTAACCACGATTATTGGTGGACAACGGCGACGAAGGCACGAAGTTTTTTCGCAAAGCACGATATTAAAACGATCGACGTCATGCACAACTCGAGCTTTGAATACGCAGGAGTCTCCATCTGTGGTACCCGCGGCTGGTTTTATGAGGAAAGCAAGAGCGCTGAGCATGATAAAAAGATCATGAACCGCGAGGTGATGCGTCTTGAAGCGTCGCTAAAGGCCGCAGCAACCGATGAGATATATGTGTTTTTGCATTATCCGCCGAAATATATGAATTATACTTGCCCCGAAATTCTTGAGCTTTTGCGGAAATATAATGTCAAGCGCTGCTGCTACGGCCACATACACGGTGCGGGCTGCCAATTTGCCTTCAACGGGGTGCTTTCCGGTACGGATTTCAAGCTCATTTCGGCCGACCATGTTAAATTTAAACCGGTAAAGCTTATTTGACGACTTGTTTAAAGAAAATAATTGCTTTTGAATAAAATATCTGTTATTATGATTTGGTCTATGTGAATTATATAGGAGGAATATATAAATGTTAGTCAAGAACGTAGAAAAGAAAGACTCCAAGAGCGCGAGCTTTCAGGTCGAAGTCGACGCCAAAGAGTTCGACGAGGCCGTAAATAAGGCATTTAACAAGAATAAGGGCAGCATCTCCATCCCCGGTTTCAGACAGGGCAAGGCTCCCCGCGCCGTTGTCGAGGGTATGTACGGCCATGATGTTTTCTATCAGGACGCTATCGACGAACTCGTTGCCCCGGCTTATGAGCACGGCTATGATAATTGCGGCCTGAAGATAATAGGCAAGCCCTCTATCTCAAACGTAGATCTTTCCGAGGATAAGGTTCTCACTCTGACTTTTGATGTTGAGCTTTATCCCGAGGTCACCCTCGGTCAGTACAAGAACCTCAGCGCTGTAAAAGAGACCTATGTCATAACCGAAGAAGACGTTGACGGCCAGATCGACAGCGTACGCAAGCGCAACGGCCGCGTTATCGACCTTGAGCGTGAGGCTCAGATGGGTGATACGGCGGATATCGACTTTGAAGGCACTCTCGATGGTGTTCCCTTTGACGGAGGCAAGGCAGAGGGCTATGAGCTTGAGCTCGGCTCAAACACCTTCGTTCCCGGCTTCGAGGAGCAGATCGTCGGCATGAATATCGGCGATGAAAAGGATATAAACATAACCTTCCCCGAAGATTATGCGGCAGAGCTGGCCGGCAAGGACGTTGTATTCAAGGTCAAGCTCAACGGTCTGTCCATGACGGAGCTGCCAGAGCTCGACGATGATTTCGTTCAGGACGTTTCAGAGTTCAATACCGTCGAGGAATACAGAGCCGACACACGCAAGGACATGGAACGTGTTATGCAGCAGCAAATGGACGCAAAGTTCCGGACTGCTATTATGACCAAGGCCTGCGATAACATGACAGTCGAGGTCCCCGAAAGCATGATGCAGGAGAAAATCGACGAGCTTATCCGTAGCTACGCGGCAAACTTCGGCCTGACTGACCCGAAAATGAGCACCGACGATATCAAGAAGATGATGGGTCTTGATGAAGAAGCCATCAACGCAACTATCCGTCCAGCCGCCGAGTATCAGGTAAAGCAGGAGCTGCTTCTCAATGCCATCGTTGAGGCTGAGAACATCGAGGTCACCGACGAAGAGCTTGAGGATTACATCAAGGGCGCAGCCGAGTCTGTCGGCATTACCCCCGATCAACTCCGCCAGTACTTCGGCGAGGAATATATCAAAAACGAGTTCAAGAAAGAAAAAGCTACCAGGATAGTTATTGAGTCCGCTACCGAGGAAGCTCCCGCAGAGGAGCCTGCTGAGGGAAAAGAGGCTGAATAATTTATCCCGTTTAAGGATATGATCTCCACACGGTAAGCTGAAGAAAGGAGACGTTAAAAATGAGTTTAGTACCATATGTAGTAGAACAGACGAGCCGCGGCGAGCGTTCGTACGATATTTTTTCAAGACTTCTCAACGACCGCATAATCATGCTGTCCGAGGAAGTCAACGACACGGCCGCAAGCCTTATCGTTGCCCAGCTTCTGTACCTTGAGGCGCAGGATCCCGATAAGGATATACAGTTTTATATCAATAGCCCCGGCGGCTCTGTCACATCCGGTATGGCTATCTACGACACCATGAAGTATATAAAGCCCGATGTATCCACCATTTGCATCGGCATGGCCGCGTCCATGGGAGCGTTTCTGCTCTCAAGCGGCGCAAAGGGCAAGCGCATTGCACTTCCCAATGCAGAAATTATGATCCACCAGCCCTCCGGCGGCAGCAAGGGTCAGTGCACCGATATTCAGATCCAGGCCGAGCAGATCCTTAAGATAAAGAAAAACTTAAACAGGATCCTCGCCGAAAACACCGGAAAGGATATCGCCGTCGTCGAAGCCGACTGCGAGCGCGACCATTTCATGTCCGCACAGGAAGCCCTTGAATACGGCCTTATCGACAAGGTGATTACCAAGCGATAAGCACGAAACTTATGGGGGAACGGAGCGTTCCCCCATATTACATCATTTCCCGAGGTAAAACTATGGCAAGAACAGACGACAGAAAGAGCATCCGCTGCTCGTTCTGCGGAAAAACACAGGCACAGGTCGGCAGACTCATTGCCGGCAACGGCGCATATATCTGCGATGAGTGCATCAATCTCTGCATGAGCATTATCGCCGAGGATGAGCAGGCTCCAGTGCATGACAATCAGGGAAACCGCCTGCGCTTTGAGGATCTCCCCAAACCCGCCGATATCAAAAAGCGTCTTGATGAGTACATTGTCGGGCAGGAAAGGGCTAAGGTAGTATTATCGGTGGCGGTGTATAACCACTATAAGCGCATCCTTTTTGCCGGAGAAAACGACGTAGAGCTTCAAAAGAGCAACATTCTGCTCATTGGCCCGACCGGAAGCGGCAAGACCCTGTTCGCCCAGTCGCTGGCCAAGATGCTTAATGTGCCCTTCGCCATCGCGGATGCGACCACTCTGACAGAGGCGGGCTACGTTGGCGAGGACGTTGAGAATATTCTCCTGCGTCTCCTGCAGGCAGCCGATTTTGATCTTGAACGGGCCGAAAAGGGTATCATATATATCGACGAGATCGACAAGATCGCCCGCAAGAGCGAAAATACATCGATAACGCGCGATGTCTCCGGCGAGGGTGTGCAGCAGGCACTTTTGAAGCTGCTTGAAGGCACGATTGCGAACGTTCCGCCTCAGGGCGGGCGCAAGCATCCGCATCAGGAATTTATAAAAGTAGATACGACAAACATACTTTTCATCTGCGGCGGCGCTTTTGACGGTCTTGATAAGATCATAGAAAAGCGCACAGAGAAAAAGAGCATGGGCTTCGGCGCGGAGATAAAGAGCTCGACAGAGCGCGACGTCGGCGAGCTTTTGAAGCAGGCACAGCAGCACGATCTTTTGAAGTTCGGTATTATCCCCGAACTCATCGGCCGCCTGCCTGTTATAGCGCCGCTGACATCCTTAAAGCGCGATGACCTCGTCCGCATACTTACAGAACCCAAGAATGCCATGACCAAGCAGTATGAGGCGCTCATGGGCTATGACGGAGTTAAGCTCGTATATGATAAGGAAGCACTCGAGGCAATAGCCGATAAAGCTATCGAGATGAAGATCGGCGCCCGCGGACTGCGAAGCGTGATGGAGGGAATAATGACCGACATCATGTACAAAGTGCCGTCCGAGCACGATATCGAGGAAGTAATTGTCACTGCCGACTGCGTGAAAAACGGAACCGGCCCCGACGTAATACGCAAATGATACAACATGGCAAGACGGGGCGCTGCCCTGTCTTGCTGCGTTTTTATCCCTATTTTTTGTCCCTCAGAAGGAGGTAAGCATATGAATCAGAATAAGAAAATACCCGACCGCGCAATGGCTATATTGCCGCTGCGAGGCCTTAACATATTCCCCGGAATGCTCCTGAGCTTTGACGTTGAGCGTCCGATATCGCTCGCGGCGCTGAATTTTGCGCAGAACTCCGATCAGGAGATATTTCTTATTGCGCAAAAGGACATATCAAACGATATGCCTGAGCCCAATGATCTTTATGAATACGGAGTAGTCTGCCGTATTCGTCAGCTCGTGCGCCAGCCAGGAGGCAAGCTATGCAAGGTCATGGCAGAGGGCATTTACAGGGGCAGAATATCATCTCTAAGCTCCGAACAGCCGTATTTTTTCGGAGATATCGAAAGCGTTCCCGACAAGGCTGAGAAGGTAGCAGCCGACCGCAAGGAAGCGCTGATGCGCACGACCGTCGGCCTGTTTGACGAGTATGTGCAGCTTGTCGGCAGCATGCCGCCCGAAATGCTCCTCAATCTTGTCGTCAGTCGCGACCCTGCCTTCGTTGCCGACTACACGGCGCAGAACGTGCGCTTTGACTACCGGCAAAAGCAGGCGCTCCTGGAGGAACTGCATCCCTGCCGAAGACTTGAGATGCTCATCGATATGCTCAATCATGAGCTTAACATCATGAGTATCGAACAGGAGCTCACCGAAGCAACAAACGAGCAGGTAAACCGCAGTCAGCGCGATTACTATCTGCGTGAGCAGATGAAAATAATCCAGCAGGAGCTCGGTGAGGACGATATGACCGATGATATCGGTGAATACCGTCAGAAGATCCGCGGCCTGAAGCTTTCGCAGGAGATTGAAGAGAAGCTTCTCAAGGAAGTAGCTCACCTTGCAAAGCAGCCCTTCGGCTCGACAGAGGCTACGGTCATCCGCGGTTATCTTGACGTATGCCTTGAGCTGCCGTGGAACATTAAAACCGAGGAGACACGGGATATAGAAAAAGCGCGCAAGACTCTCGATGAGGATCACTTCGGTCTTGAAAAGGTCAAACAGCGCGTTATCGAATACCTTGCCGTCAGGCAACTGGCCCCCAAGGCCGGCGGAAGCCTGCTGTGCCTTGTCGGCCCTCCGGGCACGGGCAAGACGAGCATTGCGATGAGTATCGCCCGTGCAACGAACCGCAAGTGTGTCCGTATATCACTCGGCGGCGTCCATGACGAGGCGGAGATACGAGGACACAGAAAGACCTATGTCGGCGCAATGCCCGGCAGGATCATCTCCGGCATTCGTCAGGCAAAGAGCATGAACCCCGTCATGGTGCTTGACGAGATCGATAAGCTCGGCTCGGACTACCGCGGCGATCCCTCTGCGGCACTGCTTGAAGCGCTCGATCCCGAGCAGAACTCGACGTTCCGTGATAACTTCCTCGAAGTGCCTTTTGACCTGTCGGACGTATTTTTCATAACGACCGCAAACTCGCTCGACACAATACCCAGGGCTCTGCTCGATCGTATGGAAGTCATTGAGCTTTCAAGCTATACCGATGAGGAAAAGCTAAGCATCGCAAAGGGACACCTGCTTCCGAAGCAGCGCAAAAAGCACGGCCTGAAGGCCTCTCAGCTTAAAGTCAGCGATGATGCGATACGCGAGATAATAACATATTACACGCGTGAATCTGGAGTTCGGAATCTTGAACGTCAGATAGCTGCACTGTGCCGCAAGGCCGCCGTTGCGATCGCCGACGGCGAGCGAAAGAGTCTGTCCCTGCGCTCGGGAGCATTGCAGCCGTATCTCGGCTCACCTAAATTCAAACCCGAGCAGCGCAGGATGAACGATGAGATCGGACTTGTGCGCGGCCTTGCGTGGACAAGCGTCGGAGGAGAGGTGCTCGACGTTGAAGTGGCCGTTGTCGACGGCAGCGGAAAGCTTGAACTCACCGGCAATCTCGGCAAGGTCATGCAGGAGTCCTGCCATGCGGCGATGACCTGCATAAGAAGCCGTGCAAATAAGCTCGGCATCGACGCTGATTTTTACAAAACAAAGGATATACATATCCACTTTCCGGAGGGAGCGATACCCAAGGACGGGCCTTCGGCGGGAGTTACAGTATGCACGGCTATCGTCTCGGCGCTGACAGGTACGCCAGTGCGCCGTGATATCGCAATGACGGGCGAGATCAGCCTGCGCGGCAGGGTCATGCCCATTGGCGGCCTCAAGGAAAAGACCATGGCTGCCATGCGAAACGGCGTCGGCACCGTGATAATCCCTGCCGATAACGAGCCCGATCTTGACGAGATAGACCCGACGGTGCGCAAGGCGCTCAACTTTGTGCTTGCCGACAAGGTCGATAAGGTGCTCGAGACTGCGTTAGCGCATAAGGATGCCGATAATAAGCCCGAGGTCATCATGCCTGTTTCGGGTAAGAAGTCCCGGCCGGGTATAAGACAGTAGGTGAAACATGGCCGAACTTAACATAAATAAAGCGGAGTTTATAAAAAGCGCGGCTGTGCCCGAGAGCTTTATCCGAGATGCGCTGCCGAACATCGTTTTTTCCGGCAAATCCAATGTCGGCAAATCCTCGGTTATAAACAGACTTTTAAACCGGAAAAACTTTGCCAGAGTTGGACAGTCTCCCGGAAAGACGATACATGTGAATTATTTTCTCATAGACAAGAAGGCCTATTTCGTTGATCTACCCGGCTACGGCTATGCCAAGGTATCGAAGGCCGAGCGCGAGCGCTGGGGAAAGCTTATGGAGCAGTTTTTTGCAATTGACGGGCTTATAGACCTTGGCGTAATGATCGTCGACTCGCGCCATAAGCCCACTGCCGATGACGTTACGATGGCGCAGTGGTTCAAAAGCACGGGCTGCCCGCTTGTCGTTGCCGCAAACAAATCCGATAAGCTCAAAAAGAGCGAGATCGAGCCTAATCTTGAGCTTATTCGCCTGACTCTCGGCCTTGATGATGAAACACCTCTAATCCTGTTTTCAGCCGAAAAGGGGAGAGGAAGCGACGAACTTATGTCGCAGATACTCAAACACATTTGAGGTAGTGCTCTATGAATTCATTTGGTGATGTAATGCGAAACCTTGACTGGTCGGTGATCACGAACATGCTCATGTCCGTCATACCGGCGCTCGTGTGCATAACGCTCCATGAGCTCAGTCACGGCTATGTCGCATACAGATTGGGAGACAATACCGCAAAAAACATGGGCAGACTCACGCTCAACCCCATTAAGCACATTGACATTGTCGGCCTTATAATGATGATCGCATTTAAATTCGGCTGGGCAAAGCCCGTGCCGGTAGATATGCGCAACTTTAAGCACCCAAAGCGCGATATGGCTATAACCGCGCTTGCAGGGCCTGTATCAAATGTTCTGATCTGCTGCGTTGTGCTGTTTATATATGGCATCATTTTCCTGCCATGCACTCTGTCGGGCAGTGAGTTTTTGGGCGATGTGCTTGATATGGTATACTTAACTGCCTATTTGAGCATAGCTCTCGCCGTATTTAATATCATACCCGTGCCTCCGCTGGACGGCTCGAAGGTGCTGTTTTCGCTTATGAGCGACGAGGCTTATTATAAGCTCATGCGTTACGAGCGCTACGGAATGCTGCTTCTGCTCGTGCTTGTAGCCACAAACGTTCTCGGCCGGCCGCTTCAGACGGTTACCGGTGCAGTATTTAAATTCCTGTTTGCGTTTGCCGAATGGGGCTATGACCTCTCGAGCATACTGTTTTATTGACAATGGATAATCCGACTTTTCATCTTGACAGCGTGGTTAAGGATAAAAATGAGCTGCAGGACTTTGACGGTCCGCTCAGCCTTATTCTCATGCTGCTGTCAAAAAACAAAATAGAGATACGGGATATCAAAATATCCGAGATACTCGAGCAGTATCTTGAATACCTCGAGCAGATGGAGAAAATGGATCTTGAGATAACGAGCGAGTTCGTGCAGATGGCCTCGCACCTGCTTTATATCAAGACCCGCACGCTCCTTGCCGGCGAGGAAGAAGTCAGTGAGCTTGAAGAACTCATGACGTCTCTTGAGCAGCTCAAATGCAAGGATATCTATACGGCCGTGCAAAAGATAACTCCGGAGCTTAAAAAAGCCTCGGAAAAGGGACTTTTATACTATGCCAAGCTTCCCGAACCGCTGCCTGACATAAAACGCGAGTATGAGTATCGCCATGAGCCGGCAGATCTGTTCCGTGCGCTGTACACCGTTATAACGCGAGGCGGAAAGCCGGCAGAGCCCGAGCTTGCTCACCGTCTTGCGCCATCGCGCATAGTGTACGAGGTGCGGACAAAAAGCCGTGAGCTTATCGACAGGCTGCAAAATGGTCCTGCAAAGCTTTCAGAGCTTTACTCAGATTGCCGCAGCCGGTCTGAGATCGTAGCAACGTTTATCTCCATTTTGGAGCTGTGCAGTATGGGCAGCGTTGAGCTCACAGGCGATGAGAGAGACTATACACTCTCGTTCACCGGCGGCGACGTCGGAGAAATTTTGGACAGAATAGTAGAGTAGGGTTTGTAATGGAAACAGAGAATATAAAGTCGGCCGTTGAAGCAATACTTTTTGCGGCGGGCGAGCCCGTTCCCGCAGCGCGCATATCGCTGATCCTCGAGGTCGAGGAGGATGAGGTATTCGCGGCGGCTAAGGAGCTTGCCGATGAATACAGCTTCGGCATGCGCGGCATGCGTATACTCACGCTCGACAACAAGCTTCAAATGTGCTCGTCGCCCGAATATGCCGCGGTGATAAGCAAAACGCTCGAGCAGCGCAAGCCGCCGATGCTGTCGCAGCCTGCACTTGAAACGCTTGCCGTCGTTGCGTATTTTCAGCCCGTCACGAGGGCATATATCGATCAGGTGCGCGGAGTTGACAGCTCTTATACTGTCGGTGTTCTAATAGATCGCGGCCTTATAGAGCGCTGCGGAAAGCTCGACGTTCCCGGCAGACCGTCTCTTTTGCGCACAACGGACATTTTTCTACGCACGATGGGTGTCAGCAAGCTCGAGGAGCTTCCCGAGCTTCCGGACATAAGCTCCGGCGACGGAGTCAAAAAGCTTGAGGACGCTATCGAGAAGCTCAGCACAGTCGGCGATAATCAGCTCCAGATGGAGGAGCTTAAATAAGTCTTTGGGGTGATGCGCTTGGCGCTTGTTATCATCTTAATACTTTTGGCAGCCGTTATGCTCATTCCTTTGGGCGTGTACGCCTCGTATGCCGACGGCAGCTTCACGCTCTCGGCTCATGCGTGGTTTTATAAGCTCGTACTGTATCCTCCGAAGGAGAAAAAGCCGAAGCCCGAGTTCGAAGAGCCGACAGAGGCGGATGCGGAAAACGAGGAAAAGCCTAAAAAAAACTTTTCCCCCGGCTTTACGCTCAATGACTGGCTGGAGCTTGCAAAGGTCGCACTAAAGGCGCTCCGACGCTTTAAAAACGGTGTATATTTCGACCTTATAAGGCTCATGGCGGTCATATCGGCGCCTGATCCGTATGATGCCGTAATGCGTTACAACGCAGTAAACGGCTTCGTGGGCTCCGTTATACCGTTTTTTGAAAGCGAGTTTAGAGTAAAAGAAAAAGATATATATATCGGCCTTGATATGAACGGCGGCAAAAGCAAAGCCTCGTTTGAGCTTTCCGCATCCGTGCGGGTGGGAACGATACTGACGCTGGGAGTTGCCGCGGGCTTTGGATTTCTGAAAATTCTGATAAAAAACAGGATACGGCGTATCCGTGAAAGGGTGGCACGCAATGGAGAACAACAAACTGAGCGAAATGATGCAGTCAACGATGAGCAGCATAAAGGATCTTGTTGAAGTAAACAACATCGTCGGTGAGCCCATAGTCACGCCTGACGGGCAGACGATCATACCTATATCGAAGCTGAGCTTCGGCTTCGGCGGAGCGGGCAGCGACTCGCTCGGCGGCAGCAAGCAGGGCTACGGCGGCGGCAGCGCGGCGGCGGTCAAGATCGAGCCCATCGGATTTCTTGTCGTCAAGGACGACGGTGTGCGCATGATTAACGTTGCGCCTCCTGCGAAAAACGGTGTTGACAGGATCATCGACATGGTGCCGGATGTAATGGATAAAATAGAAAGCATTGCAAACAATAATAAGAAAGCCGATTAAAACAACTTAATTTCGTCAATAATAAGCACTGCCGGAAAGGTGGTGCTTGTTTTGATGAAAAAAATTATTTCAGCCGTTATAGCTGCTGCCTGCGCACTGTCGCTGCTGCCGGTTTCGGCTCTCGCCGACGAGAAGCACGAGCTGTCGGCTCACAGTGCGATAGTCCTTTGCGCCGATACAGGCGACGTACTGTTTGAAAAAAACGCGGATGAGCGCATGCTTATTGCGAGCATAACAAAGATAATGACAGCTATCGTTGTCATTGAAAACGCCGATCTTAACGAACAAATAGTAATAAAACCCGAATGGAGCGCGATCGAAGGCTCAAGCATGTACGCAAATCCCGGCCAAAGCTACACCGTGCGCGAGCTTTTATACGGCATGATGCTCAATTCCGGCAACGATGCAGCTGCGGCCTTGGCTTGCACTCTCTGCGGTGATGAGACCGGCTTTGCCGAAAAGATGAACGAGAAGGCTCGGGAGATCGGACTTGAAAACACGTCGTTCAGAAACCCGCACGGACTTGATGACGAGGGGCACTATTCAACCGCCCGCGATATGGCGCGCCTAACGGCTTATTGTATGCAAAACGATACATTTAAGGACATCGTATCTGCAAGCTGCGCCGTCATAAAGGGCGTGACGTATTATAACCACAACCGCCTGCTGCGAGAGTATGAGGGCTGTATAGGCGTAAAAACCGGATATACAATAGCCGCCGGAAGAACGCTCGTAAGCTGCGCCGAGCGTGGAGGTATGCGCCTTATATGCGTGACGCTCAGCGCGCCCGATGACTGGAACGACCATAAATACCTGCTGGATAAGGCGTTTTCGGAAAATCGTATAGTCAGCTATAGTGCCGACAACTTCAGAGTATCTCTCGATGTCGCCTCAGCCGCTTTCGGCACCGCAGATGCTGTGCCGAAAGAAGAAATTAAGCTTCTTGTGAGTTCGGATGATGAGATTGACGTTAAGCTCGAAGTGCCGCACGTTCTGTTTGCAGGCGGCATAGAGGGTGAAAGGGTAGGAGCACTGAGTGTATTTATAAACGGCTCTCTTGCAGCTCGGGAGGATTTGGTTTATACTAAAGATGTTAAGGTCGATTCCGCTCAGAGGCTCACACTCTATGAGCGTATATTCAGAATATTTGACACGGCCATGAGACCGTATTACATTGGAGGAGACACAAAATGAGGCAGCGTCTTCAAAAGCTTATATCTGCCGCCGGAATGGCGTCGCGCCGCAGAAGCGAGGAGCTGATAAAAGCAGGCAAGGTTACCGTAAACGGCATCCCGGCCTCAATTGGAGACAGCGCAGATCCCGAAACCGACATTATCTGCGTTGACGGCAGGCTTTTGGCCGAGCCTGCCGAGCGGACGTACATAATTCTGTATAAGCCGCGCGGCTATGTCACAACTCTCAAGGACGAAAAGAATCGCCGCTGCGTCAGCGAGCTTGTCAAGGATATCGGCGTTCGCCTTTACCCCGTGGGAAGACTCGATATGTATTCCGAAGGGCTTCTTATCATGACCGATGACGGAGAGTTTGCAAACCGTCTAATGCACCCATCATCGCAGACGGATAAGACCTATCACGCATGGGTCAATGGGAAATGCAGTGAAACTGCGCTCAAGGTGCTGAGAAGTCCGCTCGTCATAGACGGGTACAGAATAAGGCCGGCCGAGGTTGAGGTCATAAGATCGGGAAATGATTATACGCAGCTGTCAATCCGCATCCATGAGGGTCGAAACCGCCAGATCAGGAAAATGTGCGACTGCGCCGGGCTCAAGCTCACAAAGCTTAAACGCGTATCGGAGGGCAATCTGTCGCTCGGAGAGCTCAAGCCCGGCCGATGGAGGTACCTTACAGAGGATGAATTGCAAGATATGTTGACTTAATGAAGCTTCAAAACTTAAAAACTTTTATTTAGGCGCCCCAAACTTGAGCTTGTTTGCAAGTTTGGGGTAAAAAAATTGCAAAATGCTATTGCAATTTGAGCGAATTGAAAGTAGAATATAGCGTATGTTTTAACATGGAGATGACAAGAATGGAAAATGATCTTCTAAAAGCGCTTTCAAAGGGCAGCAACCAGTTTTCAAAGGGACAGCGGATCATTGCAAAATATATTTTGAGCAATTACGATAAGGCGGCGTTTATGACTGCCGGCCGGCTCGGCAAGATAGTCGGCGTTAGTGAATCCACTGTCGTTCGTTTTGCCGCCGAGCTTGGCTATGACGGGTATCCCAGCATGCGCAAGGCGTTGCAGGAAATGATCCGCAATCGCCTAACCTCCGTACAGCGCATCGAGGTAGCAAAAAGCATGATAGACGATAACGATATCGTTCGCTCGATAATCGGCAGCGATATTCAAAATCTTCAGGCAACGCTCGAGGTGCTCGAGCAGGATAGCTTCAATAAATTTGTCGACTTGATCAATGAAGCAAAGAATATCTACATTGTCGGCATGCGCACCTCGACCTCACTGGCGACCTTCCTCGGCCTGTATTTGAACCTTCTTCGCAGCAATGTAAACGTCATTCACGATACTGCTGCAAGCGAGGTGTTCGAGCAGATAATCAGAATAGGCGAGGGCGACCTGTTTATTGCGATAAGCTTTCCGCGTTACTCAAGCCACACGCTTGACGCAATGGAGTTTGCAAGGAAGATGGGCGCAATGACTGCGGCCATAACCGACGGGCCTGCTTCTCCATTAAACGGTATAGCCGACGTCTGCCTGCACGCAAAGAGCGATATGGTATCGTTCCTTGATTCTCTTGTAGCTCCTATGAGTCTCATTAATGCGATAATCATAGCTGTAGGTATAAAGAATAAGGAAAGCCTATCGCAAACCTTTGAACGTCTCGAAACTATATGGTCCGAAAACAAGGTCTATGAACAGGCCGAGCGCAGCGGTACGATATGACCAAACTCAGTGCCGACGCAGTTATCATCGGCGGAGGAGCCGCCGGAATGATGTGCAGCCTGATCGCCGCGCAGCGCGGCCTTGACATTATCCTTCTTGAGCCGAATAAAATGCTTGGACGCAAGGTGCGCATAAGCGGCAAAGGGCGCTGCAACGTTACAAACAACTGCGATATAAAGGACTTTTTAAGCAACATACCCGGAGACGGGAGA
The DNA here is from genome assembly GCA_937893605.1 of uncultured Clostridia bacterium. GTDB lineage: Bacteria > Bacillota > Clostridia > Oscillospirales > Oscillospiraceae > F23-B02. The sequence continues at coordinate 19,143 of CALBGG010000088.1, forward strand.
TTTTTGTACAGTGCGCTCAACAAATTCCCGCCGCGAGACACTATGCGTTTTTTCGAATCGCTCGGCCTGCCGCTCAAAACCGAGCGTGGCAACAGAGTGTTTCCGGTGTCGGACAATGCAAACGACGTTGCCGGAGCTCTGACCAGAAACATAGAGCGCAGCGGCGTCCGCCGCGTACGTGAAAGCGCAAAGCATATTCTCTGTGAAAACGGTGCCGTCTGCGGCGTTAAAACGGAGTCCGGCGTAATAGAATGCCGTGCGGCGGTCATATGTACAGGCGGGCTTTCTTATCCGCTCACGGGTTCGAACGGAGCAGGCTATAAAATGGCGCAGGAACTGGGACACAGCGTAACGCCATGCCGTCCGTCGCTCGTTCCGCTGGAAAGCGACGATGAATACTGCGCACAGATGCAGGGCTTTTCTCTTAAAAACGTGATGCTCTCGGCATACGAGAACGATAAGCTTATATTCCGCGAGCTCGGCGAAATGCTGTTTACGCATTTTGGCGTATCCGGACCGTTGGTTTTGTCGGCCAGCTCGCATATGCGCAATTTCGGCAAATCAAAATACCGACTGAGCATCGATCTCAAGCCCGCGCTCGACGAGAAAAAGCTCGACGCGAGACTCCTGCGCGACTTTGAAAAGTATGCAAACCGCGACTTTGCAAACGCGCTTTGTGATCTTGCAGGCAAGGCGATGATACCCGTTCTCGTTGAGCTGTCCGGCATTCCGCCGGAGGAAAAGGTAAATTCAATAACGCGTACACAGCGTCATGAGCTTTTGAAGCTTTTTAAGGATTTCCCCGTGTCGGTGTCCGGTCCCCGCCCAATTGATGAGGCAATAGTTACCTCCGGCGGCGTTGCAACGAAGGAGATAAATCCACGTACTATGGAGTCAAAGCTCGTAATCGGGCTGTATTTTGCCGGAGAAGTCATGGATCTTGACGCTTACACGGGCGGCTTTAATTTGCAAATTGCGTGGTCAACGGCATACGTTGCCGCAAATTCGTTATAAGGATGGATTCGCTATGATATCAATAGCCATTGACGGCCCGTCCGGCGCCGGAAAGAGCACAATATCCAGAAAAGCGGCTGAGATGTTCGGTTTTATATACGTCGATACCGGAGCAATATACAGGACTATAGGGCTTGCATCCAAAACGCACAACGTAAGCCTTTACAATAAGAAAGCCGTTATTGAGATGCTGCCAAAGCTTAAGATTGAGCTTAAATACAATGATGCCGGTGAGCAGCACATGTATCTTGACGGGAAGGATGTTTCCCGGGACATACGCCTGCCGGAGGTATCCATGCTTGCGTCTAAGGTCTCGGCAATACCCGAGGTCAGAGCCTTTCTCATTGATATGCAGCGCGATATGGCAGAAAAATATGATGTTATCATGGACGGACGCGATATCGGAACGGTCATATTGCCAAACGCAGATCTTAAGATATTTCTCACTGCCGATGTTTCAGACCGCGCACGCCGCCGCTATGAGGAGCTTTGCGCAAAGGGCATGGATAAGCCCTTCGGCGAGGTGCTTGCGGAGATGAAGCAGCGCGACGAGCAGGACACCGAGCGTGCCGCTGCTCCCTTGAAGCCCGCCGAGGATGCCGTTATGCTCGACACGAGCGGGAACACGCTTGAGCAGAGTGTAGCCGAGGTATGCCGTCTCATATCGGACAGGACCGGCAAAAAATCGGTGAACGGACATGAATAAGCTCGTTATAGCAAAAAGCGCGGGATTCTGCTTCGGCGTGAGCCGCTCGGTCGATATGGCGCAAAAGCTTCTTGTGTCTGGCAGTGCGTACTCACTCGGTCAGCTAATTCACAATGACGATGTTGTGCGCCGCTTTGAAGACGAGGGGCTCAAAGTGATAAGCTCGCCCGACGAGCTGCCGAAGGGATCGCGGGTAATGATACGTTCGCACGGCGTATCAAAGGCTGTATACGGGCAGCTTGAAGACAGGGGAGCGGAGGTGACTGACGCTACATGCCCGAAGGTCAAACGAATACATAAGCTCGTGAACTCAGCGCACAACGAGGGGCGATTTGTCATCATAATCGGCATGCGCGGCCACCCCGAGGTTGAGGCAGTTAAGGGCTGGTGCGGAGACTGTGTGATATGTGAAAATGCCGCAGAATTAGACGCGTGGTACGGAAAATTCGGCGAATTGTTGGATAAACCGATAACGATGGTAGTCCAAACGACCCAAACACGTAGTAATTTTACCGAATGTGCAAGTTTCTTAAAAAAAAGATGTACAAATCTTCAAATCTTTGATACAATATGCGGTGCAACATCCATGCGTCAGGAAGAAGCCGCAAAATTGGCGGCAGAGTGCGATGCAATGGTCGTCATAGGCGGCAGACACAGCGCAAACAGCGTTCACCTTTCGGTGATATGCTCTGAGCTTTGTCCGAACGTTCAGTTTATCGAAAACGCAGATGAATTGAATATGGACAGGCTCAAAGACGCCTGTACAGTCGGTGTAACGGCAGGAGCGTCCACGCCTGCGTGGATAATTAAGGAGGTAAGTAACAAGATGAGCGAAGAAATTAAAATTGATGCTGCTGCAGCAGAAGAGAAGGAGATGTCCTTCGACGAAATGCTGGAGGAATCCATCAAGACTATATATAATGGAGATAAGGTAACCGGCACCGTTGTTGCTATTACCGGCACTGAAGTAAGTGTCGATATCGGCACGAAGTACTCGGGCTTCATTCCCACCACCGAGTTCACCGATGACGGCATCAAGGTCGAAGACGCTGTTAAGGTCGGCGATACCATTGAAGCAGTTGTTGTCCGCGTTAACGATGTAGAAGGCACTGTTATGCTCTCCAAGAAGCGTCTTGACGCAGCAAAGAGCTGGACTATGGTCGAGGAAGCTGTCGAGAGCGGCGAGTTCCTTGAAGGCACCGTTACCGAGGTCAACAAGGGCGGCGTAGTCGTCAATGTCAAGGGCGTCCGTGTATTCGTTCCGGCTTCTCAGTCCGGCCTGCCCAAGGATGCGGATATGAATCAGCTTCTCAAGCAGAAGGTTCGCGTTAAGATCACCGAGGTCAATCGCAGCCGCAAGCGTGTCGTCGGCTCCATCCGTGCCGTCGCTCAGAAAGAGCGCCGCGAGAAGGCAGAGGCTATTTGGAATGAAATGGAGGTTGGCAAGAAGTACCACGGCGTAGTCAAGTCCATGACCAGCTACGGCGCATTTGTCGACATCGGCGGCATTGACGGTATGGTTCATGTCTCCGAGATGAGCTGGAGCCGCATCAAGAATCCCGCTGAGGTATTCAATATCGGCGACGAGGTCGATGTCTATGTCATAAACTTCGACAGGGAGAAGAAAAAGATCTCTCTCGGCTACAAGGATCCCAACGAGAATCCCTGGGTCAAGTTCACCAGCAACTACAATGTCGGCGATACTGCTGAGGTAAAAATCGTGAAGCTCATGACCTTCGGCGCATTTGCAGAGGTTCTGCCCGGCGTTGACGGCCTGATCCACATTTCTCAGATTGCAAACCGCCGTATCGGCAAGCCCGAAGAGGTTCTGTCCGTCGGCGATGTAGTCGAGGCAAAGATCACCGCAATCGACACCGAGAATCACAAGATATCTCTGTCAATCCGCGCACTTGCCGAGCCCGCGGCCGCTGAGGTCGAGGAGGTTCCCGAGGTTGAGGATAACGGTGAGGACGCACTTGTCTACGAAGTATCCACCACCGGCGAAGCAAAGGGCGATATAGTCGAAGAATAATACAGTTTAACAGTTCGTAATAGCCTGCCGCACATGCGGCAGGCTATTTTTTTGTTTAAAAACCAATCTGAACGCGTTAATTTTCTTGCAAAAAAGCAACATTTTGTGTATAATTATTTTAATAGATTTTAAGGAGGAGTGGTCTTGTTCAAGATTGGTGATTACATTGCACATCCGATGCACGGCGCAGGCGTTATTGAGAGTATAGTTACTAAAAAAATCAACGGCGCTCAACGGGATTACTATGTCCTTAAGCTGCCTGTTGGGGATATGGTCGTTATGGTGCCGGTGGTTGGATGCGAAGATATCGGCGTAAGATCCATAATATCCCGAAACGAGGCGGAAAATGTTTTTAAAGCGTTCAGCGCGCTCGAAATATCCATGACGCAGAACTGGAACAAGCGTTATCGTGAGAACATGGATAAGATCAAAAGCGGGAATCTGATTGACGTCGCGGCCGTGGTAAAAGGGCTTATGTGCAGGGACAATGAGCGCGGCCTTTCTACCGGCGAGCGTAAGATGCTCCATTCGGCGAAGCAGATACTGATATCGGAGCTCGTCATAGCTGCCGATATGGATTACGACGGAGTGGAAAAAAGGCTGTGCGCAGCACTTGAAGAGGGGTAAGCCTCATGTCTATCATAAATAGGATTTTAAAATTAAAAGCAAATGGCGATGACTTCTGCACAGCCGTGGTGCTTGCAGCCGGAAACTCTCAGCGCATGGGTAAGGATAAGATACTCATGCCGCTCGGCGGCATGCCCGTAATTGCACGTACGCTCAAGGCGCTGCAAGCCTCGGAGTGTATTGACGAGATCATTGTTGTCACAAAATACGAAAGTCTTCAGGAAATCGCCGATATCTGCCACGAGTATGCCGTCGCAAAAACGAGTAAGGTTGTCCTCGGCGGAAAAACAAGGCTTGAATCTTCGCTGCTCGGCGTCAGCAATGCCGACGAAAGGGCAAAATATATAGCAATTCACGATGGCGCTCGGCCATTTATCACAGATAATTTAATAGAACGCGTAGTGCATTGCGCACATCAGCATAATGCTGCTGCTCCGGCGATCGCTCCGACCGATACGGTGCGTGTGCTCAACGCAAAGGGCGCGGTCGCTGAAACCCCGTCCAGAGATCTTGTTGCGCTCATGCAGACGCCGCAGGTCTTTATGACAGAGATGATAAAAGCTGCACTTGCTCGCGCACAGCAGAAGGGCATTAAAATAACGGATGATTGTTCGGCAGTCGAGGCGATGGGCTATAAGGTAACAGTCGTTGCCGGAGATCCGGATAATATAAAGCTTACAACATCGCGAGATCTTTATATCGCGGAGGGTATACTCGCCGAAAGGAGCGGAAAATAATGCGTATCGGACACGGCTACGATGTTCATAAGCTCGTCGAATATCGTGAGCTGATTCTTGGCGGAGTAAGCATTCCATACGAGAAAGGATTGCTGGGTCATTCCGACGCCGATGTTCTAACTCATGCACTCATGGACGCGCTGCTCGGTGCGGCTGCGCTCGGCGATATCGGCAGCCATTTTCCCGATAACGATGACGCTTACCTCGGTGCCGACAGTATAGAGCTTTTAAAAAGGGTCATGGCCATCCTGCGGGAGAAAGGTTATGGCGTAATTAACGCCGACTGCACTATTATTGCTCAGCGCCCGAAGCTCAAGCCGTATATCGATGATATGCGCGCCGTTTTATCAAACGCTATGGGCGTGGAGCTTGATGCTGTAAGCGTTAAGGCGACCACCGAGGAGCACCTCGGCTTTACCGGGGAAGGGCTCGGCATTGCGGCGCACGCGGTCGTGCTTATAAACCGGACTTAAATCAGGCAGCTTTTCGGCTGCCTGATAATTTTTCATTAGCGACTTGGGCATCTGCGGATGCTCTCATATTTGGTAATCCGGTGGCGCACTTATCGGCAAAACCATGGCGTTTCGCGCTCCCGCCGGCTTCACCGCGCAGCCACATGGCGCATAGTATATAGCAAAAAAGAAGGGGTCAATTATGCGCTATATATTTATGTGCCGGTCGCTGACTTATGCGCAGTCCGCGGCCCGTGTGCTTGAAAAAAATGCAATATCGGCAGCTGTAAAAAAAGCGCCCTCCGGCCTCAGCGGCAGCGGTTGCAGCTACAGTGTCAGCATTTCATATGCAAAGGGAGCGGCGGCCGCCGGAGTCCTGCGCCGAGAAGGCTTGCTTCAGGGAAAGGTATTCCTGCTCCGTGATGACGGCAGCTACACCGAGGTGATCCTGTGATCTATCTCGACTCTGCCGCGACGAGCTTTCTTAAGCCAAAAAGCGTGAAAACGGCAATGATTAATGCTGTGGATACGATGTCGAGCCCCGGCAGAGGAGCATACGCAGCTGCCATGCGCGCAGCCGATAAAGTATATGAGTGCCGCACTTTGGCGTGCAGACTGTTTAACTTTTCGGAGCCGGAAAACGTAGTTTTTACAATGAACGCCACTTTCGCGCTCAACATTGCGATAAAAACGCTCGCAGGGCACGGTAGTCGAGTCGTCATCTCCGGATATGAGCACAATTCCGTAACCAGGCCGCTGCACGAGATAGGTGCAGAGGTGATTGTTGCTGCAGGTAAGCTCTTTGACCCTGACGATGTCGTGGCCGAATTTGAGGATAAGGTGCCCGGTGCGGATCTTGTCATATGCAACCATGTTTCAAATGTCTTTGGATTTATACAGCCGATATACAAAATATCCTCAATATGCAGCCGATACGGCGTACCTCTCATCATAGATGCGTCGCAGTCGGCCGGTATTGAAACTATCGACTGCTGTCGACTCGACGCCGCTTTTATCGCGATGCCTGGGCATAAGGGCTTACTCGGACCTCAGGGAACAGGTATTTTGCTGTGCGGCGAGAGTCCAAAGCCGCTCATGAGCGGCGGAACAGGTTCGGAAAGCCTGATTCAAGCCATGCCGGAGCATCTGCCCGACAGAGCCGAAGCCGGAACGCACAATGTTGTCGGTATAGCCGGACTGTGTGAGGGAATAAAATATGTGCTGAGTAAGGGCGCTGAGAATATCGGAGGCTATGAAGCTCGGCTTTGCCGCGAAACGGCCGAACAGCTCGGCTGTACAGCATCGCTTGAAGTGTTCTCGGGTGAAGCCGGAACTCAAGCTGGCGTGCTGTCCTTCCGGCACAGAACGATAGACTGCGAGGAGTTTTGCGAAAGACTCGGTAAAAACGGCATAGCCGCGCGCTGCGGACTACACTGCGCACCGCTTGCGCATAAAAGTGCGGGCACCGTCGATACAGGCACTGTGCGCATAAGCTTTTCACCATTTATTTCGCGCCGACAGGCCATGTATGCATGCACGGAGATAGAAAAGATAGCCCGTAGAGAAAATTAATTAATATTTAATTGCGTTTTGTCCGTATATATTATATAATATAGTGATTAAAAATACAGCAGTGTGCGGACTGCTCACGCAGTCCGCAGATAAACACGATCGGGGATTATAATGCAGGACTTTTCGAGTTACTTTTTAAGAATACTCAATTACCTTTCGACAATTAGCTTTTGGGATATCGTCGATATCCTTATAGTTGCTTTTTTGTTCTATAAGGTGATAGATCTTGTGCGCAAGACAAGCTCATATAACCTTGCCAAGGGAATACTTTTGCTGCTAATTGTCTTGTGGCTGTCGGGGCCTTCCGTGTTCAACCTGACTATGATAAATTTCATACTGCGCAAAACTGTTGAAATAGGCCTTATAGCACTGGTCATAATATTTCAGCCAGAGCTCAGAAAGCTTCTGTCCAGGATGGGCAGCAAGGACTTTTACGGTATATTCTCACCCAGGGTGCAGACTACGAGCAAGGCCGATGCCGCAATTACGCAGACGGTGCTTGCCTGCGAGCAGATGTCAAAGACCAAGACCGGCGCTCTCATAATATACGAGCGAAGCGTTAAGCTCAGCGATATTATGACGACAGGTACTATCATTGATGCGGACATAACCTCGGAGCTTTTGAAAAACATCTTTTATCCCAAGGCTCCGCTGCATGACGGTGCGCTTATTATCCGCAACTTCAGGATAGCTGCTGCGGGCTGTGTGCTTCCGCTTACGTCCAAAACAAATCTCAGCAAGGATCTCGGCATGCGTCACCGTGCCGGTATCGGTGCAAGCGAAGTCTCCGATGCGATAACCATCATTGTGTCCGAAGAGACAGGCGGTATATCCGTCGCCGTTGAGGGAATGCTCAAGCGAAACCTCTCGGTCTCAATGCTCGAGCAGATTCTGCGAAACGAACTTATAGTTGAAGAAACAAAGAAGAGTACCGCTGTTGAAGTTTTTTCCCGCTTTTTTGATAAGCATAAGGTGAACAATGATGGAACAGAAAAAAAGAACTAACAAGATATACGACAGCAAAATATTTTGGATGGCAGTATCGCTGCTGTTCTCGCTTCTGATGTGGGTGTATGTCACCAGCCAGGATACGACCGACAGGGACCTCACATTTACGGGAATACCCATTGAATTTCAGGGGCAGGAGGAGCTGCTGAGCGAGCGCAATCTCTCTATAACCGACGTGAGCGCAGACTCAGTCAGTATTGTTGTAAAGGGAAACCTCAGCACGATAACAAAGCTCAAGGCCTCCGACATAAAGGCTGTTATCGACGTAAGCAGCATAACCTCGCCCAATAACATGACATGGACGTATAGGCTCGTATTCCCCAGCTATGTCAATGAAAACGAGATAAGTGTTGTCCGTAAGAACCCCGACACCATAAACTTCACCGTTATAAAAAACGGCAGCAAGACGATAGATATAAAGGGCAGTTTCGAGGGCGCGATAGCCGACGGATGTGTGGCCGAAGAGTTCGTTTTTGAACCGAAAACGCTTACGGTCGACGGTCCGGAGGAAATTATAAATAAGATCGACCACGCATGGGTAACCTTCGGCAAGGATCAGACTATCGATTCCGTATATATCGAGGAAGCGGAGTTTACTCTGCGCGATAAAAACGACAACGTTATCGACAAGGAAGGGCTGCGCATATCCGAGGATACAGTCACTGCGACTCAGCCGATACTGAAAACCAAAGAGGTATCCCTCAAAGTACAGCTCATATCCGGGGGAGGCATAACCGCGAGTGACTGTGACGTCAGCATTGATCCGAGCAGCATAAAGATAGCCGGAGATTCCAGAATCATTGACGATATGGACAGCATAGAGCTCGGTACGATAGATCTGTCCTCATTCAACAGCGGTTATGAGCACACATTTGCCATTGAACTTCCAGAGGGTGTGCAGAATCTGACCGGCGTTTCCGATGCTAAAGTCACAATCGAGATAAGCGGCACACATACAAAGACGTTTACAACGTCAAATATTGCCTGCAAGGGCGTGACAAGCGGCTATCGTGCCACTATTGATACAAAGGAGATCGAGGTTACGCTCCGGGCCCTCAGCCAGGATGTGCTCAATCGTATAAAGTCCGAGGATATAACGGTCATCGCGGATCTGTCCGATTACGGAACAACGACGGGACAGATCATCGTCAGCGCCAGGGTTACAGTATCCGGTCATGAAAATGTCGGCGCCGTCGGTGATGTCAAAGTAACTGTTACAATATATAAAGATTAAGATGGGGGGTATTATCAATGACTCAGGATGCAGTCGTCACCAAGGTGCTTCCAAACGGCATGGCTGAGGTAGTTGTATCTCGCGGTACGGCATGCGGAAGCAACTGCGGAAATTGCGAAAGCTGCGTTTTCCAAAACGAGATTAAAGCATTCGCGAAAAACACTGTCCATGCAAAGCCGGGTGAAAAGGTAGTCATAGAAAGCCTCAGCTCAAGGATATTCGGCGCGGCGTTTATTGTGTATATCGTACCGATGCTGGTATTCATCATCGGCTATATCGTTGCCGCCTCCTGCGGACTGAGCGAAGGCATGAGCGTGCTTTGCAGCTTTTTGGCTTTTTGCGTTGCCGTTGCCTTTATTGTTGTTTATCAGCGGCGCAGCAAGCGCAAAAATCCAATTAAATTTGAGATCACACGGCTTCGTTGAGGTGAGAAAATGATAAAAAGCATGACCGGATACGGCAGCGCCAAGGGCACTGTTGAGGGCATTGAAGTAAGCGTAGAGCTCAAAAGCGTTAATAACAAATTCCTCGATACGTCAATAAGGATGCCGCGCAGCTTCCTTTTTGCGGAGGAGACTATAAAACAGGCCGTCAGCTCGCACATAAGCCGCGGCAAGGTGGATGTATTCGTGACCATCGACAGTTCAATGGCTGACGATATGCTCGTCCGGGTAAATGAGCCGCTTCTTAAGGGGTATCTTGACGCGCTTAACCTTATCTCGGACAAGTATGGCCTTATAAATGATGCAAGCGTCATGGGGGTTAGCCGTCTTCCCGATGTTCTTTCCGTCGAAAAGAAAGAGCTTGATGCGGACGCGGTGGCCGAAGGGATGCGAAGGATAGCCGAGCAGGCGCTGTGCGATTTTGACCGTATGCGCATCGTCGAGGGAGAAAAGCTCAAGTCCGATGTGCTGTCGAAACTTAAAAATATCGAAAATTACGTTTCAGTTATTGAGAAGAACTCTCCGCTTACGGTAAAGGAATATAGAGAGAAGCTCATCGGCAAACTCAATGAGGTGCTCGGTTCATCGGGCATAGACGAGTCACGCATACTTACTGAGGCTGCGATATTTGCGGACAAGATTGCCGTTGACGAGGAGACTGTACGCCTGCGCAGTCATATCGCTCAGCTGTGTCAAATGCTTGAGACCGGCTCGCCCATCGGACGAAAGATAGATTTCCTGCTTCAGGAGTTTAACCGCGAGGCAAATACGACGGGCTCAAAATGCCAAAACTCATCTATCGCGCATGTCGTTGTCGAGTTAAAGTCCGAGATCGAAAAAATACGCGAACAGATACAGAACATAGAGTGAGGCCGTTATGACGCTCATAAACATCGGATTCGGTAACATGGTCGGCGCCGAGCGCGTTATAGCCATGGTAAGTCCTGAGTCGGCGCCGATAAAGCGAATGATCCAGGATGCGAGAGACAGAGGACTTTTAATAGACGCCTCCTTCGGCAGAAGCACGAAGGCGGCTTTGATCATGGACAGCGGAAACGTTATCCTATCAGCGCTCACGCCGGAGATATTGGCGGCGCGAATGTCAAACAAAAATGAGGAAGGTGCAGCAAATGGCTAATCAGAGAGGAAAGCTTATAGTAATATCAGGACCGTCCGGAGCGGGGAAGAGCACCGTCGTTTTCAAGGCTCTTGAGGGGCGTGACGATGTATGCTTCTCGGTTTCAGCGACTACGAGGAAGCCCCGTCCCGGCGAGGTTGACGGCAAGGAGTACTTCTTTGTTGACCTCGACCGGTTCCGCGAGATGGTCGCGAACGATGAATTTCTCGAGCACGCCGAGTATGTCGCAAACTCCTATGGCACACCCAGGGCATATGTTGAGAAAAAGCTCAATGAGGGCATGAACGTTTTGCTCGATATCGAGGTTCAGGGAGCTCTCCAGGTGCATCAAAAAATGCCCGAGGCCGTTATGGTGTTCATTATCCCCCCCTCCATGGCAGAGCTTGAAAAGCGCCTGCGCAGCAGAGGCACCGACTCCGAGCGCAAGATCGAGGCTCGCCTTATGCGTGCGAGAGAGGAATACGCCGCCGCCGATTTTTACGACTATATAATAATAAACGACGATGCCGACAAGGCCGCCAATGAATTTTCGGCAATAATCACAGCAGAGTACTGTAAATATGACCTTAGAAAAAATTATTTAAGAGAGGTAGACTGACCATGATGCTTTATCCCCCTGTTGCCGAGCTTGTGAGCAAGGTAGGCAACCGCTATCAGCTTGTAAATCTTGTTGCAAGAAGAGCTCGCCAGATATCTGCCGCCGCAGAGGAAGAAGGAATAATCCTTGATAAGAAGCCCGTTTCCGAGGCGATAGACGAAGTATACACCGGCAAGCTTACCATAGAAAAATAATCTAACAGCGGAGCCGCATCGCTCCGCTTAGTTTTGCTTAAGGGCGGTGGGACATGTCTGAAAATCGCATAGCGAAAATAGCGGTCTCCGCTGCAAATTACAGCCTGGACAAGCCTTATGATTATCTGATCCCGGACAGCTTGTCCGGCAGAGTAGTCCCGGGAATGCGCGTTACCGTTCCTTTTTCAAGGGGCAACCGCCGCAGTGAGGGAATAGTTCTCGGACTTACTGATAAAAGTGAATACGAAAAGCTCAAGCCGATTGAGTCATGCCTTGACAAAGAGCCCATGCTCACGCGAGCGCAGTTGAAGCTTGCTCTGTGGATGCACGACAGGCTGTTCTGCACTGTGTACGAGGCGGTCAGGGTTATTCTTCCGGCCGGCTGCTGGTTTAACGCTGCCGGCGCTCGGCGTGTAAACGACAAGATGTGTGAGATGATAGAGCTCACCGTCGACGCAGAGGAAGCCTTCGCTCTTGCGCAGTCAAAACGCAGGAAAGCCCCTGTGCAGGCATCGCTGCTGGAGCTTTTGTGCTCAACGGGCAGAGTTTCGGCTCGCGAAGCAATGCATTTTACGGGTGCGACACGTCAGTCTCTAAACGCGCTTATAAATGCAGGACTCGTGGTATCGGAGCAAAAGGAAGTCTTCCGCCGTCCCGAAATTTGGACTGGCGCCCTCAAAGCACTGCCAACTCTCAATCGTGAGCAGAGCACCGCCTACGCCGGACTAAAAAAGCTGCTGGACAAACCGTATCCCGAGGCAGCACTTTTATGCGGCGTCACGGGAAGCGGAAAGACCTCGGTATATATACGCCTTATAGACGACACGATCAAAAGCGGCAAATGTGCTATTTTATTAGTTCCCGAGATAGCGCTGACCCCCCAGATGATACGAACATTTTCAGAGTATTTCGGCAACGATGTCGCGATATTGCACAGCAGCCTCGGAGTAGGAGAGCGCTATGACGAGTGGAAGCGCATAAAAAACGGCGCGGCAAAACTTGCAATCGGTACACGCAGCGCGGTGTTCGCTCCCTTTGAAAATCTCGGACTCATTATCATTGACGAGGAGCAGGAGGACAGCTACAAATCGGAAAGCTCCCCGCGATATCACGCACGTGATATCGCCAAGTATCGCTGTGCAAAGACAAATTCACTGCTTCTGCTCGGCTCCGCAACGCCGGATATCGAAAGCCGCTATGCGGCCGAAACCGGTAAGTATAAGCTTTTTGAGCTGCATGAGAGATATAACGCCATGCAGCTGCCCACAGTCGAGATCGTAGACATGAAAAGCGAGCTCAAGGCCGGAAACGGCAGCGAGCTTAGCTCCCGACTGCGTGCCGAGCTTGATGAGAATATCGCACGCGGTGAGCAGAGCATACTGTTCATAAACCGCCGCGGAGCAAATAAGCTCATATGCTGCGGCGACTGCGGATATGTCTATAAATGCCCCAATTGCAGCGTTTCGCTGACATATCACAGTGCAAATAAGCGCCTTATGTGCCATTACTGCGGCTATACGCGCAGAGTTGACAGCTGCTGCCCCGACTGCGGAGGTATGCTTACATTCATAGGTGCTGGTACGCAGCTGGTTGAGGATGAGCTTCGGCAGTTGTATCCGGATACCGGCATCCTGCGTATGGATACGGATACTGTCAAGGCCGCAGGCAGCCATGATGCTCTGCTCGGTAAATTCAAAAAAGAAAAGATCCCCATAATGGTCGGCACACAGATGGTCACCAAGGGGCTTAATTTTGAAAATGTAACGCTCATCGGCGTCATTTCCGCCGATCAGAGCCTTTATTGCGGCGATTACCGCTCGGGCGAGCGGACGTTTTCGCTCATAACCCAGGTTATCGGGCGCAGCGGAAGGGGCAGTAAGCCCGGTCGAGCAATTATACAGACATTTACGCCGCAAAACGAGCTTATACGCCTCGCTGCCGCGCAGGACTATGACGGCTTTTATAAAACGGAGCTCAGCCTGCGCAGACTGCAAAACACTCCGCCCTTTGCCGATATCGTTGCGTTAACAGCCTCGGGCGCTGTGGAAAGCGCTGTGATAAAGTGCTGCGCTGATATATGTACGGTACTGAAGGCATCGATCGGCGCACGATCCGACGTGCGCATACTCGGTCCGGCTCCGCTGTCGGTAGTCAGGGTAAACAACAGATACAGATACAGAGTAAATATATGCTGTAAGGCCGATAAGCAGCTGCGCGAGCTCGTCTCGTCAGTGCTTATCCGCTGCGCCGGATCCGGCAAATACAGGGGTGTCAGCGTTTTTGCTGACAACAACCCCTCTGATTAGGAGAAGATTATGGCACTCAGACACATAGTTACGCAAGAGGATAAGATCCTTCACAAGGTTTGCCGCGAGCAGGTAAAATTCGATGAAAGACTGCACCAGCTTCTTGACGATATGGCCGAAACGCTTGAAAACGCAAACGGCGTCGGCCTTGCCGCACCGCAGGTCGGCATACTTCGCCGCGTTGTACTCGTTATCGAGACAAATGTCGAGGCTGAAGAGGATGAGGAAATACTTGAGCTCATAAACCCCGTCATAGTTAAGAGCGAGGGTGAGCAGGTCGGCGCGGAGGGATGCCTGAGCGTTCCCGGCGAGTACGGCATAGTCCGCCGCCCGTCGTGCGTGACCGTCCGGGCTCAGGACAGATACGGTAAGTGGTTCGAATACACCGGTACGGGGCTGACCGCGAGATGCATCTGCCACGAGCTCGACCATCTCGACGGCCATTTGTTTACGGAAAAGGCCGAGCGTATGCTGTCAGAGGAAGAACTCAAGGCGAACAGAAACGAGGATTGAGCATGCGCATAGTTTTTATGGGCACGCCGGACTTTGCCGCTGCCTCACTTAAAAAACTGATAGATGAAAAATATGATATTGTCGGCGTTTTTACTCAACCGGATAAGCCGCGTGACAGAGGGATGAAGCTGTCATTCAGCCCGGTCAAGGAACTTGCACTGGAGAACGATCTACCCGTTTATCAGCCTGCAAAGCTGCGCGACGGGACGGCGACCGAGCTTGTAAAAAGTCTTGATCCCGATATTCTCGTCGTCGTCGCCTATGGCCGCATCCTGCCGGACGATATGCTTAAGGTGCCAAAATACGGTGCGATTAATGTTCATGCGTCCCTGCTGCCCAAGTACCGCGGCGCAGCTCCCATCCAGTGGGCTGTGTTAAACGGCGATAAAGTGACTGGAGTTACGACAATGTATCTCGCTTCGGAAATGGACACCGGCGATATAATCTACACAGCCGAGACCGAGATCGGCGAGTTTGAGACCTCGGGTGAGCTGTTTGACAGGCTTATGCTCATGGGAGCTGAGCTTTTGGACAAAACACTGCGCGATATCTATGCCGGCACTGCGCCGAGAACACCGCAGGATCACAGTAAGGCAAGCTATGTAAAAATGCTCGATAAGAGTTTAAGCCCGATCGACTGGTGCAAGCCACCGCGCGAGATCGTTAAGCATATCTACGGCTTGCAGCCCTGGCCGGTAGCAACGGCAGAGCTGGACGGCAAGGTATTCAAAATATATTCTGCCGAGTATACTCATACCAAAACCGAAAAAGCTCCCGGCAGCATAGTCAGCGCAGGAAAACAGGGGATAGAGGTTGCCTGCAAGGATGGTGAAACGATACTTATCACCGAGCTTCAGGCAGCCGGAAAAAAACGAATGAAAGCGTCCGACTATCTGCTCGGACACCCCATAAAGGTGGATTAAGCATTGGATAAAGCAAGGCAGGCCGCAGTCTTCGCGCTTGAGCGAATAAGGCGAGACGGTGCATGGTCGTCCGCCCTCGGCGACGCGATGAAAACAAAATACGGTCTCGATCGCCGCTCATTGGCGTTGGCCGTGAGTATAAGCCTCGGCGTTACGCAGAACGCCGCGCTTCTTGACTATTATATCGGTCTGTACAGCTCGGCATCGTCGAAGATCGAACCCAAGGTACGCGATATAATGCGCGCAGGCGCGTATCAGCTGCTGTATATGGATAAGATCCCGGCTTCGGCCGCTGTTAACGAGTCTGTCGCACTGTGCAAAAAGTTAGGCTACGCAAGAGCATCGGGCTTCTGCAACGCCGTTTTGCGAAAACTTGCCGCCGACAAAGAGCAGCTGCCCGATATTCCCGGGAAGGGCACGGCCGAGTATCTTTCAACCAAATACAGTCATCCGCTTTGGCTTGTGCGATACATGATCTCTCGCCGCGGATATGACGCAGCAGAGGCATTTTTTGCTGCAAATAACACTATACCCGATACCTTCCTTCAGGTAAACACGCTGAAAATATCGGCTCATGAGCTTCTTGTGCGTCTTAAGGCCTCGGGAGTGGAATGCACAGAGCATCCATGGCTGCCCGACTGCCTTGTTACATCAGGCAGTGTAAGCGCCATGGACGGGTTTGACGAAGGCCTGTTTTACGTTCAGGATCCTGCCGCAAAGTGCGCAGTTCTGGCCGCAGAACTTACGCCCGGTATGGACGTTCTTGACGCGTGCGCAGCCCCCGGCGGAAAAAGCTTTGCCGCCGCCATTGCCATGAAAAATGAAGGGAGTATTGATTCCTGCGACCTTCATGACAAAAAAATTCGCCTCATCAACGACGGGGCGCAGCGCCTCGGGATCGACATCATAAATGCGCTCCCGCACGATGCAAGAGCCCTCTTTGAAAAACGATATGACGCCGTTATTTGTGATGTGCCGTGCTCAGGCTACGGAGTTATACGTAAAAAGCCGGAGATACGGTATAAGCCGCAAAAAGACAGCGCCGCAATGCCGCCGATACAGACGGCAATACTCGAAAATCTTTCGCAATACGTAAAGCCCGGCGGAATTTTAATTTACTCTACCTGCACCGTGCTGGAGGAGGAAAATGAGTGCATCGTTAGTAAGTTTCTGCACGTTCACCCGGAGTTTTACGCAGAGCAATTTGTGCTGCCGAACGGCGAGACTGCCGATAAAGGATATATCACATTTTGGCCCGATGTTCACGGAACGGACGGATTTTTTGTCTGCAAGCTGAGGAGAGATAAATGAAAAACCTTAGGAGCATGCTCCCTGATGAAATAGAGCAGCTGCTTACGGAGCTCGGCGAGCCGAAATATCGCGCAAAGCAGGTATTCAAATGGCTCGGCAGAGGAATCGGCTCGATTGATGAGATGAGCGATATCCCGAAAGCTCTGCGAGAAAAGCTCAAAAGCGAATACACCGTTTATAAGCCGAAGGTACTCGGCAAGCAGGTATCGAAGATAGACGGCACGATAAAATATCTTTGGGAGCTTTACGACGGAAATGCCGTCGAGACCGTTGTAATGAGCTATAAGCACGGAAACACAGTGTGCGTATCAACTCAGGTCGGCTGCCGCCAGGGCTGTGCATTCTGCGCCTCGACCATCGGCGGTCTTGTAAGATGCCTTGAGCCGAACGAGATACTTGAAGAGGTCATGTTCTCGCAGCTTGACTCGGGAAAGCCGATATCAAACATCGTCCTCATGGGCATCGGCGAGCCTCTCGATAATTTTGACAATGTCGTCAAATTCCTCGAGCTTGTAAATCACCCTGACGGCATGAATATCGGTATGCGGCACATTTCGCTCTCTACCTGCGGAATAACAGAAAAGTTTGACAAACTGGCAGAGCTTAATTTACAATTGACATTATCGGTATCTCTGCATGCGCCCGATGATGAGACCCGCTCAAAGATAATGCCGGCGAACCACGGCAGAGGGGTGGACGAGCTCATGGAGTGCTGCCGCCGTTATTACGAAAAAACCGGCCGCAGGATATCGTTTGAGTATATAATGATCGACGGCGTGAACGACACGCAGTACCATGCAGAGCTTTTGTCCAAACGCGCAAGGTACGTCGGAGCGCATGTCAATCTAATACCTATGAACCACGTTGAGGAAAGCCGTTTTCAGCCATCGACTCAAGGACATATCAAGGCATTTGTCAAGATTTTGGAGGATAACGGCGTTAATGTAACGGTTCGGCGCAAGCTCGGCGGCGATGTTGAAGCCTCCTGCGGTCAGCTCCGCAGAAAAATGCAGAAGGGCAATCGGATAAAATGAAAAGTTTCGGTATAACTGACAAGGGTAAGGTCAGAAGCGAAAATCAGGACAGCTATATTATTGAAAATTGCGACAAGCGCAAATGCGTGATCGCAGTCATATGCGACGGTATGGGCGGTGCCAAGGCCGGCGACCTTGCAAGCAGGCTCTCAAGCAAGGAGTTTGTAAGCCGCGTGTATGAAAGCCTTGTCGCGCCGCGTCTAATAATGGGAAGCCACGAAAAGCTTCTACGCGACAGCTGCGCCGACGCAAACGGCGTCGTCTATGAATATTCGCGCTTTGACGCGAACTACAGCGGCATGGGCACCACGCTCGTCGGCGGCATCATAACGCGGCGCAAGGCCTGCCTCGTCAACGTCGGAGACAGCAGGGCATACTATCTGTCAAAAGACGAAATAAGGCAGATAAGCCGCGACCATTCGTATGTCGAGGAGCTTGTCGCCATGGGGGCGATAAGCCTGGAGGAAGCGGCGCATCATCCGAAGAAAAATATCATCACCCGCGCTCTCGGCGTCGATGCGTCCGTAGAGCCTGATTATTTTGAATGCCCACTCCGTAAGGGAGACGGTATTCTGCTGTGCTCGGACGGTCTGAGCAACATGGTCAGCGATAAGGAGATACACGATCATTTCAGGGAAAACGCCCTGCCAAAGGACGTCTGCTCCAAGCTCATGGCGCTTGCGCTTGCGCGCGGAGCGAGAGACAATGTCTCTATCGTTTTAATTAAGACTTGATATAAAAAGGTGCTATTATGGAAAACAGTACTGATAAATATATAGGCAGGATCCTTGATGACCGCTATGAGATCATCGAGCTTATAGGCTCTGGCGGCATGGCGAATGTGTATAAGGCTCTGTGCCACAGGCTTAACAGATATGACGCGGTCAAGATAATGCGCGACGAAACTGCCGCAAATACCGAGCTTCGCCGGCGTTTTCGAGCCGAGTCGCAGGCCGTAGCGATGCTTTCCCACCCGAACATTGTCTCTGTGTATGACGTAAGCCACAGTGACGATGTCGAGTATATCGTCATGGAGCTGATAGACGGCATAACGCTCAAGCAGTATTTGCAGAAGAAAAGCGTTCTTGAGCCCTCCGAGGTTTTGGATTTCAGCATCCAGATTGCAAAAGCTCTCGAGCATGCTCACAGCAAGGGCATCATCCACCGCGATATAAAGCCTCAGAATATTATGCTGCTCAAGGACGGCATGATCAAGGTCGCAGACTTCGGCATTGCCTCTCTTGAAAGCGATATCGAAGAGAACAACGGCGAGACCGTCGGCTCCGTACACTACATTGCGCCCGAGCAGGCGCGCGGTCAGGCTCCCGATGCGCGAAGCGACATATACTCACTCGGCATCGTTATGTACGAAATGCTCACCGGCAAGCTGCCGTATATCGGCACTTCCGATGTTGAGGTCGCCGTAAAGCACATGAACACCGATCCTGTAAGCCCACGAGAACTGGTTCCCGATATTCCCGAGGAGCTTGAGCGCATATGCCTCAAGGCAATGAACTCCGATATAGATAAACGCTATCAAACCGCAAGCGAGCTGCTTACAGACCTTGAGCAATACAAGGCTCAAAGCCTTGCCGCTCATGTGCTTGAGGATTCCGAGGCAGTGCTCATAGACAGCGACGAGCAGCCGCCGCGCAGGAATAAAAGCCGGCGCAGCCGTAAGATAGCTCTCAGCTCAGGCATACTTGCTGTTCTGCTGTTTGTCATAATAGGCTTTGTTTTCTTAAACGGATATTTTCTCAAGGACTTGTTTTCAGACCCTGTAAAGGTCAAAGTAGATAATTTCGTCGGCCGTTACTATGAAGATGTAATAAATGATAAAGACTACAAGAAGGTCTATGACTTCAAGGTAACCTTCAAGGTAGACCTTGACCACGAATACGGAATAATCCTTTCGCAGGATCCGGAAGCCGGTCGCAGCAAATCCGTAAACGATAAAAACAGCAAAATCGTTGTCGAGCTAGTCTGCGCCGCGGAAACCGTTGACGATCAGAAACGGCTGCTCCGAGTTCCGGATATCGTAAACCGCGAAAGGGAAGAGGCCATAAGCATGATCCAGGACGCGGGCTTTACTTACGTGATCGAACAGGCTCCGTCGGACAGCATAACGAAGGGCTATGTTATAAGCACCGATCCCGTTGCCGGTGCTGCCGCCGATGAGGGCTCTGAGGTAAAGATCATCATAAGCACAGGACCCGAAGCGGTAATGACTAAGGTGCCTCAGCTCAAGGGACTGTCCAAGCAGGCCGCAATCGAAAAAATCGAAAGCAGCAATCTCAGCATAGGAAATATCTCAACGGCGGACAGTGACCTCGACGCGGGAACGGTCATAGATCAGAACGTTGCTGCGGGAACTCAGGTCGAGGAGCATACGAAGATATCCATAACAATATCCTCCGGCCCGTCGGGAAGCGGTAGCTGAATGGACGGAACAATAATCAAGGCGCTCAGCGGCTTTTATTATATTGATTCCGGCAGCGGCGTATATGAATGCCGCGCTAGGGGGAAATTCCGCCTTGACGGCACGTCGCCCATGGTCGGCGACAGAGTGAGTTTCGATGCGGACGGTTCAAAAGGCTATGTCACAGCTGTATACGAGCGCAAAAACTTTTTTATTCGACCTTCAGTAGCCAATATTGACGCGCTTGTATTCATCGCGGCAAACACAAATCCAGTGACGGATCCGTTCTTAATAGACAGAGTGTCCGTTATAACCGAGGAAGCCGGTTGTGAGCTTATAGTATGCATAAATAAAGCCGACATTGACCCCGCCGACGAGCTGTTTAATATCTATTCTGCCTCGGGCTTTGAGACGTACAGAGTCAGCGCCGAGACCGGAGAGGGCATAGAGAAGCTTAAAAACGCGCTCAAGGGCAAAATATGCGCGTTCACCGGTAACTCCGGCGTGGGAAAATCGAGCATATTAAACGCCATGCTCCCGCAGCTGCGTCTTAAGGTTGGCGAGGTAAGCGAAAAGCTCGGTCGAGGCAGACATACGACGCGCCATGTTGAGCTGTTTGATGCCGGCGATGATACATATATCGCGGACACGCCGGGCTTTGCATCGTTTGAGATCGAAATGATGCAGACTATTGATAAGTCGGAGCTTCAATATGACTTCCGCGATTTTAAAGACTATATCGGCTCATGCCGCTTTGCCGATTGCGCTCATCTTAAAGAGCCGGGCTGTGCAGTTACGGCCGCCGTTAAAGAAGGGCGCATACAAAAAAGCCGATATGATTCATACGCTAGGCTCTATGAGCTTGCGGCAAAGAACAGGTTTTGGGAAAATAAATAGAATATAACGACCGTCTCCGGCATACGTTTTATAAAAAACGCGTGTGCTGGGGGCGGTTTTTTTGCGTAAAGGTCCGTGTGCGTTATTCGCCGTTATTGCAATAGTTTCGGGCATTATCATAATCCTTTCTCTCATACTTCCGACGCAGTTTTGGTGGTTCATGCTGGCTGCGGCTCTAATATGTCTCGGGGTCTGGCTCATTCGCTGTCATTAAGCCGGATACGGCGGCATAGTATGTACAAAGCAAGTTTAAGGAGAAATGCAATGAAGATCGAACTTAAAAGCAAGCAGGGCAGCGTCTATAAAAGACTGTGCAGCTCCGCTTCCGAGGCGCACAGCGACACAGAGCTCATAGTTCCGGACACGCTGGAGGATATACTCCGCATCCTGTGCTGTCGCCGGCAGTGCAGAATACGCGAAAAAACCGTAAGCCAGGACACAGTATTCGTAAGCGGTGAGATAGACATCACTGTCATGTACATCCCCGAAACGGGGGATGGTGTTCGCGTTGTCGGAACAACAACCGCGTTTGAATTGAGCTTTGACGCTCCGGGAGCGGACAGCACGAGCCTTGCCGTTACAAAGCTTCTGTCACTTTCCGCTGATGCCAAGGCGGTCAATCCTCGGAAAATATCTATAAGTGCAAACGTTTTTATGGAGCAATGCTGCTATAAATATGTCGACGTTTGCTGGACGCAGCCGCCTGCCGAGGCGCGGGATAAGCTGTTTTTCAAAACGCAGGAGCTCAAATGCAGGAGCATAGAGCTCGTTTCCGAAAAAACGCTGAGCATCGAGGATGAGCTCGACCTGCCGGAGGAGCTTCACGGCGGCGACTTTGTCACGGCATTCAGCAGCATAAAGCTTGGCGGCAGCGAGGTCGTGGGTACAAAGCTCATTGTAAAGGGAACAGCGGAAATAGAGGCCTTGTATCTTGTGTCGGGTATGCCCCGGCAGGCAAGCTTCTCGCTTCCGTTTTCTCAGCTGTTTGAGCTTACTGACAGCTGCACGCAGCCTGAGGTATCTGCATTCGCAATGGTTACCGGACAGTATTTCGAGGCATTTGACAAAAAGCTTTCGGCGGATATCCGCGCCGCAATACAGATAGTGTGCAATCAGGAGCGAAGCATCAGATACATAAGCGATGCATATTCCTGCAAAAAGCAGCTCGGCCTTACACGGAGCGAGCTGCGATGCCTTACGAAAGTCGAGCAGGACTCGCAGACTCGGAGCGTACGCCTGTCATACAATTCAGACTACGGCGCCGAGGAGATTCTTTTTTCATCGGCGTGTGCAGCTTGCGCGGAGATGGGCGAAAAAAATGTGCTCATTCCCGTTACTGCTGATGTCATATATAAAGACCGAGATGGAGAGCTAAGGGCCTGCCGTATAAGAGGTAAGACGCAGTTTGAGCTAAACTCTGATCACAGACCCAACGAGGCGTACGTCACAAGTGTATCCGTAAGCGCCTCCGCCGTCGGAGACGGTGTAAATGCCGATATATCAGTAACGCTTGCGATGAAATATCTCAGCTATGACAGTGTCTTCATGATAAGCGAGGTCGACGAAACAGAGCTGGACCGCGAAAAATCGGATGCTGCCTTATATATGTGCCGCTGTTCGGACGGAGATCTTTGGAGCCTTGCGAAAAAATACGGCTCGGATGTTGAGCTCATAAAGCTGATAAATGAAATTGACGGCACACCCGATGGACGCCTGCTCCTTATACCGGTGATATAAAAATGATGAATGCGTATGATGAAGCCGTGAGACTGCTGCCGGCAAAAACGGCTGCAGCTCTCGGCAAAGAGCCTAGTTTCGCCGAGGAATTCCGGCTTCGGACAGGCTGTGCTCCAACAGCTCTTGTAGGAGGCACGGAGCTGCCAATATCGGATGCCGCAGTCACACAGGACGACATTGCCTGCGTAATAGAAAAGGCGACTCGCGCCTCTGTCCACGCTGTTCAGCATGACATGGTCAAGGGCTTTATAAGCTGTGGATTCGGACTTCGTCTCGGGGTATGCGGCACAGGTATAATATCTGGCGGCGCAGTAGTCGGGCTTCGCGATTTCAGCTCAGTGTCGATCCGCATACCGCATGAAGTGCACTGCTGCGGCGGAGAAGCCGCAAAAGCACTCCGTGACAGCCGAGATAATACGCTTATCGTCTCTCCGCCCGGCGGAGGCAAAACGACGCTTCTTCGTGAGCTGATACGCTCTATGTCCGTCTCGGGCACAAGAGTTGCCGTTGCCGATGAGCGCGGTGAGCTGGCAGCAGTGTATCGCGGTGCGCCTCAATTTGATATAGGACCAATGACAGATGTGATGTCGGATGTGCCTAAGTCCGAGGCCGTTATGATGCTGCTGCGTGCAATGAACCCACAGGTCATAGCTATGGACGAAATATCGTCTCCAGCCGATTGCTCGGCGGCAGCTTCTGCTATAGGCTGCGGAGTACGCGTTATCGCTTCGGCGCACGCGGAGTCTGTCAATGAACTGAAAAAACGTGCTGTGTATCGCGGGCTCATTGAATCGGGAGCCTTCACCGCCGCTGTCATAATTGAAAACAGGGGCGGTGAACGCAGCTACAGATGGGAGAGCCTGCAATGAACCTTATCGGCACGATTCTAATAATGCTGGGCTGCACAGCTGCTGGCATTATGAAAGCGCACAGTCTCTGCGAGCTGGACAAGACATACGGCATGCTTATTTCTGTGCTGATGCTCATGAAAAGCGAGATATCCTCACGCGCATCCGCCCTTGATGATGTTCTCAATGTTGTATCGGGCATGGCCACCGGCAATACGGCGTGTTTTATTGAAGCGGTGATCGGCGATTTCTCAAAGCTCGGCGATAAAACGTTTTGTACAATTTGGTCAAGCGCGGCGGAAAGCTGCCTGCAATGTATATCACAGCGCTCACTGTCGGCTCTCAAAGCTCTCGGCGGCAGTCTGGGTAGATACGAAAGTTCCATGCAATGCGCAGCGCTCGACCGCTGCATTGCCGAGATATCGGCAGAGCAGAATATCCTTCGTGAAACGTTCGGTGCAAACAAAAGAATGTATATCGGCATAGGCGGAGCCGTGGGGCTTATCACCGCCATCGTGCTGATCTGAGGAGGAACAATGGAAGTTGAGCTCATATTCAAAATAGCGGCAGTCGGCATACTCGTTGCCGTACTTAACATATTGCTGTCACGCTCGGGGAGGGACGAGCAGGCGCTTATGACAACAATTGCTGCACTGGTAGTCGTGCTCATTGTTGTGGTGCAGAAGATCAGCGAGCTTTTCGTGCTCATAAAAGACCTGTTTCAGCTCTGATGGAGATAGTGATAAAGGCCGCGGCGATAGCAATAATCTCGGCGCTGTGCATTCTGCTTATTAAAAAGAGTAATCAGGAGCTCGGACTTTCAGCCGCGCTTGCGGCCGCTGCAGTAATCTGCTTTACGTCAGTGCAGCTGTTTGAGAGCATATTGGAGCTCGTGCGATACGCCATATCGCAAACCGGGCTCAGTTCCGCGTTGTTTCTCCCGATAATTAAATGCGTAGGAATAGCAGTTATCGTCAAGATAACCGCAGGCCTGTGCAAGGACGCGGGACAGAGCGGAATAGCCTCGGCTGTTGAAATGCTCGGATCCGCCGCAGCACTGTTTACGGCGCTTCCCTTAATAAGCTCACTTTTAGAGACGATCGGCGGACTGATATGAAAAAGCTTATATTTATCCTTATATTCTCGATACTGCTTATAACGCCGTGCTATGCGGTACCCTATGACGATACGCAGCTGCACGATTCGCTCCCAGACTACGCCAACGAGCTCGTCGGAGATACCGCGCAATCACCGCAGGACGGGCTGTCAAGGCTCGTACATGCGTTCACCGAGGCTGTTTCGGGCGGAGCCGGCGGCGTTATAAAACGAGCTGTAGGCATAATTGCCGTAGCTATGATATGTGCCGTGCTCACCGTGTTCTGCGACGATGCACCCGAATATGTAACACTCGGAGGATGCGCGGCAATAGCAATAATAAGCGTTGCTGATGTAAACTCCTTCATATCATCGGGCTCGGAGGTTATAACGACGCTGTCCGGCTTTTCAAAAACGCTTCTGCCGGCAATGTGCGCCGCCTCTGCCGCCTGCGGTACGCTTTCATCGGCTACGGTCAAATACGCGGCATCCGTTCTGTTTATGGACTCATTTGTCACCGTTGCGCAGAGCTTTATACTCCCGCTTATCAATGCATATCTTGCCGTAAGCATAGCGGCATCATCCTTCGGCAGTAAAAGCCTCGGAGGTATATCCTCTCTGCTAAAGCGCGTCAGCACATTTTTAATGACAGCGATAGCTATCGGTTTCACGGCATACATAGGTATAAGCTCGATTGTTGCCTCCGGCGGCGACGCAGTAGCTTCAAAACTCGCAAAAACCGCAATATCTACGGCGCTGCCCGTTGTCGGAAGTATAATCTCCGATGCGGCGTCCACGGTCGTTGCCGGAGCGGAGGCCATGCGCAATGCTGTCGGCGTATTCGGCATGCTCGCGCTTCTTGCCGTGTGCGTTTCGCCGTTTGCCGTTATGGCGATAAACTATCTCGGGTATAAGCTTGCGGCAGCGGCAGTGAGAGCCTTCGGCTGCAAAAAGCTTGCCTCGCTGACCGACTGCATCGGCTCTGCCATAGGCATGATCCTCGGCCTTGCCGGTTGCTGTTCTATAATTCTGTTCGTATCCATGGCAATATCAATAAAGGCGGTGGGAGGATAATGTCGGAGATTTTCAGCCAATGGCTGCACGCGGTCATATATACGGGCATCGTATGCTCAACAGCAATGCTGCTGACGCCCGAGGGCAGGGTGAAAAAGGCTTTGACCATCATCTGCGCCGTTGCAATGTGCGCAGCAATCGCTTCACCGCTTGCCGAGCTTGACTTTGACGCGTATTCAAAGGCGATGGCGCATTATGAACTCGATGCCGGGAAATATATCGGTCGGGGCGAGGATTACAGCAAAAATTTAAACCGCACTATCATAGAAGACAAATGCCGTGCATATATATTGGACAAAGCCGATGAAGTGGGTGCGGAGTTATCCGATGTTACCGTTACAGCACTGTGGAGCAGCGACGGCTACTGGTATCCGCACGAGGCCGAAATCATTTCCACGGCTACAGGCGAGCAGAAAAGCAGACTGTCCGACTATATCCAATCTCAGCTTGGAATAAGCATCGCTAATCAGAATTGGAGCAATGAAGCAAATGACCGATAAACTGAAAAACGGGCTTAATAAATTTAAATACCCTCTGCTTGCGCTCGTGCTTGGGCTTATTATAATGCTTATCCCGGTAGGCGGAACAAAATCGGCCGGCACCGATGCGCAGAGCGATGAGCAGCGCTTAACGGCAGTGCTCCGAAAATGCGACGGCGTCGGAAATGTGACGGTGCTGCTCTCAGAGACCGGAGCCGTCATCGTGTGTGACGGAGCGGATAACGCCGCCGTAAAGCTTTCTGTAGTAAAAGCCGTTGAGGCCTTCACGGGACTTTCCGGCGATAGCATTCAGGTAATCAAAACTGCGCCGAATATAGGAGGGTAAAATGAAGCATATTAAAAGAAATGTAACTATTGCGGCGGTGCTGCTGCTCGTGTGCGCAGCGGTGTATCTTAACTGGTCGTACAACAACAAATGGGGAACGGCCGACCCCGCTATGGTAAAGGCCGAGGATGCTGCAATGAAGGCCGCAAATGAAGCCTATGAGGCTGCAAACACAAAAAGCTCAAACGGCTATTTTGCCGAGGCGCGTCTTAACCGGCAGGTATCGCGCGATGAAGCAATTAAGTTGCTCGAGGATGCCGTCAAGTCCGACACCGCCTCGCAGGAGACGATAGATTCCGCAATGACATCCATATCGGCTATGGCAAACTACTCCATGAAGGAATCCCAGCTTGAAAATAAACTTCTGGCAAAGGATTTTTCAGACTGCGTCGTTTATATGAGCGATGACTCAATAACAGTAGCCGTGCCCGCCCCGAAGGACGGTCTCAGTGAGGCCGCCGTTGCCAGAATAACCGAGACAGTCACCTCCGAGACCTCATATACAGCGGCTCAGCTGAATGTAATTGAGGTTCCATCGTAAAAAAAAAGACGGGATAAACCCGTCTTTTTTCTTTATTTTTGCCTTATGTTGTGGTACAATACTATGACAGAATTTTTGCACCGTCGGTGCAGACACAACGGAGGCACATCATGAGTGAAAATTACATTAGCTGCAAAGCCGAAAACGGCAGCATAAATATATCCGAGGAAGTTATTTCCGCAATGGTTCGCACGGCCGTAACAGAGGTTGAAGGCGTTGCCGCGATATCCAACACAACGACAGGCGAAATCGCGGAGCTTATCGGCATTAAGACCATGTCCAAGGGAATTACCGTTCAGATAATAGACGACACAGTAAAGGTCGATGTTATCATCCTCGTTCGCTACGGCTGCAATATCGTTAATGTCGCGCGCAACGTTCAGAACTCCGTCGGCGAGGTAGTTCAGGCTGTCACGGGTGTCGAGAAGGCCGAGATAAACGTTCACGTCTCGGGCGTTGCGTTTGAAAAGTAAGATACGAGGTATTTGGAAATGAAAAGAACTACCGCCAGAGAAATAGCGGTGCAGCTCAGCTTTTACGCATGCGCAAGCGAAAAGCCCGTTGACGAGCTGCTTGATCAGTTTTTCGGCAAAGAGTACTATGATACTCTCGCAGAGGAAAACGAGCTGTTTGCCGAGTACCCCGAAAAGAAGCAGCGCGAGTATATCTCGCGCCTTGTCAAGACTGTCTATGACTACCGTATTCAGACAGACAAGCTCATCGAAAAATACGCCCAGGGCTGGAAGCCGGAGCGAATGTCGAAAACAGCGATAGCTATCCTGCGCTGCGCAGTGAGCGAGATAATGTATATGGACGATATCCCGTCAGGCACTGCAATAAACGAGGCAATCGAGCTTGCAAAGGGCTATGATGAGCCGGAGACTGTGTCGTTTATAAACGGCATTCTCGGCGGCATAATGCGCGGAGAGCCTGCCGATACAGTAAGCTCCGAAGCGGTGGCTGAGGCTGTTACGGAGACGGTGTGATGAATCAGGAGACCCTTACAGTATCCGAGCTTAACCAGATAATTAAAACGCTTATAGACGGCGAACCCACTCTTAGCAAGGTCTGTGTGCGCGGCGAATTATCAAACTACAAGATATATCCGTCGGGGCATCACTATTTTACGCTCAAGGATGCCGAGAGCAGTCTTCGCTGTGTTATGTTTAAAAGCAGTGCATCCAAGCTGCGATTTCGTCCCGAAAGCGGAATGGGTGTCACTGCTTTTGGGCGTGTGTCGGTGTTTCCGCGCGACGGAGCATATCAGCTTTACTGCACCGACCTCATTCCCGAGGGAACGGGCGATCTTCAGATAGCCTACGAGCAGCTTAAGGCAAAGCTTGCTGCCGAGGGATTGTTTGACCCGGCGCATAAAAAGCCGCTTCCGCAGTTTCCCGAAAAGATAGCCATCATAACCTCATCGGCAGGCGCGGCCGTTCACGATATGATCCGTATACTCGGCACTCGTTGGAGCATGACGAAGGTCGTTTTGCTGCCGGTTCGGGTCCAGGGCGTTGAAGCACCGCCGGAAATAGTCGGCGCAATACGCTATGCAAACCGCCACAAGGTCGCGGATCTCATAATAACCGGCCGCGGCGGCGGCTCGATAGAGGATCTGTGGGCATTTAACGACGAGCGCGTTGCAAGGGCAATATATGAATCCGAGCTGCCTGTCATCTCTGCCGTCGGACACGAGCCGGATGTAACAATTGCCGACTATGTCGCCGATGTAAGAGCGTCGACCCCGTCAAACGCTGCGGAGATAGCCGTTCCCGACGAGGGCGAGATGCATGAGTATCTTATGAATATGAGCATTCGCCAAACGCAGGCCATGAAGAAAAGCCTCAATCGCATGAACACTCGACTCGACGATATAAAAAACCGTCGTGTTCTGCAGGATCCAATGGCTTATGTAGATACAAAGCGCACGGAGCTTGACTATGTGCGCGGAAAGCTTATAGCTTCCGCGGAAAAGACAAATGCGGCAAACCGGCACAAGTTTGTGGCGCTTGCCTCGGCACTCGATGCAATGAGCCCGCTTAAAGTGCTCGGCAGGGGATATGCGATTGCATCCGGGGAAAACGGCGAGCTTATAAAAAGCGTCAGCGATGTGAACGCAGGCGATAAGCTGAGCCTGAGCGTTTCTGACGGCCTTATAAAATGCACTGTAGATGAAAGTGAGGCAAATAGTAATGGCTAAGGAAAAACCAAGCTTTGAGGAGTCGATAAAACGGCTTGACGAGATCGTAAAGCAGCTTGAGCGCGGCGATGCTCCGCTGAGCGAATCGCTCAAGCTTTTTGAGGAGGGCACCGCTCTCATATCTAATTGCGACACTCTGCTCAGCGAGGCTGAACAAAAGGTAGTAAAGCTCAGAAAAGGGCAGGACGGTGAGCCGGAAGAGCTCCCCTTTGGTGAATGACATGACTGCAAACGAATACAAAAATCTTGTAGATGCAAAGCTTGCAGAGTATTTTGTTCCCTCGGGGCTGAGCTATGACGGTCTTCTTGAATCCATGCACTACAGCCTGACGGCCGGCGGCAAGCGTATTCGCCCCATACTTGTTTTGGAATTCTGCCGCATTTCCGGCGGTGACATCGAGAAAGCGCTGCCTGTTGCCTGCGCCATTGAAATGCTGCACACATACAGCCTTATCCACGATGATCTTCCATGCATGGATAATGATGATCTGCGCCGCGGCAAGCCGACGAATCACATTGTTTACGGCGAATGCACGGCGACGCTTGCAGGCGACGCTCTTCAGGCCGAGGCCTTCGGTACGATAGCGCGCAGCTCTCTTTCCGCAGAGGCGAGGGCAAATTGTGTTGAGATACTTGCCGACGCTGTAGGCAGCGACGGAATGTGCGCGGGGCAGTATCTTGATATGATAGGAGAGAGCAAGATTCTTTCCGAGGATGAGCTTAATGATATAAACTCACGCAAGACCGGCGCGCTTCTCATAGCGGCATGCCGCATGGGTGTTGCAGCTGCCGGCGGAAACGAGGCGATGCTTGAAGCCGCCGCTCAATACGGAGCTTGCATCGGCGCGGCATTCCAGATCCGCGACGATATTTTGGACGTTATCAGCACCAGTGAGGAGCTCGGTAAGCCAGTCGGATCGGACGCCCAGGAGCATAAGAACACTTATATGGCTCTGCTTGGTGAAGAAAAGTGCATGCAGATGATCGAAAAGCTCACGGATGCGGCCAAAAATTCTCTCACCGGCGCGTTTGAGGACACTGAATTTCTCTGTGAGCTTGCCGATTCCATGGTAAAAAGAAAGAATTGAAGTGAATAATCTGTAAAACCGCGGTGAATATCTATTGTAATATTCGCCGCGGTTTGTTATTATACATTATAGCACATTTTGCGAATATTTAATTAATTCTGAGGTATTGTTTTGAATATTTTGAATAAAGTCAATTCCTCTAATGATATAAAGCGTCTGAGTAAGAGCGATCTCCCCCGGCTATGCAGCGAGCTGCGCGAGTTTATAATCGACAATGTTTCAAAAACGGGCGGGCACCTTGCATCCAATTTGGGCACGGTCGAGCTCACGGTCGCGCTGCACAGAGTCTACGACAGCGCAGCCGACAGAATTGTATTCGATGTGGGGCATCAAAGCTATGCTCATAAGATAATTACCGGAAGGCGCGATGCCTTCGGAACGCTGCGCTGCTACGGCGGGCTTTCCGGCTTTCCGAAGCCTTACGAGGCTGATGACGACGCTTTTATAGCAGGTCACGCATCGAACTCCGTTTCAGTTGCGCTCGGAATGGCAAGGGCGCGAACCATAAAGGGCGAAAACTACAGTGTGTGCGCCGTTATAGGCGACGGTGCGCTCACAGGCGGCCTTGCATACGAAGGACTTGCCAACGTCGGCGGCAGCAGCGAGCCTATGGTCATTATTCTAAATGACAACGGCATGAGCATAAACGGAAACGTCGGCGGTATGGCGAAGCTTTTGTCCAAAGAGCGTGTAAAGCCTGGATATATTAATTTTAAGCGCTGGTACAGGCAGGCCGTAAGCGGTATGGATGGTCTTTATAATTTAAGCCACAAGATGAAAGAGGCGCTAAAAAAGTCATTACTTCCGTCCAACATGTTTGACGCTATGGGCATATACTATCTCGGTCCTGTTGACGGGCATGATGTCGACCAGCTTGAGACCGTTATCCGATGGGCCAAAGAGATGAATATGCCTGTTCTTGTGCATGTTATAAGCAAGAAGGGCAAGGGCTGCAAATATGCTGAGGAGCACCCGGAAAAATACCACGGCGTCGGTAAATTTGACCCTGCCACAGGCAAGATTCAGGAGGCAAAGCCTGATTTTTCATCTGTTTTCGGAAAGAAGCTCACTCAGCTCGCGGAGGTAAATCACGATATTGTCGCCATAACGGCCGCCATGTGCGCGGGAACCGGGCTTACAGAGTTTGCGGAACGCTTTCAAAACCGCTTTTTTGATGTAGGAATAGCCGAGGAGCACGCGGTCGCAATGGCTGCCGGCATGGCAAAGCAAGCACTCACGCCGGTCGTAGCAATATATTCGGGCTTTCTCCAGCGCGCGTATGATATGCTCATACACGATGTCTCGCTTCAGGATCTGCACGTTGTGTTCTGCGTTGACAGAGCAGGGCTTGTAGGCAACGACGGCGAAACTCACCACGGCGCGTTTGATATAAGCTATCTGCGCTCCGTACCCCATATGCAGGTGCTGTGTCCTGCAAGCTTTGCCGAGCTCGAATCCATGCTCGACGAGGCAATAAACCGCATGTCCGGCCCAGTAGCCGTTCGATATCCGCGCGGCGGAGAGGGCAGATATAAAGACTGTATGTGCGACGGCTGCGTTAAGCTGCGCAGCGGAGGCGATATTACGATTGCCGCTTACGGAACTGATATTAATATCGCGCTTGACACGGCGGAAAAGCTTGCCGATAAGGGCATACACGCCGATGTATTCAAGCTTTCACGGCTGAATAGCCGTTATTACGGCGATATAATCGCGTCTATGCGGAAAACAGGCTATTTTCTCATGAGTGAGCAGGTTTGCCAAAGCGGCTGCATAGCAGATGAGATACTTGCCTGTGCAGAGCGCGGCGGCGTTAAGATAAGCGCCGCGTATACTCCGAATCTCGGCAGCGGCATCGTCGTTCAGGGAACGGTGCCGGAGCTTATTGCTCATTGCGGCCTTGACGCAAACAGTCTTGCCAATGAAGCCGAAAAGCTGATCAGGGGTGAAAAATGAAAAAAATCAGACTCGATCAGCTCGTTTTTGATCTCGGACTGACGG
This sequence comes from uncultured Clostridia bacterium, assembly GCA_937893605.1. GTDB lineage: Bacteria > Bacillota > Clostridia > Oscillospirales > Oscillospiraceae > F23-B02. The sequence goes on from CALBGG010000088.1 coordinate 51,710, forward strand.
AGAGCAGAGAAAGAGCAAAAACGACAATAATGAGCGGCCTTGTTTTTGTCGACGGGCAGCGTGCGGACAAACCCGGAATGCAGGTGTCGCCCGACGCAGATGTCGAGGTCAGAGGCGCGGCGCTTCCGTATGTCAGCCGCGGCGGATTTAAGCTTGAAAAGGCACTCAAGGTTTTCCCCGCAGACCCGACAGATAAGGTCTGTATCGACTGCGGCGCGTCTACCGGCGGCTTTACCGATGTTCTCCTGAAAAACGGTGCGAAGAAGGTATACTCCGTCGACGTTGGATACGGACAGCTTGCGTGGAGTCTCAGACAGGACGAGCGTGTCATAAATATGGAGCGCACTAATATCCGCTATATAAGCTCTGAGCAGATACCTGAGCCGATCGACTTGGCGGTGATGGATCTGTCGTTTATATCAGTTAAGCTCGTACTTCCGGCGGTGTGCTCACTGCTGAAAGGTGGCGGTGAGCTTATCTGCCTTATAAAGCCTCAGTTTGAGGCCGGAAGGGAAGAAGTCGGCAAAAAGGGCGTCGTACGCGACAAAAACGTACACCTTGCCGTAATTGCGAATGTTTTGGACTTTGCTCCAAGCGTCGGTATGACAGTCATGGGACTTGATTTTTCGCCCATAAAAGGCCCGGAGGGCAATAGGGAATATCTGTGCTATATGAAAAAAGGTATATTTGATCCCCCTATTATAGATGCGCAGGCTGTCGTTGACGCCTCGCATGAAAAATTGTGAGGTTAAAATGGCTAAACCTATTGTTTTGTGCCCAAACCCTTATCGGGATTGCGGCCTTGAGCTTACAAAAAAGGCAAGAGACATACTGCTTGTAAATGGATATAAGGTCGCCATATGTCCCGTGTTCGGCGCGCATGACGCCTCGGTCATCCCCGGCGACGTTGAGCTTACCGCGTGGAGCGCCGTTGCGGACAGAGCCGCGCTGTTTATCATCATAGGCGGCGACGGCACTATTCTCCACACCGCGAGATATCTGAACCATACCGAAATACCGATGCTGGGCGTTAACCTCGGAACAAAGGGCTTCATGGCTTCGCTCGAACCCGAAGACTTGGAGCTTATTCTTGATGCCGCGGCAGGTAATTACTCGTCAAGCTTAAGAATGATGATAGATGTCGAGCTCATCCGAAACGGCGAGGTTATATATAAAGACGTCGGCCTTAACGACGCTGTTATCCACGGAATGGGCGACTGCATAAAGCTCACCGCCTGGTGCGATGACGAGCGAATTATGAGCTATTCCGGCGATGGGATAATCGTCTCAACCCCAACGGGGTCTACAGGATACTCAATGTCCGCAGGCGGACCTATAGTCGAACCGGAGGCCAAGAATTTCATCATATCGCCGATCTGCGCACATTATATCGGCTCAAGAAGCTTTGTGCTTTCACCTTATCATACGATAGCCGTAAAGGCCGAGAAGCTGCACGACAGGCGCGCATATGTATCTGTCGACGGAACCGACGGCTTTGAGCTTGCAAATGAAGATATAGTCGTAGTTCGCAATTCGGCAAGGATAGCCAATCTTATATATCTCGGTGAACGCAGCTTTTATGATTCCACATTTGATAAACTGCAATACAGAGTTGACTGAAAGGGGACACTCAGTTGAAAGATTCAAGACAAAGCGTTATTCTCCAAATAATCTCGAGCCGGGAGATAGAGACTCAGGCGCAGCTTATTCAGGCGCTCTCCGAGCACGGCATCTCCAGCACTCAGGCAACGCTTTCAAGAGATATAAAACAGCTGCATCTCGTAAAGGAGCTTGGCAGCAACGGCAAATATCACTATGCCGTCAGCGGTAAATCACGCAATAATGACAGAGATATGCGCCTGCGCAAGATATTCCGCGAAAGCGTTACATCCTACGCAGTAGCACAGAATATCATCGTCATAAAAACCCTGCCAGGTCTTGCGTCGGCAGCATGCTCGACACTCGACTCTATGCACATCGAAACTCTTGCCGGCACTCTCGCCGGTGACGATACCGCGTTTTTGGCAATGAAAGATAATGAGGCAGCGGAACAGTTCTGCCATGAGATAGATGAAATGCTTTAAAGAGGTTTTATATGCTTACTCAGCTGCATATCGAAAATATTGCTGTTATAGAAAAAGCTGATATAGAGTTTGGCCGGGGGCTGACCGTCCTTACCGGCGAAACGGGTGCAGGCAAGTCGATAATCGTCGACTCGCTCAGCGCTGTTATCGGCGCACGCACAAGCCGTGAGCTTGTGCGCAGCGGAGCCGAATACGGCGTCGTGTCGGCTGTTTTTGAGACCGGGGCCGCAGCAAAGTGGTTTGAGGAAAACGATTTTGAGCCTGAGAATGAGATAATAATACGAAGAAAGATCTCCGCCGACGGCAAGAATAATTGTCGCGTGTGCGGAAATCCCGTGACCGTCTCGCAGCTCAGGCAGCTGGGCTCTCTGCTGCTTGATATCCACGGTCAGAACGACGGCCGGCAGCTGATGGACGAGTCTTCGCACCTTGCTTATCTCGACGGCTTCGGTAAAACATCAAGCGAGTTTTCGGCATTCAGGGACGCCTATGCCGCCTATGTCGACTGCAAACGCGAGATGGATAAGCTCTCAATGAATGAGGCCGAGAAGGAGCGTTTGGCAGATAGCTTAAAATACAGGATTGATGAGCTTGAAAAAGCTCAGCTGCGCGTGGGAGAAGAGGACGAGCTCATAGCTCGCCGCGATCTGCTGCGCAACTCCGAAAAGCTCACGGAAGCTCTTGACGGAGCATATAGCGTACTATATGCCTGCGATGAAAACGCTGCGTCTTTGATAGATGAAGCCGCAGCTCTTATGAGCCGTGCCGCGCTAATATCCGATGAGCTGCGTGAAACAGCCGACATTATAGGAAGTGCATCCGAGCTTATATACGACGCGGCTGAGCGTATACGAGACTTCCGCGACGGGCTTGAGTTTTCACCCGATGAATATGACCGCATAGAAACACGAACGGCACTTCTCAAGCGTCTTAGCAGAAAATATAATGCCGACGAAGAGGGCATGCTCAAGTTGCTTGACGACAGCCGGCGTGAGCTTGCAATGCTCGAATATTCAGACGATATGCTCAAAAAGCTCGAAAAGCAGCTTGCAGAGCACAAGAATAATTGCGTAAAGAAAGCAGAAACGCTGACAAAATGCCGCAAGGATGCCGCCATTAAGCTTGAAGAGCGCATTTGCAGCGAGCTTAAGGATCTCAGTATGCCGTCGGTTCGCTTCAAGGTTTCCGTTGAACCCGTGGAAAACGAGCTCGGCTTTGACCGCACGGGCGCGGATGAGGTAAGGTTTCTCATATCGGCAAATGCCGGTATGGAGCTTGGTCGCATATCGAAAATCGCGTCGGGCGGTGAACTCAGTCGCATAATGCTCGCAATGAAGACCGCTTTTTCGGAGAACGACCCCATAGAAACAATGGTGTTTGACGAGATAGACACAGGTGTTTCCGGCATAGCGGCTCAGCGCGTCGGCGAGAAAATGAGCGATCTCTCGCTCGGAAAGCAGGTTTTATGCATAACTCACCTGCCTCAAATAGCGGCATTGGCCGACAGTCATGATAAAATAGAAAAGGCGGAGCGCAACGGTAAGACCTTCACCGTTGTCAAAGAACTTGACAGACCGGGAAGGCGCATGGAGCTTGCAAGACTCCACGGCGGCGACGTTGTGACCAAAACCATGCTTGCCGGAGCCGAGGAGCAGCTCGCCGCTGCTGACAAATATAAGTTGACAAGATGTGATTAGTTTAGTATAATCCACTTCGATAACGCGATGAAGAGCACGAGTAATTCATTTTTCGCTGTACAGAGAGCCCCTGTTTGCTGAAAAGGGGAGAGTGGGGATGAATGAATACAGCTTGGAGCGGCTCGCTGAAATGCTCAGTAGGCGATGACGGGTGCGCCCGGTACAGCGCTTGAGTCATATGAACTCACCGAGGCTTTATCCGCGAGGAGAAAGCGTATAGAGGTGGTACCGCGTTAACAACGCCCTCTGTCTTAGTACAGGGGGCGTTTTTTACAGGAGGCAGCTATGGATATTGGACAAAGAGCATTGGATTATCACAATAAAGGATTTAACTGCGCTCAGTCGGTGTTTGCCGCGTGCTGCGAATATACCTGTATGGACGAAAAAACGGCGCTTGCACTGTCGGCCGGCTTCGGAGGCGGTGCGAGAAGCGGCGAGCTGTGCGGAGCTGTGACAGGTGCCGTTATGGCAGAGGGACTTGCATTTCCGTTTACCGACGGGCGGGATATTGCAGCGAAGGACAAGATTGCTTCCATCGCAAAGCAGTGCGTCAGCATTGCACGCGAAAAATACGGTCATGTGCGCTGCGAAGAACTCAAGGGCAGCATTGACTGTATGGAAATAATTGCATTCATGGCCAAGACGGCCGAAGCTATAATAAAAAAGGAGAAAATTTAATGGGTATTTACGAAGAATTGGTCGCAAGAGGTCTTATCGCACAGGTAACTAACGAAGATCAAATAAAGGACATGATAAATAACGGCAAAGCCACGTTCTACATCGGCTTTGACTGCACGGCAGACTCTCTGCATGTCGGCCACTTCATGGCTTTGTGCCTTATGAAGCGCCTTCAGATGGCAGGAAATCGCCCCATCGCCCTTATCGGCGACGGCACCACGCTTATCGGTGATCCCTCCGGCAGGACGGATATGCGTCAAATGCTCACCGAGGAGACCATCGCGCATAATGCCGAGTGCTTTAAAAAGCAAATGGAGAAATTTATTGATTTCTCAGATGGCAAGGCGATAATGCTGCGCAACTCCGAATGGCTCAAGCCGCTCAACTACATTGAGCTTCTGCGCGAGGTCGGCGCATGCTTTTCCGTCAATAACATGCTGCGTGCCGAGTGCTACAAGCAGCGTATGGAAAAGGGCCTGAGCTTCCTTGAGTTTAACTACATGATAATGCAAAGCTACGACTTCTACTACATGTTCCAGCACTACGGCTGCAATATGCAGTTCGGCGGCAACGACCAATGGTCGAATATGCTCGGCGGCACGGAGCTTATTCGCCGCAAGCTCGGCAAGGACGCTCATGCAATGACCATTACTCTGCTTCTTAACTCCGAGGGCAAAAAGATGGGTAAAACTGCGGCAGGCGCGGTTTGGCTCGATCCAAGCAAGACCTCTCCCTACGACTTCTATCAGTACTGGCGCAATGTTGACGATGCCGATGTCCTCAAGTGCCTGCGCATGCTGACGTTCCTGCCGCTTGAGCAGATAGATGAGATGGACGGCTGGGAGGGCTCGCAGCTGAACAAGGCAAAGGAGATCCTGGCTTACGAGCTGACTGCACTTGTCCACGGTGAGGAGGAAGCCGAGAAGGCCGAGGCTTCCGCAAAGGCTCTGTTCGGCGGCGGCGCATCCGGTGAGATGCCGACGACTGAGCTCGGCGAGGCCGATCTTACTGACGGTGCTCTTGATATCATGACCGCACTCGTCCTCACGAGTCTTTGCGCGTCGAAGTCCGAGGCTCGCCGCAATATCCAGCAGGGCGGCGTTTCCGCAAACGACGAGAAGATCACTGACATTTCAAAGGCATTTACCGCAGATGAGCTCAAGTCCGGTATCGTTCTCAAGCGCGGCAAGAAAAACTTCAACAAAATCATTCTCAAATAAGGTGAAACTGACATGTCAATAGAAAAAGGCAGAGCATATTTCAGACAATTCGGTATGGAGGGCAGAGTCCGCGAATTTGACGTTTCAAGTGCAACGGTAGAGCTTGCGGCACTCGCCCTCGGCGTTGAGGGTGCTAGGATAGCAAAGACGCTGTCATTTAAGAAAGACGACAGCTGCATACTCATCCTTGCTGCGGGCGACGCAAGGATAGACAACCACAAGTTCAAGGACAAATTCCACATGAAGGCCAAGATGCTTGCGCCCGATGAGGTGCTGACTCTTGTCGGCCACCCGGTCGGCGGCGTGTGCCCGTTCGGAATAAACGACGGCATCGACGTTTATCTTGATGAAAGCCTCAAGCGCTTTGAGACCGTGTTTCCGGCGGTCGGCAGCGGCAGCAGCGCCATTGAGCTTAACCTTGATGAGCTCTATAAATACTCAAACGCCATCGAGTGGATAGATGTATGTAAGCTGCCAGAAGCGTAGAAGCGTAAATACTTATGACAAAACAGAAGGAAGTACATTTTCCTTCTGTTTTTTATATTTTGCTTCTCTTGTAATTCCTACAATGTTGTAGTATAATTAAATAGATTTTGCGCAAGGTGTGGGGACGCAGCAGCGCCCCCACTATATGAAAGCGGCTGTGCGCACCTTTACCGCTGCAATATTTTATGCTGCTCAGGCCATAGAGGTTATATATATGATTAAGATTGCTCCGTCGATCCTCTCCGCGGATTTCACAAAGCTGGGCTCCGAGATCAAAGATATTCGCTCCGCCGGTGCGGAATACGTTCATTTTGACGTTATGGACGGTTTTTTTGTGCCCAATATTTCTATCGGAATTCCTGTTTTGAAATCTGTCCGCAAGATTACCGATATGTTCCTTGACGTTCATCTTATGATCGACAAGCCGGTAAGGTATGCAAAGGCGTTCTGCGATGCGGGAGCCGATCTTGTCATGTTCCATGTTGAGGCCGATTCTTATCAGAACATATCCGATGCCATTGATATTGTTAAGGAAAACGGCAAAAGGGTCGGGCTGGCGGTTAAGCCGAGGACACCGTCGAGTGTTCTGTATCCTTTTATAGAACGGCTCGATATGGTACTCGTCATGACCGTCGAGCCGGGCTTCGGCGGGCAGAGTTTCATGCACGATCAGCTCCCCAAAATTGCAGAGCTCAGGCAAGAGATCGACAGGCGCGGTCTTGACTGCGAGCTTGAGGTCGACGGCGGAGTTGATCCAATTACGGCAAAGCTCGTCAAAGATTCCGGTGCGACCGTTCTTGTTGCCGGAAGCGCCATTTTCGGAAAAGCCGACAGAAAAGCTCAGATAGACGCTATAAGAAACGCATAAACTGTTATTGGAGATATTCTAAATGCCTTTTTTCCCTGCTTCACTCGAAAACCTCATAGATAAATTTGCTTCACTCCCCGGTATCGGCCGCAAAAGCGCGCAGCGCCTTGCATTCCATGTCCTTTCGCTGCCCGAAGGAGAGGGAGAGAGCTTTGCAAACGCCATACTTGAAGCAAGGAAAAACGTCTGCTGCTGCAAGATATGCCAAAATCTAACCGAGGGCGAGATTTGTTCCGTGTGCGCAAGCACTAAAAGGGATAAGAGCATAGTTTGCGTTGTCTCTGAACCGCGCGACGTACTGTCTATCGAGCGCAGCCATGAGTATAACGGAGTGTATCATGTCCTGCATGGCGTATTGTCACCGATAAGCCACGTCGGCCCGGATGATATACGCATAAGTGAGCTTATCCGCCGCGTCGCCGCTGATGACAGCGAGATAAGAGAGATAATCATGGCAACCAACCCCGATACAGAGGGCGAGGCTACGGCCATGTACATTTCGCGCCTGTTAAAGCCCTTTGACGTTAAGGTAACACGTCTTGCATATGGCATCCCCGTAGGCTCAAATCTCGAGTTTGCCGACGATGCCACGCTTCTTCGCGCCCTTGAAGGCCGAATTGAAATGTGATAAACGGGTTATAATTCCTGTACTGCAATAATTATTACATACCGAATATCAGAGGGGAAAGCTTCACTGCACTCTGCGACGCAGGGCGGATGTTGTGAGGATCCCTTTACTTTGCGTTTTCGGAAACAATCACTCATATTGGAGGTAATATATGACTCATAAGCTGAAAATCATTCCTCTCGGCGGTCTCGGCGAGATAGGCAAGAACATGACTGCAATTGAATTTGGCACTGATATTATCGTTATTGACTGCGGTCTCGGTTTCCCGGATGAAGATATGTACGGTATAGATATCGTTATCCCGGACATTTCTTATCTTAAGTCAAACGCCGAAAAAGTAAGAGGTATAATCATCACTCACGGACATGAGGATCATATCGGTGCTGTTCCTTATGTCATTCATGACTTGAATGTCCCGATATACGCGACACCGCTCACAGCGGCACTCATTGAGCTCAAGCTTGAAGAGCACGATCTGCTGTACAATACGCAGATATTCACTAAAAAAGCGGGCGACGTATTCCGCCTCGGCTGTTTCAATATTGAATTCATTGCCGTAAACCACAGTATAGCAGATGCTGTTGCTTTGGCTATAAAAACGCCTATAGGAACGATAGTGCACACAGGCGACTTTAAGATAGACCTAACTCCCGTGCAGGGCAAGGTCATTGACCTACCGCGCTTCGGTCAGCTCGGAAACGAGGGAGTGCTCGCACTTATGAGTGACTCTACCAATGTTGAAAAGCCCGGCCTGTCAGCTTCCGAGCGCAAGGTCGGAGAAACGTTCGATATGCTGTTTAAAAATTGCGATCAGCGCATAATTATAACTACCTTCGCCTCTAATGTACACAGATTGCAGCAGATAATCGACGTTGCGGCAAAGTATAAGCGCAAGGTTGCCATAACAGGCCGCAGCATGGAGAATATTTTGCGGGTCGCAACGGTTTTGGGCTATCTCAACGCTCCGGAAAATGTACTTGTAGACCTTGCGCAGATAAACAAGCTGCCAAAGGATAAGGTAGTAATCATATCGACCGGCTCTCAGGGCGAGACTATGTCCGCGCTTTACCGTATGGCATTTTCCGAGCACAGGCAGATCAATATAAGCCCCGGAGACAGGGTCATAATATCCGCATCCGCCATCCCAGGTAACGAAAACATGATAAGCAAGGTCATAGATGAGCTTTTCCACAAGGGCGCCGAGGTAATATACGACCGCAATACCGCCCTGCACGTTTCCGGCCACGCGTCTCAGGAGGAGCAGAAGATGATGCTCGCTTTGGTTCGCCCCAAGTACTTTATCCCTGTTCACGGAGAATATCGAATGCTTGTGAAGCACGCCGAGCTCGGCAGGCTAATGGGAGTTGAGCCGAAAAACGTAGTAATTGCAGAAAACGGCAAGGTCATTGAAATATCAAAGAAAAGCGTCAAGCTTAACGGCGCTGTCCAGTCCGGTGCAGTCATGGTAGACGGAATGGGCGTCGGTGATGTCGGAAGCGTCGTTATGCGCGACAGGCACAGACTCGCGGAGGACGGCATGGTTGTTATCGTTGTCACGCTTTCATCTTGGGATAATGCGCTCTTGTCCGATCCGGAGATACTGACGCGCGGCTTCGTCTATGTCAAGGAGGCCGAGGATATGCTTGAAGAGCTCAAGCGCGTCACAAAAGAAACTGTCATTGCTTGCGATGAAAGCGGAGTTAAGGATTGGTCAGCGATTAAAAGCCGCATAAAGAGCACCGTCTCGAGTTATCTTTACAAAACTACAAAGCGCAGCCCGATGATACTGCCGCTCATCTCCGAAGTATGATGAGCATTCCTCTTTTTGACTGTCATTGCGATACGGCAACTCATGCGCGCGAACGCGGTGAGCTGCTGAGGCAAAACAGCATGCAGCTTGATTTTGAGCGCCTGGCGCAGTATTCTCCGGCAGGGCAGGTATTTGCCGTCTGTGCCGTTGATGACCCCGAACCTGTAAAATTTGCTGATAGCTCTATCTCATATTTTCTTAAGCAGATAGAAGAAAATTCAGACATAGTCAAACTGTGTCTGAATTTTCAGGATATTCTGTCTGCCGAAAACGAGGGCAGGATCGTAGCGCTGCTGTCAATAGAGGGTGCAGAGCAGATCACCGATATAGACGCTGCATACAGTCAGGGCGTGCGCATCGTACATATGACATGGAACCATGATAATGCGCTGTGCGGCGCAGCCATGGGCAGCGGCTCAGGGCTGACTGACGCTGGAAAAGCCTTTGTTTTGCGTGCGCAGGAGCTTGGCATAATGCTCGACATGTCGCATATATCCGAGCGGGGCTTTTGGGATACACTCGGCATAAGCACACGCCCTGTGATAGCAGGGCACTCCAACTCAAAATCCATCTGCGATGTACCTCGAAATTTGACGGATGAGCAGTTTACGGCTCTTGCCCGGCAGGGCGGTGGGGCAGGCATCAACCTTTATCCCGAGTTTCTCGGCCTCGGGCGCGATATCGACGCTGTTTTTGCTCACATTGAGCATTTCATGGCGCTCGGCGGCGAAAAAGCCGTATTTCTCGGCTGTGATCTTGACGGTATAGAGCAGACGCCGAGCGGCATAAGCGGCGTGCAGGATATCGGCAAAATATACGAAACGCTGCTCAGACACAATTACTCAGAGCAGCTTGCTCAGGATATCTTCCGCAACAATATTCTCAGGGTAATGGAGAGAACGCTGTGAACATTCAGATCTTCGGCAAAAGTAAATGCTTCGATACGAAAAAAGCCGAGCGTTATTTCAAAGAACGCAGAATCAAATATCAGTTTGTCGATATAATGAAATTCGGAATGAGCAGGGGAGAGCTCAACTCCGTCAAAAATGCCGTCGGTCTTGACAATATGATTAATAAGGACGACGTCGATTACCCTCTCGTGCAATATCTTGCGTCGAATGATGCGAAGCTTGAAAAGCTTTTCGAATGCCCATGGCTTATCAAAACGCCAATTGTCCGCAACGGGAAGCAGGCCACGGTCGGATATGCTCCCGATGTTTGGGCAAAGTGGGATTAAACATCAGGTGGCATCCGATATGCTTAAGCAAAGAAAAAACCGCCTGACACGGCGGTTTTTTCTATATTGAAACGAGTGAGTCTGTAAGCCGGGTTCTGTCTTAAACGACCATCTATCTAATCCTGCAGTTGCCGGCAGGCTCAAGCCGCCTCCCGAGGACGATCGGGCAAATCATATGTCCTCCCACGGCGTTGCTCCGGATAGAGTTTACAGCGTCAACATGTCTCCATGCGACGAGTGAGCTCTTACCTCACTTTTCCACCCTTACCGATCTCTCGGCGGTATATTTCTGTTGCACTTGTCCGAGGGTCACCCCTGGCGGGCGTTACCCGCTATCCTTGCCCTGTGGAGCCCGGACTTTCCTCATGTGCTTCCTTTCGGAATGCACCCGCGGTCGTTCGGCTCACTCAGTTAAGTATTTTAATCATTTCAATGTCGCAAGTCAATAGAATTTTCTTGTCTTTATACGTCTAAAGCCGTATAATATTTAAGTTAACGGGAGTTAATTGGAGGCTATTATCATGACTTTGAATAAATATATTGACAGCATTAGGCACAAACGTATAGGCGTTATCGGTATCGGAGTGAGTAACACACCTCTTATTAAAAAGCTGCTTGGCGCAGGCTGCGATGTAACAGCCTGCGATAAACGCACAGCCGAGCAGCTCGGGGATGAGTTTGATGCTCTTTCGCAGCTCGGCGCAAAGCTCTGCCTCGGTGATAATTATCTCGAGCATCTTGACTTTGAGCTCATTTTCAGAACACCCGGTCTTATGCCGTTTGACGAGCATCTTCAGTCTGCTGTAAGCCGCGGAGCGGAGCTCACCTCCGAAATGGAGCTTTTCATGAAGCTTTGCCCGTGCAGGATTTTTGCCGTAACGGGCAGCGACGGCAAAACTACCACCACAACAATAATATCCGAGCTTCTGAAGGCTCAGGGGTATACCGTTCACCTCGGCGGAAACATCGGCCGGCCGCTCCTGTGCGATGTCGATGATATGGGCAAAGACGATGCTGCGGTACTTGAGCTGAGCTCATTCCAGCTGCACAGCATGGTCTGCAAGCCGAATGTCGCCGTGATAACGAACATCTCACCAAATCACCTTGATAAACATAAGGATTATCAGGATTATATCGATGCTAAAAGCTCGATATTCGCATATCAGGATGAAAATGACAGGCTTGTTCTCAACCACGAGAATGAATTTTCTCCGTACTATGCCGAAAAAGCAAAATCCGATATAGCATATTTCAGCCGCGCCGTCAAGCCCGAAAACGGCGTATACTGCGCAGACGGTAAGATATATCGCGTACATGGAGGTAAGTCTGAAGTTATCATGTCCGCCGATGATATAAAGCTTCCCGGAACGCACAATCTCGAAAACTATATGGCCGCTTTTGCAGCGACAGACGGCTATGTCGGCGATGACATATGTATAGCTGTCGCAAAAAGCTTTGCCGGGGTCGAGCATCGCCTCGAGCTGGTTAGAGTTCTGAACGGAGTTACCTTTATTAACGATTCTATAGGCACAAGCCCGACACGCACTGCTGCCGGTCTGCATGCACTTAAAACAAAGCCGATACTTATTGCCGGCGGCTATGATAAGCACATACCTTTTGACGAGCTTGGCGACGAGATATGCCTGCACGTTAAAAAGCTGTATCTGACAGGCGCAACTACGGAAAAAATATATAATGCCGTCATTAGCTCAAAATATTATGACGGAGCTTTGCCGATAGAGAAGATAGATGACTTTAAGACTGCCGTACTTGCCGCCGCCGAAGGCGCGCAGGAGGGAGATGTAGTTCTTCTTTCTCCGGCATGTGCCGCTTTCGATAAATTCAAAAACTTCATGGAGCGCGGCAAATACTTCAAACAGATAGTTATGGAGCTTTAAAAATGAATGTAAACGATATAAAACCCGAAGTATACGAGCTTGCGCATCAGGCGGAGGCTGAAATCAGACCGCAGTTTGAGCGCATAGACCGTATCGCTATGCTGAACACCCGCAAGGTCATGACCGCTTTTCAGGATAACAGGGTTTCCGATTCGTGCTTTGCGGGAACAAGTGGCTATGGTTATGATGACCTTGGCAGGGAAGTGCTCGATAAGGTCTATGCTCAGGTGTTCTGCACGGAAGCAGCGCTTGTCCGCATAGGCTTCGTAAACGGAACACACGCACTCTCGGCTGCACTTTTTGCAATGCTCAAGCCCGGCGATACTCTGCTTTCGGTGACAGGGCTTCCTTATGATACACTCAGAAACGCCATCGGCATCGAAGGCAACTGCCACGGCTCGCTTAAGTTCTACGGCATAAACTACAAGCAGGTCGATCTCAAAAACAGTGAGCCGGATATTGAAGCTATAAAAGCCGCGCTTTCGGATAAATCGGTTGCCGCCGTGCTCATTCAGCGTTCAAGAGGCTATGAAAACCGTAAGGCTTTCTCGGCAGAGGAGATAGGCGATATATGCGCAGCTGTCAAGAGCGTCTCTCCGAATGTCACAGTCATGGTAGACAACTGCTACGGCGAGTTCACCGGCGAGCACGAGCCCACGGAGTTCGGTGTCGATCTCATGGCAGGCTCTCTTATTAAAAACCCCGGCGGCGGCCTCGCCCCGACCGGCGGCTACATAGTCGGCAGGAAAGAGCTTGTCGAAAATGCGGCCATGCGGCTCACAACACCCGGCATCGGAGGCGAATGCGGCGCTACGCTCGGCAATAACCGTCTGCTGTTCCAGGGACTTTTCATGGCGCCTCACATTGTTGCGCAGGCTATAAAGACTATGACCTTCTGCTCGGCAATGATGAAAAATATAGGCTTTGAATCGTCACCGACGCCTGAAGAGCATCGCAATGATATAATCCAGATGGTGGCTCTGAAAAATGCGGAAAATATGAAGAAATTCTGCCGGGGAGTCCAAGCCGGCGCACCTGTGGATTCATATGTAACCCCGGAGCCGTGTCAGATGCCGGGATACAATGTTCCCGTTATCATGGCAGCCGGAGCATTCGTTCAGGGCTCGTCGATCGAGCTTTCCGCCGACGGTCCGATGCGTGAGCCGTACACTCTGTACGTTCAGGGAGGCATAACATATGAATCCGGTAAGCTCGGAATAATGATGGCGGTAAATGAAATGCTCAGCTGAAAATGAGCATATAATACATGGGGTGGTCTCATGTATTTTCGCCGGCATCAAAAGCAGAGATACGACAGGCAGTCTGACGGAGGGCGACACCGGCGCAGGTCAGCCGGAGCCTTTATTCTAATTGTTTTGGCGCTGTGTGCGGCAATAAGCTGGTTTCTCGGAAATCTATCAACCCGGATGGCTGTGTCTGACGCAACAGATATAGTGACAAAGGCTGTTAATGATTCAATAAACGCGGTCATCGGGCGCGGAATTTACGGATTTGACTATTTCATAAATCTCGAAAAAGATGCAAACGGAAATGTGACGGCTATTACAAGCGATATGGCGCACATAAACACGCTGTCCACGGATATACTTAATTCCGTCATCGAGTCGACCGATAACGGCATCATAACTGTGGGGATACCTTTAGGAAACCTCACCGGGCTGAATCTGCTGCTGAACAAGGGCCCTGATGTGAATGTACAGATAATCATGCTGACATCGTCTAGGGTAGATTTTCGCAACGAGGTCGTATCCTGCGGCATAAACCAGGCAAAATATCAGCTCGTGCTTGAAGTCACCATCGATATTGACATTCTCATACCATGGGGAACCGAGAGCACGTCCACCGTGACCGAGGTCATCGTCGCCGATACCGTTATTGTAGGTAAAGTGCCCGACACATATTTGAACATGGAGAACTGAGCATGGACGCAAAAAAAGAGATAGAAAAACTCAGAGAAGAAATAGAATACCACAACCGGCTTTACTATGTTAACGACGCACCGGTAATATCCGACTATGACTACGACATGCTAATGGTGCGGCTCATAAAGCTTGAAAAAGAGCACCCCGAGCTCGTAACGCCGACATCTCCAACGCAAAGGGTCGGCGGCAAGGCACTGTCTCAGTTTACGCCGGTGCATCATCTGGTACCACTCGAGAGCCTCAGCGACGTGTTTTCATTTGATGAGCTGAAAGCCTTCGGCGAGCGAATGGATCAGGCGCTCGGCAGTGACAGGCAGTTTTGCGTTGAACCGAAAATTGACGGACTGTCAATGTCTCTTGAGTATGAAAACGGCTATTTTGTGCGCGGCGCGACACGAGGTGACGGCATTACCGGCGAGGATGTAACGGAGAATCTGCGTACTGTCAGAAGCTTGCCGATGCATCTGGCCGATGCCCCGGCACATCTTATAGTTCGCGGTGAGGTCTATATGTCCAAAGCCGTGTTTAATGAGCTCAATGCCGAAAGAGAAATAAACGGCGAGGCGCTGCTGGCAAATCCGCGCAATGCCGCTGCCGGATCTATACGTCAGCTTGATCCCAAGGTCGCCGCATCACGTAAGCTCGATATCGTGTGCTTTAACATGCAATATACCGATGGTGAACCGTATAAGACCCACTCGGAAACTCTTGATGCTATGAAACACATGGGGTTTCCGATTGTACCATATAAGCTGTGCTGCACCATAGGCGAGTGTTGTGAGCGTATAGAACAGATAGGACAGGAGAGAGGAGACTTTGCCTATGATATTGACGGCGCTGTTATAAAGATAAATTCACTTTCTCAGCGCGAAGCGCTTGGCAGCACGGCAAAGTTCCCCCGTTGGGCGGTAGCTTATAAGTATCCGCCGGAAAAGAAGGAAAGCCGTGTTGTAGATATAGTTGTTCAGGTCGGAAGAACAGGAGTTCTGACGCCGAAAGCGGTAATCGAACCAATTCGCCTTGCCGGAACTACTGTGAGCAATGCCACACTTCATAATCAGGACAATATAGACAGGCTCGATATCCGCATAGGAGACACTGTACTCGTTCAAAAAGCAGGAGAGATAATCCCTGAGGTTCTGTCTGTGAATAAGGATAAGCGTCCTGATGGAACTGTTCCGTATAAAATGCCGGAGTTTTGCCCTGCATGCGGCGCCCCGGTCGTTCGCGACGTCGACGGTGTCGCGCTCAGGTGTACAAGCCCCGAGTGCCCGGCGCAGCGGCTGCGTAACCTTGCACATTTTGCCTCTCGAGAGGCAATGGATATAGAAGGTCTCGGCATTTCGGTCTGTCAGGCGCTTATAAGCAGCGGTCTCGTAGGCAGTCCGGCGGAGTTGTATTCGCTCGATGCGCAGTCTATAGCTCAGCTCGACCGCATGGGCGAAAAATCTGCCGAAAACCTCATTAATGCCATTGAAAAAAGCAAGAGTGCCGGCCTTGCACGCCTGTTGTGCGCGTTCGGCATAAGGCAGGTAGGACAGAAGGCCGCAAAGACGCTCGCCGTGCATTTCGGCACGCTTGATAAGCTAATGCAGGCAAGTCAAGATGAGCTTAAGAACGTTCCCGATATTGGCGCAATAACAGCCGATTTTCTGATCGAATGGTTCTCTCTGCCGCAGTCACAGCATCAGATAAAGCTGCTGCGAGAGGCAGGAGTATCATTTGAAAGCACGGACACCGTTAAGGATACCCGCTTTGCCGGTAAGACATTTGTGCTGACGGGCGAGCTAAGCGGATATAAGCGAGATGAAGCGGCCGCCATAATAGAAAGCTACGGCGGCAAAACATCATCTTCCGTATCTAAGAAAACTACTTATGTCCTTGCCGGAGAAAATGCGGGCAGCAAGCTCAAAAAAGCAACAGATCTCGGAATTACCGTAATAAACGAAGAACAATTTAGAGAAATGATAAAGTAAGATGACGCGCCGTCGTAATGACGGCGCGTTTATATTTAACAAATACGCATGCTCCTCCATATAATAGTTTGAAAAGGAGGACTGCACCAATGGATGAAAACAAAAACTGTGGCTGCAAGGAGGGCATTCTCCCGTCATGCGCGCCGCTTGCAATGGCTTATGTACCGATGCAGCAATCGATTAAGCCGATATACGGTAATGGCGAGGCGCTCAGCCGCGGAACTCTGTTTCCGGGACTCGACCTGCCTTTTATGAATATGGTCAACACCGGAGATCTGACCGGTACGCCCCTGGGTGAGGTAATGGCACTTGACTTTGTTGCCCATGAGCTGGCACTATATCTTGACACTCACAGTGATGACGATGAAGCCTTTAATTTATATAAAAATATTCTCAGCCTGTCCAAAACCGTAAAAGAAAAATACGTTAAGCTTTATGGTCCTCTGACACAGCAGGATCTGAGCCAGTCACAAAACTACACCTGGCTAAAGAACCCGTGGCCTTGGGATTATTGCGCTAAGAAGGAGGGCTGAGCGTGTTTATTTATCAAAAAAAGCTGCAATACCCCGTAAAAATAGCTAACCCCAATCCGGCGCTCGCAAAATTTATTTTGACGCAATACGGCGGGCCGGACGGCGAACTCGGGGCATCTTTAAGATATTTAAGCCAGCGATACAGCATGCCATACCCAGAGCTCAAGGGTCTGCTCACGGATATCGGTACAGAGGAGCTCGGTCACCTTGAGATGGTAGCAACTATAGTCCACCAGCTCACTCGAAAAATGACCCCCGAAGAGATCAAAAAGGCTGGCTTTGAGGCATATTTTGTTGATCACACTGCCGGCGTTTATCCTCAGTTTGCTTCAGGTACGCCGTGGACTGCGGCTACGATGCAGGTAAACGGAGATGTTATAACCGATCTCAGTGAGGATATGGCCGCAGAGCAGAAGGCAAGAACCACCTATGACAATATTCTAAGACTTTCCGACGATCCTGATGTTAACGATGTAATCAAATTCCTGCGTGAGAGGGAAGTCGTTCACTATCAGCGTTTCGGCGAAGGGCTTAGAAAAGCGATCGAGAAAATGGACTCCAAGAACTTTTACGCCGTAAATCCCGCATTTGACTGAAAAAATTCCCCGCTCGCAGCGGGGAATTTTAATTATTATAATATATATATTATATACCTAACCTAATTAACGTCTGTCACTCCGCCAATGCTTCCTCGCGCACTTTTGCTCTGACCTTTTTAAGGCGAGCATAGCGGGGGAGGGAATTACTGCGTGGTATTTTCGGTTCTCCCTGAATAAGCGGGAGTACGTAGTTTATAAATTCATTAGTAACATAGTTGCCATCTTCGGTTATCCACTCGAGAGGAACCTTTTTTTCGTAGTTTGCAACACTGTTGAGCGACAGCAGTACAGGCTTGCAGGAATACAGCCCCAGATTATCCTCGCGTTCGAGCGCGACCATTTGCCCCGTAGCGCCGCCGACTGCAGCTTCGACTGCGTATTTGCCAACGCGATAGGCTTCCTCAACGTCCACTGCAGAAGCTATGTGAGCCGCGCTGCGCTGTAGAAGGCTGAGCTCAATACCTCGAACTTTTTTAAGATTGAGTCGTTCTTTAAGATAGTTTGCAAGCTTTACTGCCAATCCGCCAAGCTGAGCGTGACCAAAACCGTCAGTTCCGGACGCTTTTGCCTCAGATACAAACGATCCGTCGGCGTAGTGAAGTCCTTCGGATACGGCAACGAGAACATTTCGCTTCTGCTTCATGATTTTCAGAACGTCATCGGTGAACTGGTCAAGATCAAAGTCTCGCTCCGGCAGGTAAATAAGATCGGGTCCGCAGCCGTTTCCATACTCCGTCGCAAGCGCCGCTGAGGCTGTCAGCCAACCGGCATGACGTCCCATTATCTCGATGACTGTGACCATATCGGCATTATAAACGTCTGTATCCTTTCCGATCTCCATGCAGGAGGTGGCAATAAACTTTGCGGCGCTGCCGAATCCGGGGCAATGATCAGTTCCGAAAAGGTCATTATCTATAGTTTTCGGTACGCCCATAACACGGCAGTCATATCCGACCTTCTCCATGTATCTGCTTATCTTATTGCAGGTATCCATGGAATCGTTGCCGCCGTTATAGAAAAAGTACCTGACATTGTACTTTTTAAATATCTCAAGTATTCTTTTATAGTCGCTGTCATCAACGTCAGGATTCGCCATCTTGTATCTGCACGATCCCAGCTCAGATGACGGCGTATTAAGCAGGAGTTTGAGTTCGTAATCATCTTCTTCACCCATATCATAGAGTTCATCGTTAAGTACACCCTGAATGCCATACGCAGCACCGTATACATCGGTTATGACGTCACTGTCAAGTGCCGTTCTAATAACTCCGTATGCGCTTGCGTTGATAACTGCCGTAGGTCCACCAGATTGGCCGAAAATACACGCGCCAATCAGCGGCGGGTCAAAAAAATTATCCAAAACTACGCCTCCATTTACGTAATGATTATTGATTATAACATGTTTTAGGTTTATAATAAATATGATTTTAAAAAATATTGTGCAACATCACTATTTTTCTTACAGGAGGATCTACTATGCCACTCGTAACCACAACCGAGATGTTTGAAAAAGCCTATAAGGGCGGCTACGCCATCGGCGCATTCAATGTTAATAATATGGAAATCGTGCAGGGCATCACTGAAGCCGCTGCTGATCTCAGCGCTCCGCTTATCCTTCAGGTATCCAAGGGCGCACGCGCATATGCAAACCACACCTATCTCATAAAGCTTGTTGAAGCTGCGTTAGAAGAGACCGGCCTTCCCATAGCACTCCATCTTGATCATGGAGACAGTTTTGATCTGTGTAAATCCTGCATTGACGGCGGCTTTACCTCTGTAATGATAGACGCTTCATCAAAGTCCTTCGAAGATAATATCGCGCTTACCCGTCAGGTCGTAGAGTACGCTCATGATCACGGCGTTGTCGTCGAGGCGGAGCTCGGTACGCTTGCGGGTATAGAGGATGAGGTCAATGTAAAAGCCGAGGACTCGTCCTACACCCGTCCCGAGGATGTGCAGGAATTTGTTGAGCGCACAGGCTGCGACTCGCTTGCAATAGCCATCGGCACCTCCCACGGTGCATATAAGTTCAAGCCCGGCACAAAGCCCCAGCTCAGATTTGACATTCTTGAGGATGTCGAAAGACGCCTGCCCGGATTCCCGATAGTTTTGCATGGCTCATCCTCCGTTCCTCAGGAATTTGTCAAGATGATAAATGAAAACGGCGGCAACATGCCCGGCGCCATCGGAGTTCCCGAGGATCAGCTGCGCAAGGCTGCCTCCATGGCTGTCTGCAAAATAAATATAGACTCTGATCTTCGACTCGCAATGACAGCGACGATCCGCAAATACTTCAATGAACATCCCGAGCATTTCGACCCCAGGCAGTATCTTAAGCCTGCAAGAACCGCAATAAAGGATATGGTAGCACACAAGATCAAAGACGTTCTTGGCTGCGACGGTAAGGCCTGACACAGTTTTTGACACAGCAGGGAGGTGTTCCAGTGACTCAAGCACAATCATCTAAAAAATGCAAAACCGGCGGCTATGCTAAAGACATCGTGACCGTCGTTCGGGCGTTTTTGTCTGTTTTGCTGCTGATATTGGCATATTCCATCAATGCATCCGCCTTCCTGTCGGTGCTTATACTCGCAGCGGCGGCTCTGATAAGCGGTTTTGATATAATTTTGGATGCTGTCGATAAAGCGCTGAGAAAGCGAGACTATCTTAATAATCAACTGCTTATCTGCTTATGCTCAATTGCGTGCTTTTGCGTCGAATGTTATATTGAAACAATAGTCATGCTCGCAATCTATCAAATAGGGCGTACCTGCTTGAGTATCGCAATTCGGAAAACCGGCCGCGTATTCTATTCCGCAGTTTCCGCCGACGATAGGGAAGGTAGTCTTCGTTTAAGGAGCATTCTCAGCAGTCCGGCCGGTGCGGAAAACTCAGTCATGGAAAAGTATCTGCCATATTTTGAGTTGTTTTCAAAGGCAGCTTTCATCGTCGGTGTTTTGTTTGCAATAGCTGTGCCATTAATTACCGATATGAGCTATGTTATGAGCATTCGCAGAGGTAGTATGCTTATAATCTCCGCTGTTCCGATATCAGCCTTGGCAGCGCTCCCTGTTTATTCGCTTGCGGGTATCAGCCGTTCGGCGGAATACGGAGTATTTGTCAAAGATGCAAAAACGCTTGAAAACACAGGGTGCGTGTCAGCCGTTATATACGACAAAGCTGATGTTTTTACGGACGGTGCGCCTAAGCTTGCATCAGTCAGTTCACCGATACTTGACAATGATAGCTTCCTAAAGATAGCCGCTTACACCGCATACTCCTCCGAGCAGCGCTTTGCGGCTCCTATCGTAAGCGCTTACGGCGGAGATATAATTCCTTCATATATATCAGATTTCAGGGATATCCCAGGTTGCGGGATGGTGATGCTTTTGCACGGGAAACATATTATTTTAGGAACACGTGAGCTGTTCGACGCAAAGGGGATAGCGATTCCTGATTCCGATTGCAAAAGCGGATATGTTCTTTATCTTGCTGTCGAAGGACAATATGCCGGAAGTCTTACGCTGAAAGAAAAGCTTAACCCTTACGCAGAAAGCGTTATCTCGGATTTCTCGGCATTGGGCAAAATCAAGAGCATACTTGTAACAGAGGATGGCAGGGAAGTTAGCGAAAAGCTTGCTAAATCGCTTCATGTCGATGAACTCCACTATGAGTGCGGCTTTACCGAGAAAGCTGATATTATCCAAAAATGCAGAGATCAGCTGGCGCCAGATCAAAAGCTTATGTACATAAGCGCCGATAATCTTGAGTATCACACGGCTGCGGACATCGACGCGAAGGTGGGTTCTTCATTAGACAGTGCCGATATTCTGACAAGCAATGTCGGAATTTTCGGACTGCCCGTAGCATATACATCAGCGCATACAGTAAAACATCTCTCAATCGAGAACCTGATATTCACAGCTTTTATAAAGCTTGTTTTGGTAGTGCTCTCGCTTACCGGCAGCGCAACACTTTGGTTTATTGTCATGCTTGATTTTGCCGCTTCACTTTTCGGCGTTCTAAATGTTGTTCGCTTACCTGCGGCTGACCTACAGCCGGTTAATGCTGATGAGAAATGAAAAAACACAAAAAAGGCTAATGGCTAATGTCCATTAGTCTTTTTTTCTATCGGGCTCAAAGTGAGCAAGGGGATTAGCCTCGGCAGCTATCCTGAGCTCTGAATTGTCAACATGCGTATATATCTGCGTGGTATTCAGATTGTCATGACCCAGCAACTCCTGCAGTGTTCGCACATCAACTCCGTTTTGCAGCATAAGCGTTGCAGCAGTGTGCCTGAGCTTGTGGGAGGAGTACTTTTCGGCATCCAAGCCGGCTTTGCGCAGTGAATTCTTAACCATGCTGTGCACCGCTTCACGGCTCATTCGAGTGCGGCGGTTAGATAGAAACATGGCGTTTTTGTCGATCGCCGCAATACTTTTTCTGACGGCAAGGTACTGATTTATTGCCTCGGCGCAGGCGTCATTAATATATATGATGCGCTCCTTGCTGCCTTTGCCGAACACCCTGATGTGATCTGCCCGAATATCTGAAAGATTCAACCCGACTATCTCTGATATACGCAGGCCGCAGTTGAGGAATATGCACAGTATACAGTAATCACGCTCTTTATTTTTTCCGTCAACAGAGGAGAGAAGGGCCTGAGCTTCTGTGAGAGTCAGGTATCTCGGCAGCTTATTAGGAATCTTCGGCACGTCGAGATCCTGCAGGGGATTGACATCCAGGAGCTTCGCTTTAACGGTTAAATACTTATAAAAGCTGCGCAGAGTTGAAACTTTGCGTGCGCGTGTTGAAGCCATAGTGCCATACTCAGCTTCGCGGCTGCGTTGGTTTTTGACCCTGTCGCGCGAAAGATAGGCAAGGTACTCATATGCATCCGAAACGGTAATGCTTTTCACAAAGTCAAGGTCAATGTCACTTATGCCGATATCCTCAAACTCGGTATTTCTCGGAACCAGGCCTCGGCTGATCTTCATATAACGAAAAAATGTTCTCAGGTCCAAATAGTATTCCTCAACGGTTTTCGGCGAGTGGCCTTTGATCGTCTCGTGATATATTAAAAAGCTTTTGATTATTTCGGGTGCTTCAATTCTGTAATCCATTTAAGCCTCTCCAGTCAATTTCAGATTGCATTCATTATAGCAGAGCAGATATAGTATTGTCTATTGACAAATCGACTAATAATTAAGCAAAATAAAGATTTTGTTTAATTTAGGGGAGATTAAAAAGCGACAATAGCGTATTAAGAGCTACTTGTAGCTTATTTCGCATTTTCGCTAAATCTCCTCGGTTATGGGTATCGCGCTTCCTATATCAAACAACGGCTCGTAAGTAAGATATACTGCACGAACTCCGCGCTCATTTAAAAAGCACTCTATACGCCGACGTTCGGTCGAGTCATTT
Source organism: uncultured Clostridia bacterium (assembly GCA_937893605.1). Lineage (GTDB taxonomy): Bacteria > Bacillota > Clostridia > Oscillospirales > Oscillospiraceae > F23-B02. The sequence goes on from CALBGG010000088.1 coordinate 74,791, forward strand.
ATGATCCCTGTGAACGCCATTTCATTTCTATTAATTTTGAACGATGCTCCGCCTATAAAACCGTGCTCAAAGCCGTCCAAAGCCGTGATTTTTTCGCTGATGCGCAGCACGTTCATTCCGGCAACCGACGCCGTGGCTGCAATTTTATCATCTGCTGTAATTATTGAGTTCTCGTCGACAACGCACACAGAACATTTTGTGTAACCTTGTTTACAGCTAAGCGTTATTCCGCTTATCTTTGATATTATATTCGGGTCAGCACTTTTGGGATTATATATAAGCTTATCTCCGACTATGCATATATTTAAACCTGCATCATATGGGTATTCAGGTCTTTTGGGCGGCGCTGTTTGCATCAGCTTAACGTTGTTAATTAATTCGCAATCTCGTGCTATGTCAGACTGTACAGCCAACACATTTCCGCCGAGATGTACAGCCATGAGATCGCAATGTCCTGAAAGGCGCTCATCAACGTATTTATTACTATTTAGCCAAATAGGAGTTATATTTCGCCTTAAAAGCGAGCCGCTGAGAACTTTTTCATACTTTTCTCCAAGTATAAGCTGATACACTCTTCCCTGCGGCAGATGTGGCTTTTTAACAAATCGTATCATTATTAGCCGAGCGTCGCCTTAATAGCCTCACGGATGTCCTTAACGCTTATCAGCTCAAGCCCGTCGGGTTTTCTGATATCGTCCTTGACGTGCGCCGGTATTACACAGCGCTTAAAGCCCAGGCGAGCTATTTCTGACAGGCGCGAATTCAGATTGCTGACGCTTCTTATTTCGCCCGAAAGCCCGACTTCGCCAACTGCCGCAAGATCACGGCCGAGCGGAAGATCTCTGAAGCTGCTGGCTATTGCAAGCAGCGTAGCCAAATCGGCGGCCGGTTCTTCAAGCTCCAGTCCTCCGATTACATTTATATATGCATCGCATGCCGAAACCGACATTCCGCCGCGCTTTTCAAGAACCGCAAGCAAAAGTGTTGCGCGATTATAGTCTATGCCGTTGGAACTGCGCCGCCCGGAGTTATATGCCGCAGGAGCAATAAGTGCCTGAATCTCGGCAAGTATTGGCCTTGAGCCTTCAATAACGCAGGTAACGCATGTACCGGGTGCGTTCTGCGGACGGCCCGACAGCAATATTTCGGACGGATTTTTCAGCTCCTTGAGTCCCTTGTCGTTCATTTCAAAAACACCGATCTCGTTTGTTGATCCGAAACGGTTCTTGCCTGCTCTGAGAATTCTGAACGATGTGCTGCGCTCACCCTCGAAATACAGCACACAGTCGACCATGTGCTCAAGCACCTTCGGTCCTGCTATGCTGCCTTCCTTATTTATGTGGCCGATTACAAAGGTTGTGAACCCCTTTTCCTTTGTAAGGCGCATAATGGACATCGTGCACTCACGCACCTGGCTGATACTGCCCGGAGCCGAGCTGATATCAGCGTCAAACATCGTTTGTATCGAGTCGATTATAACTATGTCAGGCGACAAAGCCTCAATGTTTTCCATGACCTCGGCAAGCCCCGTCTCTGCAAGAACATATATCTCACCCTTATCAACGCCCAGGCGCTGCGCGCGCATTTTAAGCTGCCGCTCGCTTTCCTCACCTGTGACATACAGAATTTTCTGACCTGCCTCGGTCAGGCCGCAAAGCTGGAGCAGCAATGTTGATTTGCCTATACCGGGAGCGCCGCCGACCAAAACCAAAGAGCCTCTGACCGCACCGCCTCCGAGCACCCTGTCAAACTCACCGATGCCTGTTGAGAAACGCATCTCCGCCTCAGTATCGAGCTCAGATATGAGCTTTGGCTTTTTGACCGTGGCCGAGCGCGCTGTGTTTTTTGCGCTTCCCTTCCCTTTTATATCGGCTTTTACCTCAACAAGGCTGTCCCACGCACCGCATGCGAGGCATTTTCCGCTCCATTTTAAGGTCTCGTTTCCGCATTCAGAACAGCAGAATACTGTCTTTTGTTTCATGATCTAACTCCTTATAGCTGCTGGCAGCCAAACTGAACATACGACGCAACAAGCGCCATTGCAATCTTCATTTGGTAATCGCCGTCGGCAAGAAGCTCCGCCTCCTGTGGATTGGACATAAAGCCGCACTCGGCAAGTATGGCGGGACAGTTGACACTGGAGGTGAGCAGCAGATCCTCCGGCGCACTATGCGCAACGCGCCTGTTCTCCGGATCAAGTGCCGCTACCATGTTATCCTGTGTCAAAAGTCCGAGCTCCCTGCTCTCCGGCGTTGCGGCATACATCACCTCAGCACCTTTGACAAGCTCGCTGGGATATTTATTCTGATGTACGCTTATCAGCACACAGCCGGGTATTGAATTTGCCATATTCGCTCGTGCCACGAGATCGTCGTGCTCGCTGTAGCTTTCGCTGTTAAGGCAGCCAACGTCAGCCTCTCTTGTCATTTGATGTTCAATGCCTACAAGATCACACAAGCCGGACATTCTGAGCGCTATTGCAAGGTTTATATCGCTTTCCTTGAGTCCATCGGCCGATACGGCGCCGCCGTCAATTCCACCGTGACCTGCGTCTATGAGCAGCGTGTGCCCTTTATATGAGCCCATAACGCCGACGGTCTCGTTAGGAAAAACAGAGAATATCGCAATCATTAACAAAGCCGTGGCCATAACTGCCGCCAGCGGTTTTGCAAAGCTTTTAAGCCTAACAGTAATAAACACAAAATCACCCCACTAACAAGCTATGTCGATGGGGTGATTTTTATATCACTGCTTAATTAATTTTTGATATAACACCCGTTTTGGGCAATTATATCATTCGGTAATGAATTTTTCAAGACGGTCAAGGCCCTTCTCTATGTTTTCCATTGATGCGGCATATGACCAGCGAACAAAGTTCTTCATGCCGAATCCGGAGCACGGAACGACCGCAACAAGCGCCTTTTCAAGCAGAGCGACAGCAAAATCATCATCGTTCTCGATGAGCTTACCGCCAAGCGTTTTCCCGACAAGCTTTTCTATGTTCATCATGACGTAAAATGCGCCATTGGGATTAATGCAGCTGACACCGGGAATGGAGTTAATGCGCTTTACAATATAATCGCGACGTTCAAGGAACGCTAGGCGCATTGCCTCAATTCCCTCCTGGGGGCCTGTAAGAGCTTCAACTGATGCCCACTGGCTTATGGTAGACGGTGCGCCGGTGGAGTGGCTAAGGAAGTTGGACATTATTTTTGCAAGAGTCTTGTTTGCCGCGCAGTAGCCTACACGCCAGCCGGTCATAGCGTAGGACTTGGATACGCCGTTAATGAGCAGCGTGCGCTCCTTTACCTCATCACCGAGGCTTGCAATACTGGTAAACTCTATTCCATCGTAAATAAGCTGATAGTATATTTCATCGGCAAGGATATAGAGATCATGCTTTACGCACACATCGGCGATTGCTGTGAGCTCATCCTTGGAATATATCATACCGGTAGGATTGGAGGGGTTATTGAGCATGAGACACTTGGTTTTATCGGTGATGGCAGCCTCAAGCTGCTCTGCAGTGATTTTGAAATTCTGCTCCTCGCCTGCCTCGACAATAACAGGCGTACCGCCGACCATGCGCACCATTTCATAGTAGCTGACCCAAAACGGAGCAGGGATTATGATCTCATCACCGGGATTTGTTATCGCCGCAAGAGCAATATAAACGCTGTGCTTTGCACCGCTGGCAACTACAATCTGCGTGTAATCATAATCAACGCCGCAGTCGGCTTTGATTCTCTGTGCTATGGCCTTTCTCAGAGGGATTATACCCGCTGCCGGAGTGTATTTGGTCTTACCATCGCAAATGGCCTTAATGCCGGCCATATTGATGTTATCCGGAGTATTAAAATCGGGTTCGCCCGTGCCAAAGCCAACAACATCAAGTCCGTCAGCTTTCATCTGCTTTGCAAGGCTGTCGACCGCAAGAGTAGTCGATGCCCGAACCGCCTCTGCAATTTTAGATACTGGTTTCATTATCAGTCACCTCCGTAAGAATAAAAACATTATAACTTCAAATAAATGCTTTTTCAATTATTAATTTCGATAAATAAACTACTGTTTTTCATTCTATTATGAACAAATGGACACAAAAGCGCGAAGTGTGCAGCTTTTCACACTTCGCGTTTATTTACAGAAGAATACAGATAAGTGTTCCTCTTCCCTCATTTATTATTCTTTGCAGCGTATACTGAAGCTTTGCTCTTGCATGCGGCGGTAGGCTGCTAAGGCGCTGCGCTATTGCATTTTGGGCTATTTCATACAGCGGCTGGCCGAATATGTTTGATTCCCAAAGCCTGCTCATATCTCCATCAAAGCCTTGCAGCAGGAAGCTGATTATCTCATCGGATGCTCCGTCTCCGCCAATTGACGGCGTTACGACGGTTTCTACTCCGGTTTTGAGCAGATGTATAGCCGGCGCGTGTGCCTTGAGCTTTACGGTGTACTTGTCACCCTGCTTTACCAGCTGCGGTTCTTCTATCTGAATCTCTTCAGACTGCGGCATAACGACACCGTATCCTGTCTGCCGCACGGAATCCATGGCATCTTTTATTTTATCATATTCCTGCTTTATCTGTCCGAGTTCTCTTAAGACCTTCACAAGTCCGCCGTCATCAAGAATATCTATTCCGGACTCAGTGCTTATGAGCTTATAGTAAAGCGTGCGAGGCATATCTATCGCTATATTTATAGTGCCGCTGCCCATATCGCTGCTTTCGATATATGCAGCATCTATCATATCCAGTTCGGATATTTTTGTCAGCATGCTGCTTATATCGCTGACACGAGTCAAGCTGCTCGCAGAGCACATCAGCTGCTTGTAAAGCTCACTTTTCATATTGCTTTCGCAATCGACGGCGCTGAACCAGTCAGGCAACCGGATCGATAGTTCGCTCAGTGGGAACTGACCGAGCACCTTGCGCATTATCTCGCATATATTGTTCTCACTCAGTTCCTGGCAGTTTACTGCTATGCACGGAGCGTCATATTCTTTACTAAGCCGCACGGCAAGCTCTGCGGCATACTCAGAATCAGGATGTGCACTGTTAAGAAGAATAGCAAAAGGTTTGCCTATGTTTTTAAGCTCGGTGACAACTCGCCTCTCGGGTTCTTCATATGCCCCGCGCTCAATATCACATATGCTGCCGTCAGTCGTTATAACAAGGCCGATTGTGGAATGATCGCAAATGACCTTATGCGTGCCCGATTCTGCTGCCTCGGTCATTGTTACCTCATGGTCAAACCACGGTGTAGTAACAAGTCTCTCGCTGCCGTCTTCAAATCGGCCTGACGCACCGGGTACCATGTAGCCCACACAGTCTACCATGCGCACCATACATGTCGTCTCGTCGCCAAGCTTGATCTCCACTGCCTCCTCAGGGACGAATTTAGGCTCGGCAGTCATTATCATTCTGCCAGATCCGCTTTGCGGCAGCTCATCGCGGGCACGCTCTCTTGCATACTCATCCTCGATATTTGGGATAACCAGTGTATCCATAAAGCGCTTTATAAACGTAGATTTGCCGGTTCTGACCGGACCGACAACTCCGATCATAACAGCTCCGCCGGTCCTCGTGGCAATATCTTTGTAAATATCGGAATTCGTCATATAAAAAACCTCCGCAGCTTTCTCGTTTGTACGAGTCTATGAGCCGCAGAGGACAAATATTACTTATTGGAAATCAGAAAAACTGCACAGTCTGCGCGTGGACAGAAGATACTGCAAATTCAATATCCGGAAATTCGGCGATAAGCTTATCTGCGAGCACCGGCACGATGACATTTTCCGTGCAGAAATGGTCGGCATCAACAAGATTTATGCCGAGCTCTTTTGCATCAAGAAAACTGTTATATTTTATATCACTCGTAACATAGGTATCACACCCCGCTCTGACGGCATCCATAAGGCTTGAGCCTCCCGAACCGCCCATTACCGCAAGCTTTTTTACGGGTCTTCCAGTATAATGATATCTAAGTCCGTTTGCTTTAAGCGCAGTTTTGCACAGCTTGAGGAAACTCTCAAACTGCATAGGACTCTCAAACTCCCCTATTCTTCCGCAGCCGACGGTTTTTCCGTGTTCATCGGTTCCGCACGGCTCGAGCCAGCTCTGCGGCCGCACAGACAGCGCAACCATGAGAGCGTCATTAACGCCTCCCTCAGCTATATCGAGGTTTGTGTGCATGCATATTGCGGATATGTTATTGCGAATAAGAGCAATTATCTTTCGTCCGACAAGATCATCTGCAATCACACTCTTTACTGCACCGAATATTATCGGATGGTGCGACACGATAAGATCCGCGCCAAAGCCGGCCGCCTCGTCAATGACCTCGTCAGTTATATCGAGCGAAACGAGGCATTTTGAAACGCTCTCCGTTGCATCGCCTATAAGCAGTCCGACATTGTCGAAATCCATTTTCAGCGATACCGGCGCAAGCCTGTTTAAGTATTCAAAAATATCTCCGACATTAGCCATTATCCATCCCTTTCATATCTTCAAGCTCACATATCATATTCTCAACGAGCATTTTCCACGCATTAAGCGAGGCATCCGTAGCGTTTTCGAGGCCTCTAACGGCCGATTTAAAGCGCTTAATGTGCTTATCGATTACGGTGTCAAAGTGCGGCGAGCCTTTTACAAGCTCATACCTGCCGATATAAAGCTCTGCGTCCTTATAACGCGCACTTTCTCCGGGCTCTGCACATATTATTTGACACAAAACAGCGTTATCCTCAATATACGTCTCACGTGTTATGCGAAAGCCGTTGTTAACAAGCCAGTACCTGAGTATCTCCGGCTTTGTCACCGGATGCAGAATAAGCCTGTAATCGCTGCGCTCGGCCCATTCAGGCATATCATATAAGCCGCGGTCGAGTATACCGGTGATCGTATCTCCGCCCATTCCGGCAACTATAACGGTGTCTACCCTGCTGCCGTCTATGCCATCAAGGCCATTGCAAAGTACAAGCTCCACATCATTTATTTCAGCCTCTTGCAGGCCGCGCCGCGCCTTCCTGAGAGGGCCTTCTTTTATGTCGCCGGCTGCGATATATCCCTTATAGCCGCCGCGGCGGAGCATTATCGGCAATATTGCATGATCTGTGCCTATGTCGGCAACGCCGCGCCCGCCGGAGGCCATGGACGCAATAAATTCAAGTCTGCTGCTCATAAAATCTCCCCATATAAGACGAAAAACCGGGAACCCCGGCTTTTCGCTTTGTGCTTTTTACAGAGCCAACAGATATGCCTTGAGCTCAACAATAAACTCGTCAGGATCAACACCGTGTGCTGCGCAAGCCTGCTCGAGGGTCTCTGAAGTGGCCAAAGCGCAACCGAGGCAGTGCATACCGAGCTCCTGGAACTTAGGCATCGCTTCAGGGAAATTGGTAAGTATCTCCGAAATGATGGTTTCTCTGTTGATATCCATAATCTTGAGCATTTCCATTGTTATATCTCCAATCATAAGATTTAGCAAAATAAAGAACGGGACGTCAGGAGGACGCCCCACTCTATACCCGAAACTTAAAGTCTCAGGCCTGTTCCTTCATCTTTGCAAAGCACTCGCTGCAGTATACGGGACGATCGGACTTGGGTTCAAAGGGAACCTTCGCCTCGCCGCCGCAATTTGCGCAAACTGCGGTGAAGAACTCACGGGGGCCGCGTGCCGCGTTCTTGCGAGCGTCACGGCATGCCTTGCAGCGCTGGGGCTCGTTCTGGAAGCCGCGCTCTGCGTAGAATTCCTGCTCGCCTGCGGAGAACACGAACTCCTGACCACATTCTTTGCAAATTAAGGTCTTGTCTTCGTACATTGTAAATCCTCTCTTTGAAAATCTCGCCTGTCGGCTTTTATATGCGTCAGCTGTTGCTGATATCGCCTGATTTAAGCATTTGCGCCGTTTTGCGCCTTATCCTTTGTATAGCATTATCAACCGCCTTGTCGCCCTTACCTGTGAGCTTGGCTATCTCTTTGTAGCTAAGCCCTTCAAGATAATAGGTCAAAACCGATCTCTCGTATTTTGAAAGCATGTTGACCAAGGATAAATATAGCTGTTCTGTGTACTTTTTGTTCTCTCTTGCCAGAACCTGCTCTTCAGGAGATTTCTGAAAAAATTCAGCGCATGTAACTGCCTGGGTCTGGGATTCATCCGAGAGTATCAACTCTAAAGGTACGCGATTATTTAACGGATCATGTTTTAAACTGGAAGCTGATTTGACCGCCGAACGCAGTCTGTTTCTTATGCACCATTCGGCAAAGGTCTTGAATGAGGCATTATGCCCTGGCTTATATCGCCTTACTGCAGAAAGAAGGCCAAACATTCCCTCCTGTATAAGATCCTCGCTCTCTCCGCCCGCAAGAAACAAGGGGCGCGCACAAACGCGAACGAGGCGCATATATCGGGAAACAAGCTCTTCCTCGGCATTGCTGTCGCCCTCGGCGGCAAGCTTCTGCAAATCATTATCTTGTAAGCCGGTATATAAAATCATACAAAACCACTATTACTTCCAACAATACTATTATAGTATATCTCATTTTTGTTGAAAGTCAATATAATTACAGCGAAAAAACGATGAAATTCCAAAAAAATCGGTGTCTATATGTCTATTTCCTGCTGCCCGAGCTGCTGTATACCAAGATGCTCATAGGTTTTTCGCGTTACACAGCGGCCGCGCGGAGTGCGCGTGAGAAATCCCTGCTGAAGAAGATATGGTTCATAAACATCTTCAAGCGTGACTGAATCCTCATTTATAGTAGCCGCGAGCGTTTCAAGTCCGACAGGGCCGCCGTTATAAAACTCGATTATACTGCGAAGCATCCTTCTGTCGAGCGAATCAAGACCGCTTTTGTCTACCTCAAGGCGCGACAGTGCCATGTCGGCAACGTCCTTTGTTATCACTCCGTCTGCTCTGACCTGCGCAAAGTCACGCACGCGACGCAGCATCCTGTTTGCTATTCGCGGTGTTCCTCGAGAGCGCGACGCTATCTCAACAGCGCCGTCACGCTCTATCTCAATACCGAGAATGTCTGCAGAGCGCTCTACGATGCGTCTTAGCTCATCAACGGTGTAAAGTTCAAGTCTCAAGGTAACGCCGAACCTGTCGCGCAACGGTGCGGTGAGCTGACCCGAACGCGTCGTCGCACCGATGAGCGTAAACTTCGGAAGCTCAAGATGCAGCGAATTGGCCGACGGGCCTTTGCCAAGGATTATATCGATCGCATAGTCCTCCATCGCGGGATAAAGTATCTCTTCATACGCGCGATTAAGCCGGTGAATCTCGTCAACAAAGAGTATGTCGCCCTCGTTGAGGTTTGTCAGCATAGCTACAAGGTCTCCGGGCTTTTCAATTGCAGGGCCCGAGGTTATGCGCATATTAACGCCCATCTCGTTTGCTATAACGGCTGCAAGCGTGGTTTTGCCGAGTCCCGGAGGCCCGTGCAGGAGTACATGGTCAAGCGGCTCGTTGCGCAGACGCGCAGCATCAATGAAAACGCTGAGGTTATCCTTGGCCTTCTCCTGTCCTATATATTCGTTTAACATTCTCGGTCTGAGGCTTCCCTCTCCCACATCCTCCGGCAGTACCGAAGAGCTTGTTACTACGGGAATCTCTTCAAGACCATCTGAAAAATTGATGCTCATTTATTATTTCCTCTACATAAGGTTTTTAAGTGCCGCCTTGACTATCTGCTCGGTTTCCATGCCGCCCACATCCATGCCATTAAGCGCGGCATTTATCTCCGGTGTACTGTAGCCGAGAACCATAAGCGCGGCAATAGCATTACTTTTGTTCTTGCCTACGGCGGCAGTCTGCGTCATCGTCACCGGCAGCTCGGAAGCTGCGGAGACGCCCATTTCCTTGGAAATCTTATCCTTAAGCTCAAGTATGACACGCTGTGCTGTCTTTTTCCCAACCCCCTGAGCAGCGGTTATAGCCTTATCATCGCCGTTCATTATGGCCATTGCAAGTCCTTCCGGCGTTACGGCGCACAATATCGCCTGCGCCGCCTTGGGGCCGATACCGGAAACGCCGATAAGCATTTCAAAACAGCGCTTTTCGCTGAGGCTCGCAAATCCATAGAGGTCAAAGCTGTCCTCCTTTATGCACTCGGATATATAAAGCTTTGTTCTTTCATTTAGCTTCAAGCGTGACAACGTATTAGTTGTAGTATTAACGGCGTAGCCGACTCCATTGCAGTCAATAACCGCAAGATTAAGATCAATATCCGAAACTATACCATTTAAATGGTAGAACACAGTCCTTCATCTTCCTTTCGACTGAGTAGTGAGGTACTGCTGCGGGCATGGCATATAGCCAGTGCCACAGCATCGGCCGCGTCATCCGGTTTTGGAGCCGACGGCAGGCCGAGTATGCGCTTGACCATCTCGATCACCTGATTTTTTTCCGCCCTGCCATATCCGACGACAGCCTGCTTTACCTGAAGCGGTGTATATTCAAAAACCCTTACCCCTGCACGGTAAGCCGCCAGCAGTATAACGCCGCGCGCGTGTGCAACGGATATGCCGGTCGTAATATTTGTGTTGAAAAAAAGCTCCTCTATCGACATGACATCCGGAGAAAATGTGTTTATGAGCTCATTAATATCGCAAAATATCCTATCAAGTCTGCTCGAGAGCGAGGTGTGCGCCGGAGTGCTTATAACGCCGCACGTCACAAGCTTCATTTTTGTCTTGTCCGTATTCACTACCGAAAATCCCACAGTGGCAAGCCCCGGGTCAATACCCAAGATACGCATATTTATCACATCCTGATTATTGATTTTATCACAACGTACTTTTTATTACAACAAAAAGTACGCCCAAAAGGCATACTTCGGCGTGTCAATAAAATCTGTTATGTATTTAATGGCTATTAATATGATTTTGAGCACGGCCCTTTTTCTGCCACACCATCTCTTCGCTGCCGCTCGTCACCCCCTGCTACGCGGTTATTTTTCCTCACAAGCATTATTATTTGACAAGCTGAAACTGCTGTGCCACCGGCACAGCAGTTTTTATTATCCGTTATGTGCTCTCGGATGAGCTTTATTATATACATCCTTAAGCTGTTTTTTAACCAACTGAGAATAAATCTGAGTTGACGATATATCCGAATGCCCGAGCATTTCCTGGATAGAATGCAGATCGGCGCCGTTTTCAAGCAGATGCGCAGCAAAGGAATGGCGCAGCGTATGCGGCGTTATTGTTTTCTCAATATGCGCTTTCTGCTGATAGGACTTTATGATCTTCCAAAAGCCCTGGCGGGACATACGCTCACCGCTGACATTCACAAACAGCGCCTGCTCTGTGGGCAGTGCTATCATCTGCGGGCGAACAAACTCAATATATTCGTTAAGTGCCTTGACCGCGGTCGAATACAAAGGTATGAGCCGCTCTTTGTCCGTGTTCGGCGCACATCTTACAACTCCTGCGGAGGTGTTGATATCGCTTATGTTAAGCGCGATAAGCTCGCTTACCCTTATGCCGGTCGCGTACAGGAGTTCGAGCATAGCTCTGTCACGATAGCCCTTGGCATCTGTACATGAGGGCTGCTCAAGCAGAAGATCAACTTCTTTACTTGTAAGTATCTGCGGAAGCTTGTGCTGGCTTTTCTCCGGCGCAAGCTTGCCGGTAGGATTTTTACTAACGTAACCGACGTCGCACAGCACACCATACATGCATTTAAGCGAGGCAATAGCCCTGGACACAGTGGCGACCGACTTGCCATTGCTTTTAAGCCAGTCAATATATTCCGCAAGTTCATCTTCTGTCGCAGTTACAATATTCTCCGACGTATGTGTCTCCATGAAGTCTCCGAACTGGCGGACATCACGCATATAGGAGCAGAGGGTATTTGGGGAGCTCTTTTTCACCTCGATAAGATACTTATTAAAAACTTCGAGGCATTCAGAATTAAGCATCCGGCAACCCCCTTTCTTTAATTATATGAAATAAAAAGCGCCGCAGAAACAACCGCCGTCAGCATAAGCGCGGCCATAATGATATTGAACACATTAAGTTCATGCAGGAGCTTACGGTCGCTATAAATAACCGACCGCAGCTTTGGTGACATCACAAAAATGCGGTCAGAAACATATGTAATTGCCGTCGCGAAGACAAAAATCACAGCAGTGAACATCAAAAACACAGTTGAAAACAGCTTTGAGTCCGCATAAAGATAGGAAGCAAGCGTCATTAGCGCACCGAATATTGCTGAAATCAACACGCTGAGTGCCCTTGCAGCGGGCATCACAATGCATGCAGTGTCCGCAAAAAGCAGAGCTGCAAGGCATATCCACACAGATATCCGAGCCGTCTGACGGATAGACATAATACTTTCTGCAGTCTGTTCGCGGAGTAATACCGCAGAGACAGCACCCAAAACAAAAGACGCCGCTATCAGTATAAGAATTAAAGCAAAGTCGGACGATGTGCCTGCTTTTTTGCGTAAATAAACATTATCCATCAGTTCTCCTCACATTAAATAAACCTGCTAAACCTGCGGAGAATAACTCATGGATTTACATAATTACTGTGTAAACAAAATATAATACAATTTTTGAATGTAATCAAGGGCTTTCTTTAAATAATATCATTTTTGTTAATTATGTCGATATATTATGTTAACACAATTATGTAAACCAAGCTACCTTCGTTCCGCTCAAGCTACATTGTACTAAGCAATAATCACAAGATTTAGGTTGTGATCGTCGCATAATTCACTACATATAGGTTATCTACCTAAGTTATGTAAACCTTAAACCAGGTATACATATAGTTATATCACGCTCGCTTTTTGCGGCCTTTATGAAAGTTTTTGTTACTTTTGCCTAAATTGATACTTCCACCTATCAAGCCGCTTACAGCGGACACGGCAAAAATCCTGATGATTCTAAGCCAATTCACCTCGGTTGGGTAAGCAAAAAGCGGCACCGCAACAAGTGCTGCGGCATATATCAGCCCCAGCGCAAGGCCATAAAGGCCTCCTCTTCTCTGCCCGATATTCGACACTGCGGATGCGATAAGTACGCTCAGGGCCATAGCCGCGCTTATGACGATGTCCGAGTGCTCCTGTGTGCATTTTCCGTTTTTGACAAGCAGAGCATAAATGCCACACAGTACCGCCGTCAGCGCTATTGCCAATACCGCCCCGGTCAGTGCTCTGCCCTTCCCTTTGCTTTTACTTGCAGACATAAAAATACCTCCGGCACATGACGTTTGTACATCATATTTGTCCGAAGGTATTTTTATGCTATGCAGCATTAAGCATTGCGCTTAATTACTTTTTCTCTTTTTCCTTTGCTTCCGCCGCTTCAGCTCTTACATTGCTGCTGACAGCCCACTTCTTAAACTGAATGCGTACCTTATCCTCGCTGGTCTCGATGGTAATATCGTCCTCGGTAACATGAACGATAGTTCCCATAATGCCGCCGATAGTAACGATCTCATCGCCAACACTCAGCGCGCTGCGCATTGCTTCTATCTTCTTCTGCTTTTTCTTCTCTGGACGAATCATAAAGAACCACATAAGGACAAAGAACAGAAGAAGGATAATGATCATGGAACCGGAGCTGCCTGCTCCGCTGGTTGCTGCTGCTAAAAACATAGTTTGCTCCTTATATTATAATTTTTTCGCTTTACGCATTTAAGCTGGTGTATTTATTTAATTATACATAGTAATGCTTTGCATTTCAAGTGTTTTATATCCTCGTATCCAACATTTTTGAATATTTTCCTCGGAACTGTTCAAAACTATCGGTCTCAAGGCTATCGCGTATTTTTTCCATAAGCTTATTGTAAAAATACAGATTGTGCACGACTGCAAAGCGCATGGCCAGCATCTCGTTTGCCTTGAACAGATGACGGATGTAGGCTTTGCTGTATCGCCTGCATACAGGACAATTACACTCCGAGTCTATTGGCAGATCATCACGCATATATTTTTCATTTTTTATGTTTATAATACCGTTCCATGTGAACAAATGCCCGTGTCTGCCGTTTCGAGCCGGCATTACGCAGTCAAAAAAGTCAACTCCGCGCGCAACGCCCTCGATTATATTTCCGGGCGTTCCGACACCCATGAGATAGCGGGGCTTATTCTTAGGCATGTACTCTTCCACTGCCTGGATCGTATCATACATCTCCTGATGCGTTTCACCGACGGCAAGACCGCCGATTGCGTAGCCAGGGAGTTCGAGCTCGGCTATTTTTTTCATATGCTCAACGCGTACATCCGCGAAAGTCGCGCCCTGATTTATTCCGAAAAGCATTTGTCCTGGATTTACCGCATCCTCACGGCTGTTATACTCGGCAATGGCCGCCTTACATCTGACGAGCCAACGATAGGTTCGGTCGCAGGACTTTTCAACATATTCGCGCGGAGATGGGATCTTTATGCATTCGTCAAAGGCCATAGCTATATCCGAACCAAGGTTTGAC
>CALBGG010000089.1 GCA_937893605.1 uncultured Clostridia bacterium
GCATATCAAATGCCTTGAAAACACCACATCATCATTTTGTGGCATCATTATAGCATGGAAAAACGCAGACTGCAACATCCCTTATCGAGCTCTGCAGATCTGGCTCTTAAATTTATTGCTGCGTACATTTCAGCCTATCTTTGCTTCAAATTTTGCGATAAGTCCGTCGAAAAGCTCGCGGTTATTCTCGATTGCGATCTCGGGCTCGCGCTTTGTCGTATGGGCAAACACCGGCTCGTTCATCTTGGTCGAATACACGGCCTTGAGTATGCGCACGGAGTCCATGCCGCATTTTGCAAAGTGCACGGCCGCCGAGGCAAAGGGCGCGCCGGCAGGCGCTATCTTATCCGCAATCGGCTCAAGGGTCTCGATGATGCGGACTGACATATAAAATATCTCGTCGATGATGCAGCAGGCCGTGCGGTAAGCAGCCTCGAGCTCGGCATCGTCCGGCTCACTCTGCTTTAAAAGCTTCTCAAGCGGCTTTTTGGCCTTGTTCTCCTCATCCATAAGGTGCAGGAAATAAACGCGCAGCTTCTCCATGTCCTGCTCAGCATGCAGCATGTCGGCATCCTCGGACGCGGTGATGCGCAGCGCTCGCAGCGCCATGGACGCGGCGCACATCGAGGAGCCCGCGGCGGCCGAGCCCAGACCGAAAACGTTCTTGGGGTCTGCCATCATCGCGGAGTAGGCTTTAAGGGTCTTGTCCGAATAGCTCTCGGTCATAAGATCTCCGATATTTATTTTTTCTGCCATGATATATCTTCCTTTCCTTTGACAATTCAAAACGGGAGTTTTATAATTCTATTGATAAATATACAACAAATTTTTGATATTTACAAGTGATTGTGCAACAGGAGCAAACAAAATGAAAATTCTGCTTTGCGGAGATATAAATTCCGGAAAATCCACACTCATCCGGCGGCTCGTTTCCGACATGGGGCGAAAGCCGCGCGGATATATCACCGTGCGCATGCCCGAGGACGAAGGCGGCGTTTCGCACGTTTATCTTTACGATATCTCCTCTCCGCCGAAAAGAATAGAGGACGCGCAGGTCATCATGCGCATCCGCGGCGATAATTACGAGCGTCACCCCGAGTACATGAGCAGCATCGCCGCACCCATATTGGAGGACATTCCCGAGGGCAGCCTGGTCGTTCTCGACGAGCTCGGAACGCTTGAGGAGCACGAGGAGCGCTTTAAGGCCGCCGTCATGAAAATACTCTCCGGCCGCTATGATGTTCTCGCCTCCGTGAAGGCGCAGAACACCGGCTTTCTGCGTGATATCCGCAGGCATCCGGACTGCGAATTATATATCATCACGCCCGAAAACAGAGACGGCTTGTATGCTCAGCTGAAGCAGGAATACAAGATATAGTGCTTCCTTTTTCTTTCAGAAAAAAGTGCACAAATACAGCATCAAAAATATGTGAGAAAATTTCCTGACAATTTCTCAGAATTATGTTGACTTAACGGGCGCGGATTGATATTCTGTCAATACAGCGAAAAAAATCAGGGGGCAGCCATGAAAAAAATTACAGCACTGCTGCTCGCCGTGCTTTGCATGCTTTCAGTCTGCGCGTGCAATAACGACGGGGGTAAAACGGCAGACGTTTCGGCAAAAGATCTTATCGCAGCGACGCTAAACTCGGCAAAGCCCGAGAATGCCGATACACTGTGCGGCTCGGACGATCAGAGTCTTAAGAACAAATTTTACTACTTCTACGGTATCGAGACGAGCGCCGTGCGCGACTATGCGATAGCATACTCCTCGGCCGCGAAATCGGACGAGATAAGCGTTCTCGTCGCCGCCAAGGGCACGGATATGAAGACCCTGACCGACGCGCTGGAGGGCAGGCGCGAGATGCAGCGTCAGACCTTTGAGCTGTACAGCCCCGAGAGCGTCGAGATGCTCAAAAACGCCGTCATATTCACGCAGGGCGACTATGCGGTTATGATAGTGGCAAAGGATCCTGCCGCGACGGAAAGCAAGCTGAAGGAGCTCCTGAAGGATGCCGAGGCCGTCGAAAAGGAGGCAAAGGCGTATTATGACAGCGCCGCCGCCGAGCCGACGCCGACGATAGCGCCGAGCTATGACTACTCAAAGCCCGTTCCGGCCTCGGAGGCAAAGGATAACTCATGGTTCAAGGATGCGGCCTTTGTCGGCGATTCGCGCATGGAGGGAATAATGAGCTATGCCGACTTCGAGTACGCCTCGAATTTCTCGCATGTCGGGCTGAACGTCGCGGACGTGTTCACAAAACCCTATATAGAAACGGAGTCGGGCACCGTCACGGTTGCCGACGCTCTGCGCAACGACCTCAAATACGGCAAGGTCTACGTCATGCTCGGCATAAACGAGCTGGGCTGGTATAACCTTGATAAATTCATCGAATACTACGGAAATATCGTCGATCTCCTGCGCGAGACGCACCCCGAGGCCGACGTTTACATCATAAGTATCCTGCCCGTCGGCGCGAAGGCGGCCAAGAGCTCGGATATGCTCAATAATGACAGGGTGCAGATGTTCAACGAGCGCATACAGGGCATGTGTGCGCAGAAGCAGGTCTACTATGTAAACGGCTTTGAAGCGCTTGCCTCAAACGGCTCGCTGCCGGATGACGCCTCACCCGACGGAATCCATATGCAGCCGAGCTACTGCCATAAACTGACCGATTACCTCCTGACGCACACCGTAAGTAAATAAAACCAAAGCGCCGTCCATCGGACGGCGCTTATTATTTCTTTATCCCGCCAGCAGGACGAAGCCGGCGACGATGAGAAACTCCGCAAGCAGATATGTCAGCATGACACCGAAATGCGTTTTGAACGGTCTGCCCTTGCGGAAGCGGACGTAAAACAGTATGGAATCCGACACGAAAAAGCTAACTGCACCTGCGTACATGATAGCCGTCGCAAAGCACGGCAGCGTTATAAGCTGAAACAGCGCAAAGCAGTTCATCGCTCCGTTCACGACGAGGTAGCCTATCATGCCGACGTAGAGGATCTTCGGCCTCACATTTCCGACAAGGCCTCGGAAAACGAGCCCTACCGCAGTTATGTACACGATTGCCGCCAGTACTATCACCCACACCGGCACGAGCGAAAAATCGACATGCATGCAGTAGGCCGCCGCAAAACACAGGTGTGACAGGAAAAAGCTCACTCCGCCGACGGCAAAGCCAACCGAGCCGAATATGAGCAGAACATCGCCAAGCCAGCTCGTCACCACTGCGGCAATAACTATCTCCAGCGGCGCCTGCGCCGTCGTCAGATACCAGCCGAGAAGCGTCGGCAGCAGGAATACCTTCGTCACCGCGCGCAGCATCTTGTCGCACCTCCAGCTCGCGTAAAGGTGCACCGCGGAAAATGCGGCAAACGCCGCAATAAACACATAATTCATTTGACCTCTCCCTGCATATTTCCTATACAGCAATACAATAACATACACAGCGTATTATTTCAACAGGTATCCGAAGTTGAAAACGGGAGAATTTTGTGATAAAATCAATAAATCGAGCGTTAATAAGGGTTAAGGATATTGACTTTATGAAAACTCCGCTTATGATGATAATAAATCCGGCGGCCGGGAAAGGCGGCTTTCGGCGCGCCCTGCCGGATGCGCTGAAGCTATTGTCCGACGCCGGCTATGCGGTGACGCTGTATTTCACCGAGTGCCGCGGCCATGCGACAGAGCTTGCCACGCAGTACGCAGGCGCGTTCCCGTACCTTTTGGTGCTCGGCGGCGACGGCACGCTCGCCGAGGCTATTGCCGGACTCATGCCGCTTCACGAGCGCCCGAAGGTTGGCTACATCCCCATCGGCACGGCAAACGACGTTGCGCGCACCATAGGCCTTCCGAAAAACGATATCCTCGCCGGTGCGCAGCGCTTTATCGGCGGTGTGCCGCACAACTTCGACGAGGGGCGGCGCGACGGCGGATACTTCAACTACGTCGCGGCCTTCGGCGCGTTCACCGAGGTCAGCTACGCTACTCCGCAGGAGGCCAAAAAGCAGCTCGGCGAGGCGGCATACCTCCTCGGCGCGGTAAAAAGCCTTTCGACGCTCAAAAGCCGCCATGTCACCGTCGAATACGACGAGGGTGTGCTCGACGGCGAGTTTCTCTATGGCAGCATGTCAAACTCCTACTCCGTGGCCGGCTTCATCGACCTGCCGCGCGAGGAGATCGGCCTCGGCGACGGACTGCACGAGCTGGTGCTGGTCAAAAAGCTCCCGAACGCGGCAGCATTCGCAGCTCTTGTGACGAAGGTGCTCAGCCATGACCTGAGCAGCGAGTACATAATCATTAAGCACACTCGCCGCGCACGCTTTGTCTTCGACGAGCCCGAGACCTGGACCTTTGACGGAGAAAACGGCGGCGCACACAGCGAGATAAGCTTTGAAAACTGCCCCCAGGCGATCGAGTTGATATATTGATTTAGTCGATACACCTCATCCGCCGGCTTCGCCGACACCTTCCTCTCAAGGGGAAGGCAATGACGCACTACCGTAGCGCGATGCAAAAGCGGTTTTGCCGGCAGGTGCGAACCGGACACCTGCAATATAAGTATAAGGACAGCGCTAAAGCGCTATCGAAAAAGATGGATTACAGGAATTTTAGATTAAGCAAAATTAATACGGATGAGTTTCGGCACGTCAAGCTGCTGATATTCTGGCCGATGTTCGGCATGATGTTCTCGTTTGTCGAGCGGTTTTACAAGGTCGGCTCGTATTACGTCATGCACTGCGAGTTTGACGACGTCATACCGTTCTGCGAGTGGTTTCTCATCCCGTACCTGTTCTGGTTCGTGTATCTGATCGGCACGCTGGTGTACACGTTTTTCTTCGACGTTCCGGCATTTAAGAAAATGATGGGCTTTATCATCTGCACATATACGATCACGATGGTCATCTATCTGCTGTTCCCGACCTGTCAGGAGCTGAGGCCGGAGGTCTTCCCGCGCGACAATGCGCTGACGAGGTTCATCGGCTGGTTCTATAAATTTGACACGAACACGAACGTCTGCCCGTCGATACACGTTCTCGGCTCTGCGGCCGCGATGTTCGGCCTGCTCGACTGCCGCAGGCTGCAAAAGCCGTGGTTTAAGTTTTTTGTGGTCATTGCGGCGCTTTTAATCTGCGCCTCAACCGTATTCATGAAGCAGCACTCGGTGCTCGACGTTATCGCCGCCGTTCCGCTGTGTCTGCTCGGCCACTATCTGTGCTATCACCGCGCTGAAGCGCCGAGCACCGCGGCTGCAAATTAAAAAATCCCGACTCACGTCGGGATTTTTTATACCTATTTCAGCGTTATTCCGAGGAAGGCAGCGCATTTGCCGTCGGCGCGGCGTGCGCCGAGCACATAGCCGTCCTCGGTCTTCTTTTTATATATCCTCAGCTTCTCACCCTCCATGCAGGCCGTTACGTAGCGCGCCTCCATGGTCTTGACGGGCATAGCCGCGACCTCATCTGCGGTGAAGCAGTCAAGGAACGCACGGACATATGCGACATTATTCATATGGCGGCCGGTATCAATGCTCGATGCACGCACAACAAAGGTGTAGACCTCATCGGCATCGGAAAATTCGTTATGCAATCGTCTGAGCTTGCCGCCGCAGGCGACGTAGTCCTGAAAATCAAAGTCCTCGGGGAAGCCGAACTCGGAAAAGCGTACAAAACCCGTCTCGCGGTTCAACACCACCCACTCGGTCAGCCCCTCGGCGATGCGTTTATCGCCGACAAAGATGTCATAGCCGCGGTAGCCGCGCACGGCGTTTGGTTTTGCGGGGTTTGCCCAGGTCGACACGGTGAGCTCATCCATCAGCTGCGCGTCATCGTAAAAATCTATCTTCGAGTGCGTCGCCACCCAGTACAGTCCGCGCTTTGCCAGCGCAGCCGTGCCGTTGCCGATAGCCTCGGCGTGCAGACAGGCCGCGTTCTGAAACAGCATGAACGCAGCCGGCGGCTGCATTTTCGGCTCCTTGCCGCACAGATCGGGCGTCACCGTCTGCGCAAACGAAAATTTCTTTAATTCGCTCATTCTCCGCTCCTCCCAAAGCTGTACAAGTGTATAATTTTATTATATCACGCCGTGCCTGTTTTCGGTGAAGCATTTGTTAACACATAATTAAAAATCCTTAAGAAGCTTTCGCGTTGATTGCGGTTCGGGAATGTAAAAAACAGCGGAGCGATCCGCTGTTTTTTCGGCTTGTGCATTTATTAAGCTGCCGGGGCCGATCTGCTTTTTATTACAGGGCAGCGCCGAGTGCCTTGCACTTTGCAAGTGTCTGAGAATCGGGTTCACCGTTGCAGATAACGCTCTCGTGTACAAGATTTATGCCGGCTGCGCGGCAGTTGTCCTCCCAGATCTGCATCCAGTCGCCGTCGCCCCAGCCGTAGGATCCGAACAGCGCGACCTTCTTGCCCGCGAGATGGCTCTTTACATCCTCAAACATGGGCTCGAACTCGCTCTCCTCAAGTGCCTCTGCGCCCATTGCCGGGCAGCCGAAGGCGATGGAATCGAACTCATCTGCCTTTGCGGCGGAGAACTCGGACGCGGTGAAAAGCTCTGCGCCTGCCGCCTCCGCGACCGCCTTTGCCATAGCCTCGGTGTTGCCGGTGCCGCTCCAATATACAACTGCTTTTTTCATTTTTAAATTCGTCCTTTCACTGTATGATCTCATCGAGAGTCTTGCCGCGGCTGCGGCGAGTGCAGCTCTCGAAGCTTTCAAATTTTTTCCTTGCCGCGTCTGCGTCGCCGTAAACCTTCCAGCAGCCGATGAGCTTGAAGCCGGCGGCGCGGTTTTTCATGAAGCCGCGCACGTCCTCGGGCGGATAGCCGAGGAACAGTCCGACCTCATGCGGAAAATCGGCATTATTTCGCATTTTCCCGATAAGGCAGCTCAGGCAGCTTTCCGCTCGGCCGCATTTTTCATAGCCGCAGTCACGCAGGATATCCCGGGCGTCGCTGTTTTCAAGGTCGCGGCGCAGCGCCTCGGGGCGGTAGAGATAAAGAAGCACGCGGCTTTGCATGTACCTCATCGGCAGTATGCGCAGTCCCTTGGGAACGAGCACGGCGTTAAGCCGCCGGAGCTCGGCCGCCATTTCTTCGCGGCTTTCGTACTCGACGGAAAACATATTCGCGGTTTTAAGCCCCGCAAGCGTGGGAGCGCACTGCGAAATCAACAATTCATCGCTCATTTTTTCTCCTCACATCAAAGCAGGCGTTTCAATTCCCATCTGCTTCATATGATATTATGCCATAAAAAGCGGAGCCTTATCCGCTCCAAAACGGGCGAATAAGGCTCCAAAAGGACAATTTGATTTTCCGATGCGGCATGGGCGAAAACAGACCCGTCAGGGCAAAAGGTTATTCATGCTCCTGAGGCCTATTCCGAGCGTCGACACATTATGCAGCAGCGCGGAGGTCGAGGGCGGAAGAACGCCCGCAACGCCGAGGACTATAAGCCCGGTGTTGAAGGAAATGATGAAGCGGTAGTTTGCGTGAATGCGCGCCATAAGAGCGTCTGATATGCGCTTGAGGGTGACAAGGCTTTCAAGATCGTCCGAGCAGATGGTGATATCGGCGATCTCGCGCGCAATTGCGGCGCCGTCACTCATTGCGATGCCCGCGTCGGCCTCGCTCAGGGCGGGAGAATCGTTCACTCCGTCGCCGATCATGATGACCTTGCGGCCCTTTTCGTGCTCGGAGCGGATAAACGCTGCCTTATCCTCGGGCAGGACCTCGGCGTAGTACTCGTCAACGCCCGCGTGCTCGGCAACGGCCCTGGCCGTGCGCTCGCTGTCGCCGGTCATCATAACGAGCTTATTAAGCCCAAGCTTACGCAGGGAGCTCATGACGCTGCACACCTCTTCGCGCAGGGGGTCTTCAATGCAGATGACCGCGGCCAGAACGCCGCTTATGGCAAGATACAGGTGCGAATACTGCGTGGGCAGGGTATCGAACTTGTCCATCTCTCCCTCGGGGATAGTGCAGCCCTCGTCCTCAAACACGAAGTGGTGACTTCCGAGAACGACCTTTTTGCCGTCAACGGTGCTTTGGATGCCGTGCGCTACGACATATTCGACCCTTGAATGGCGCTCCTCGTGGTTAAGTCCGCGGCGCTGCGCCTCCTTGACGACGGCGTTTGCTATCGAGTGCGGATAGTGCTCCTCAAGGCAGGCCGCGAGGCAGAGCATCTCGTTCTTCTCGTTTTCGCCGAAGGTGATGATATCCGCGACCTCTGGGCTTGCGTGGGTGAGCGTGCCGGTCTTGTCGAAGACAACGGTGTCGGCGCGGGCGATAGCCTCAAGGAACTTGCCGCCCTTGACGGATATGCCGTTTGCGCCGCACTCGCGCATGGCGGAGAGCACCGCGATGGGCATTGAAAGCTTCAAGGCGCAGCTGAAATCGACCATGAGTATGGCAAGCGCTTTTGTCGGATTGCGCGTTATGAGCCAGGTAAGCAGCGTTGCGCCGAGACTGTAGGGTACGAGCCTGTCGGCAAGATGGTACGCATGTGACTCGGTGTCGGATTTGAGCTTTTCCGAGTCCTCTATCATGTGCACGATCCTGTCATAGCGTCCCGAGCCGAGCCTCTTTTCGACCCTTATGACGCACTCGCCCTCCTCGACGACAGTGCCTGCGTAGACATAGCTGCCCACTTCCTTGCGAACAGGCATGCTCTCGCCGGTCATCGAGGACTGATTTACGGCCGCCGAGCCCGATTTGACCTTGCCGTCAAGAGGTATCATGCTGCCCATGCGGACGATGACCTCGTCGCCGACATTGACGTCGGAGATATTTCTGAGCTCCTCGGTTTCGCCGGACTTCACCCAGACCTTATCGACGTTCAGACTCATCGTGCGCGCAAGGTCGGCAACGGACTTCTTGTGCGTCCACTCCTCGAGGATATCGCCGATCTTGAGCATGAACATGATAGACGACGCGGTGTCGGTATCGCCGCGCAGCGTGGAGACGGTTATCGCCGTCGCGTCCAGGACGGCAACGTCGAGCCGGCGTGCAAGCAGCGACTTAACGCCGCGGGCAAAAAACCTCACACTGTTTACGACACATATCGCAGCACGCCACGGTGCGGGCAGGAATGCCTTGTTGAGAATGCGGCGCATGATAACGCCGGCGAGCTTGTCCTGATATTCGCGGTTCAGCGCCCTGCCCGTGGGCTTGGGCTCTGTTATGCCGCATGTATCATACGAAAAGCGAGCCAATGCGGATATGACCGCCGCACGGTCGGTGTACTCGATAACGACGTCGAAGTTGCGTTCGTAGACATTTGCCTTTTTAACGCCGGAAACGCCGCCGAGATATTCCTCAACAATGTCGGCCTGCTTTAATGTCATGCGCGGCGTACACAGACGCACGCGCATTCTGCCGTCAATTTCGCTGAGAATTCTGCATTTCATTACTTTGCCTCGATGTTTTCAATGACTGCGGCGGCCTCTTCCTCGGCGCGGCGCTCGTTTATGTTCTTTGCTCCTGCGTAGATATCCTGGCAATCGCAGCGGATATCGTCGGCTGTCTTCATGACGCAGTCCTTTGCGCGCAGAACGGCGGCCGTTACGTGGGTGTACAGGGTCTTTGCGTCGCGGCTTCTGAGGATCTTGATGCCGGCGGTGCCGAACAGAAGGCCGAAGCCGAACATCTTCGTGGTGTCTTCAATGTGGAATTTCATAGTTATCTACTCCTTTTATCTATATTGCAGCCGCCTCAGCCCGCGTTTCGATACTCCGTCGGGCTCATGCCGACGGTGTCGCGGAAGGCCTTGGCGAACTTGCTGCCGTTATCGTAGCCGTAGCGTCCGGCGATCTCCATGATGCTCATTTCCGATCGCCTGAGATCCGCCGCGGCGCACTGCATTTTCTGCGCGCGGATGTAGGAATAAACGCTCTCGCCGTAGACCGCACGGAAGCAGGACTTGAGCGCCGTCTGCGACAGGTGGAAGGTGTTTGAAAGCTCCTCGAGCGTTATGCGCCTGTCCATATTGGCCGAAAGGTATGCTCCGATGTGCTTTGCAAGCTCGACCTGGGTGTTTGATATCCTGCGCTCGGCAAGCGCGGAGCTGTCAAGCTCCATTGCGCTCAGAAACAGCAGAAGCTCCAGGATCTTGACCTTAAAGTAGCCCTTGCGTATGCTCTCGGGAACGCTGTAAAGCTCCGAGAAAATGTGCTCAATGGCCGCAGAGGAGCGCGCGACGAAGCACTGCCCCTGCGCGCAGAATTTTTCGCGCAGAGCGTCGGGCTGAACATTGACGTCCGCGAGAAAGCATGAAAGGCAGCGCGGCGCGTCCTTGCCGTTTATGCGTATCGTAACGCCCTCGTAGGAGCCCGTAGGGAAGCTCGAGTGCGATATCGCACCGTCGGAAAGGCTTATGGACAGATCGCCCGGCGCGAGATAGAAAAAGTCAGAGCCTATGCGGCACTCCATTCGCCCTGAGCGGCAGTGATGTATCTCCAGAAGAGCCTTATCCTCCTCGGGTCGGATATCGTGCTCACAGAGGCTTATATCGTTGTAAATAAGCTCGATGCCGGGGAAAACTTCGTAGCTTGTTACGCTGTAGCTGCCCTCGGCGCCGGAATAGGTCTTAGTTCTGCTTTGCATCGCGGTATTCAGCTTTCATAAGAGTGTAGACGCCCAGCTCGTTCACGGCCTTGCGGAAGACCTCCTCGTCCACGGGTTTTTTCATGAGCACCTCGACCTTGCCGTCGGACGAGTTTGCCTTCGCCCAAACGCCGTCAATGACGTTGAGGGTGTTCTCAACTCTCGTCTCGCAGGCCGGGCACATCATGCCATCGACGGTGAGGGTAGCGGCGTAGGGATAGTGAGCCTTGTTTTTATCCTCGACCCTGATCTTTTTCTCCGCGTCTCCGCCGCCGCAGCAGCCGGAGGCCAGCTTTTTCGAGTAGCCCTTTATGACAAGGGCCGCAAAAACTACGAGAACAATGGCAAAAATCACGTATTGCATAAAAATAACCTCCGTAAAGATTTCAGTTACTCCATATTCTTGAGCGCCTGCGCGAGGCGGATCCTGCTAAGGCGCCGTGTCTGTATCATATGCACGATAAATTATGCAACGGCGCCCAGACCGGGCATCGCCGGCCGTTATATTCAGAAGCGTCGACCTGCCGGAGCCGAGTGCCCAAGCAAAACGCATATATGTCCTTTTTCGATGCCGCAGCTTATGCCGCGGAGTACCCCGCGGCGCTTATCTCCGCTGCCGAAGATTTGCGGGGGTCAAGGCTCTCAAGATACATTTAATGTCCCTTCCGCACCGCTTTGCGCACAAAGCTCCTCAAGCACCGGCTCGGAAAGCTCGGCAACAAGGGCGCATGCTGCGTTTTTTACGTCTGCCGAGGGCGGCAGCGTGCGCACAAGCGCCGCGGAAACGGCGCAGTAGTAGCGGCGATAACGGCTCGTCAGCTCCGTGCCGTAGCCCGTCAGGTGCGCTATGCCGAGCTCGTCCTTCGTAAGAACGTCGGCGTCCTTTAAATTGTTGAGCATCGTATGCGCACTCGGCTTTTTCACGTTGAGATACCGCGCCACATCGACCGTTCGTATTCCGCCCGAGCCCTTGAGCGCATCAAGCGCCAGAAGATACCGTATCACCGAGGCAGAGATCGCAAACTTGGGGTTAGTCATCGCTTACTCCTGTTTGTAAAATCGGGAGGTGCAGGCGGGAACACCGCACCTCCCGTAAGACTGTCTGAAAACCGTGCTGCCGGGGAAAGATATCCGCGCAGCGGGGGAGCTTGAGGGGGGTAAGCCCCGCCTCAAGTTAGATTGATAGCCATCAAAAACGTCCGGCACGGACTTTTTGACGAGCGCAGCGAGATTTTTTGCAAAGTGCAAGCTTCACAAAAAATGTTGCGTTTCGCATAAAGCAAAAAGCCGCGGGCTTTTGCTTTATGCGGGAGGTGCGGGGGGCCGCACCTCCCGTCAGCTTTTAGCTGTTATGCTTCTTCAGGTCTTTTACGTCCCTGAGGGCGCCGGAGCCGCTTCCGGAGCACGCGCCGCCATGGCATTTGCCCGCCATCGCGCACGCGCTGCAGCCGCCGCATTTTGCGCCGCAGGAGGATATGCCCGCTTTCTTATTTCTGACTATCGACCTGATAATGAGCGCGACAATGACGATCAGACCGGCTGTTATCAGTATCGTTCCGATATTGGAAGCTAACCATTCAAGCATTGCTTATTCCTCCTTTATAAATTCTCAAGTTATGTTGCTTATTATTTGGAGCCTACGGTGCTTGCTTCCTTGGTGGTGAGAGTCTCAGCCTCCTTGTAAGGACGGAAGAGCATGTAGATGATGCCGGCCAGCAGAGCGATGGCAACGATCAGTCCGATGATGTTCAGGTTGCCGGTGAAGGCATTGCCGAACTGGTTGATCATCAGAGCGATGACGTATGCAAAGCCGCACTGATAACCGATGGCGAACCAGGTCCAGCCGCGGTTGTTCATCTCGCGCTTGATTGCGCCGATAGCTGCAAAGCAGGGAGCGCACAGAAGGTTGAAGACGAGGAAG
This sequence comes from uncultured Clostridia bacterium, assembly GCA_937893605.1. Classification (GTDB taxonomy): domain Bacteria; phylum Bacillota; class Clostridia; order Oscillospirales; family Oscillospiraceae; genus F23-B02. The sequence continues at coordinate 12,540 of CALBGG010000089.1, forward strand.
CTGTAGCCGGTTATGCCGGTGAAGGCTGCCGCGATGTTCTGGTACACGTTCAGGTCGCCGCCGCCGTAAAGGATGCCGAGGGTACCGACGATGTTCTCCTTGGCAACGAGGCCGGTGATGGATGCGACGGTTGCCTGCCAGTTGCCCCAGCCGAGGGGAGCGAAGATCCATGCGATGGCGTTGCCGATCTTTGCGAGGATGGAGGAGTCGATCTGATCCTCGGAGAGCATCTGGAATGTTCCGTCAACCCAGCCGAAGTAAGTGGTGAACCATACGAAGATGGTAGACAGCAGGATGATGGTACCGGCCTTCTTGATGAAGGACCAGCCGCGCTCCCACATGGAGCGGAGGACGTTGCCGACGGTGGGCATATGGTATGCGGGAAGCTCCATAACGAAGGGAGCGGGGTCGCCAGCAAAGCGCTTGGTCTTCTTGAGCATGATGCCCGAGCAGATGATAGCCGCCATGCCGATGAAGTATGCGGAGGTGGATACCCATGCGCTGCCGCCGAACAGTGCGCCGGCGATCATTGCGATGAACGGAACCTTTGCGCCGCAGGGGATGAAGGTGGTGGTCATGATCGTCATACGGCGGTCACGCTCGTTTTCGATGGTACGGGAAGCCATGACGCCCGGAACGCCGCAGCCGACGCCGATGAGCATGGGGATGAAGCTCTTGCCGGAAAGTCCGAACTTGCGGAAGATACGGTCAAGAACGAAGGCGATACGCGCCATGTAGCCGCAGCCCTCGAGGAAGGCGAGCATGAGGAACAGGACGAACATCTGAGGTACGAAGCCGAGAACCGCGCCGACACCGGCTACGATACCGTCATTGATAAGACCGCTGAGCCAGGGAGCCGCGTTTGCAGCGTCAAGGCCGTTGCCTACGAGAACGGGAACGCCCGGTACCCATACGCCGTAGTCGGCAGGATCGGGAGCGTCAAAGCCGTTTTCCTCGAGGTACTTAACCGCATCGACATAGGTCATGCCGATGGTGCTGTCTTCGTCGGCGCCGTCGGGGATGGCGTCGTAGTAAGCGGTCATGGTGTTTATTGCGAGGGTCTCCTCATCCTCGACGTCGAGCTCGGCCGACTTGTCGGAGGTTTGGAAGTCCTTCATCTCGGCGAGCAGTGCGTCAGCGTCGAAGTCGTCTGCTTCAACGTCGATGTCCTCGCCGAGGAATGCGCTGACAGCCTGGATGGCCGCGGTGTATTCGTCGTTTGCGTCGTTGTATTCGCTCGAGCCGATGCCGAACAGGTGCCAGCCGTCGCCGAACAGTCCGTCGTTTGCCCAGTCGGTAGCGGGTGCGCCGACGGCGACCATTGCGACCCAGTATACAAAGAACATGACGGCCGCGAAGATGGGCAGACCCAGCCAGCGGTTGGTGACGACCTTGTCTATCTTATCGGAAGCGGTGAGCTTGCCGACGTTTTTCTTCTTATAGCAGGCCTTGATGATGGATGCTATGTAAATGTAGCGCTCGTTTGTGATGATGCTCTCGGCATCGTCGTCGAGCTCATCCTCTGCGGCCTTGATGTCCGCGTCGATGTGCTGCATGATCTCGGGCTTTATCGCAAGCTTCGCAAGCACCTTGTCGTCGCGCTCGAAGATCTTGATGGCATACCAGCGCTGCTGCTCCTCGGGCAGATCGTGCAGAACCGCCTCCTCGATGTGAGCGATGGCATGCTCAACAACACCGGAGAACGAGTGCATGGGAATGGTCTTGCCGTTTTTTGCGGCATCGACCGCCGCTGCTGCCGCTTCGGAAACACCGTCGCCCTTAAGCGCGGAGATCTCAAAAACCTGGCAGCCGAGCTGACGGGACAGCTCCTTGATGTTGATAACATCGCCGCTCTTGCGGACGATATCCATCATGTTTACCGCAACGACCACGGGGATGCCGAGCTCAGTCAGCTGAGTGGTCAGGTAAAGGTTACGCTCGAGGTTGGTGCCGTCGATGATGTTGAGTATCGCATCGGGGCGCTCGCCGAGCAGGAAGTTACGCGCGACGACCTCCTCAAGGGTGTACGGGGAAAGCGAGTAGATGCCCGGAAGGTCAACGACCGTTACGCCGTCAAACTTCTTGAGCTTGCCTTCCTTCTTTTCAACGGTGACGCCCGGCCAGTTACCGACGAACTGGTTCGAGCCGGTCAGCGCGTTGAACAGTGTGGTTTTACCACAGTTCGGGTTGCCTGCGAGGGCAATTTTAATGTTCTTTTCCATTATTCCACCTCGACCTTTTCTGCATCTGCCTTACGCAGCGAAAGCTCATAGCCGCGAACGGTGAGCTCGATGGGATCGCCCAGGGGAGCGACCTTTCGGACATAGACCTCAGCACCCTTGGTAATACCCATGTCCATGATGCGGCGCTTTATCGCGCCTTCGCCATGGAGTCTTTTGACGGTTACGGTCTCGCCGATCTTAACGTCTCTCAGAGTCTTCATGTTTCTGCTCCTCACACATATATTTTCTGTGCCATTTCCGCGCTTATGGCGATCCTGGCCTCTTTGACCTTGACGATGACATTCTCGCCAACGGCAGTCAACACTTTTACATCGCCCCCGACAACAAAGCCGAGGTTCTCGAGGTGCTTCTTCACCTCGGGCTTGCCGGCAATGCGCTGTATAGTGTTTTCCTCGCCGACCGCCGCTAATGTTAAAGGCATCATTGTATAATCCTTTCTCCGTTTGATTAGCGTTCGCTAACCGTGGGGGTGAATTAAAGTTAGCTCTCGCTAACTGCCTGAATAATAGCACAGTTTTCATCATTGTCAAGCCCCTGACACAAGGTTTGTAGATTTGCACAATTTCGACGGTTAGCGCAGGCTAACTAATTGTGCAGAATATCACATT
>CALBGG010000090.1 GCA_937893605.1 uncultured Clostridia bacterium
GTATGACTGCCTTTGTGTAGGTCGAGCCTACGTCACAACCGCCAAAATATTTCATTAGTGTTGCCTCCAATAAACATTTATTTAACTATATAAATTCGTTGTTATGCCAACTCTCCGTTGCCGGAGAGTTGGCAGTTGGTTTAAATTGTTCTGCTGATATCGGGATCAAACTTCGTCGTACTTGTATGCGGGGAACTTATCCATATCGTACGGCATCTTGAGCATATCCTTGCGCTCCATGTTGTCATAGTGGTTCTTAACAAACGGCTCAAAGACGTTGAACAGGAACTTACCGTCGAGGTCAAAGAAAAATACGGCGAACAGTGCTGCATAGGCAACTGCGCCCATGCCAAGTGCTCTTTTAACAAACTTTTTCATATTCTCTGCTCCTCCCTATTACCAAGTCATGTCGTCGTCGAGCTCGAGGAGAGAAGGATCCAGAGGCTCTTCGTGCATAACGGTGGTCATGTAGTCGTTTATGAGACGACGGATCTCAGCACGGGAAACAGTGCGGCTGTCGGGCAGTGCGTGAGGGATCCAAAATGCAGGTACATTTCTGTCACGGAATTCATCCTCGAACAGGCCGTGAACACCCTGCATGCCCTTGCACTGAAGCTGGTCATACATTGCGACCATGTCGCAGTTGAATCGCTCCATATTCTCCCACAGCTCGAAAATATGCTGCATGCCGCCGACTGCCATACGGCGCATCGGAGCCCACATATGATACTGAGCGGCGTCCTCGAGCATGTTCTCGTAGTTATCGGTGCGGATGGTCATGTCGAACATGAGCGAGTCCATGTTCATGATGACATTGAGACCCCAGGTATTATATGCCCAGGTGCACCAGTTGGAGTAGTACAGGGGTGCGCAGGACCATGCAATAACTCTGTGACGGGTATTGGGGAAGGTGTTGATCTTATTGCGTACGCACTTTTCCATGATGGGACGTACCTTGCCGTCGACCTCATGCCAAATGGGCAGATCGCCGAACTGGGACTGGTAGATACGGTACAGTGCCTGAGCAACGCCGTTGATGGGGTAGGAGTTGGTCTTTGCTGCAACTTCCCACTTTTCCCACTCAAACTTCATGAGTTCGTTCTGGCTCTCAAGGCGCTCAACCATTACATTCCAGTTAAAGGGAACTCCGGTCTGATCCTCAACGAACTTCCAGCACTTCTCGATGTCCTTCATGACATACTTCTTGACCAGAGGATCGTCGAACTGCATGGGCATTGCCAGCGCGAACAGCGGCTTATCGGCAAACCAGTCCTGCAGGACGGAGGTGGAGACGGAAGCGTCGCATGCCTCGTTGCAGGTAATAATGAACGGGCTGTAATCGGGAACATCGTCGAGAACGAAGAGGCCGGACTCAGCCTGGCACATCGGGCAGGGGTCGCCGGGCAGGCCGATAGACTGAACTGCGTCGATATAGTTATGTACGGTGTGAGAGTTGACGTGGCAGGTGACAAAGTAAGGGATCATCTCCATCGAGACGTTCTTAAACTTGTCGGACCATGGGTAGAACATACCGCCCCAAACGGTCTCGTTGTGAGCGATGGTGTGATACCAGTCATCGTTCTTCTTGCCGCCGTGCAGCTTGGTATCTGCATTAAACATGGTCATGAACTGATAGATGGTTGCATTGACCATTGCGCGATAGTGCCATGCGGATGCGCGCAGCGCCTCACCGCGCATGCCTTCGAGGCCGCGGTCAAACCAATGCAGAACAGGCAGATAGGTCTGGCCTACCCAGCGGTAGCGCCATACGCCCTTTACGAAGTTGACAAGGCCGCCGTAACGCATGACGTCCATTACCATGTGCAGGTAGTTATACATCCAAATGTTATGGAAGTAGTAGAAGGTGTCCTTTACGCCGCGCCATTCTCTGTGCTTGTAAAGGCCGGTCTTGGGCAGGTAGTTATCGCCGAGGCGACGGCCGCCTTCTTCTGCGGTATGGGGCTTGCCATACCAAAAATCTTTTAATGCTTTCTTAAAATCCATATTACTTGCCCTCCTGAATCTTCTTGATCTCGACAGATTCAACGAATGCCTGGAAGCGGGTGCGGAGCTGGCCGGATGCGGTATTGAGGTATTCTTTCTCGATAGAGCATACGGGAATGCCGAAGTCTCGCTTCATAACGATGGTGTCAATAACACGCTCGTAGCTCCAGTACTCGCAGAACTTGTTGGATGCAACGATCAGACCGTCTGCGTTGTACTCCTTGACGAGGTCTGCCAGGCGCTGCTTTCTCTCACGCATCTCATCCTGAGGCATGAAGCGCGGGCAGTTGGAGGTCTTGAGGTAATGCTTTGCGATAGCCATAAGAGGATCCTCGCCCTTCTCGACAACGATGGGCTGGCGAGACTCGACTGCACCGTAGCAGTGGCGGTCGCAAACGACCTCTGCGCCGCAGCTCTCGATAAGCTGGGTGAAGCCGGGGTCATCATTCTCGGAGCCGGCAAGGACAACCTTGCAGCGGAACGGCCACTTCTCGTCGGGCTTACGGGTCTTCATTTCCTTTGCGGTCTCGCGCAGATAAGGAAGAATGAGGTACTTCGGGCATACCAGCGATACGAGCTGTATGACCTGGAACTCATAGCCGGTAATGGTCGGGTTCTCGAGCTTGCGGTAGTCGCCGATCTCGTTTATGAGCTTGCAGACCTCGTTGTGCTGCTTGATAGCTTCCTTAAGTGCCTTATCGGAAACATCGATGCCGAAGTTCTCGCTCAGCTTGACGAGGACGTGGTACTTGAGCTGATCGTAGTAATGCTCATAGTCGTTCTCGCTGTTTTTGAACGGAACGTCGATGAACTCGCAGAAGAAGCGGTCATTCTGAATGACTTTCATGTCTTTGACCGAGTCAAGATGCTTCTGCTGGAGATGCTCCTGGAAGCGGCAGGTGACGGTGCAGGTCTCGGTTGCCATCTGTGCGTCGAGGAAGTTGAAGCCGCCTTCGAGCGCGCGCTCGAAAAGGCTGCGGCCGTAGTGACATACGCGAGCGGACATGTAGTAGGTCGCAATGTCGGGTGAGCTGCAACGCGGTGCTCTCAGACGAACGGAGAAGCAGCCGGGCAGGTCGAGAAGTACTTCGGGCATGAAGTAGCAGGTGTAGCCGAGTGCGTATTTGCCCTCTGCCTTTGCCTGCTGGACCAACTCGTTGTTGGCTTCCTGAAGCAGGTTCTCAAAGTAAATCAGGTGCTTAAGGTCTCTCACGGATAACCCCCCATAAAAAAATATTTTGCTGAGCTTATAAAGGCATAATCTGCCCCTTATGTACTCATCTATTTTAACAAACTGTCATATTATTGTCAATTGCAATTTGTCTGATAAATCAGCATTTAGCGCAAATTTCGCCTCGTTTTTGTTATACATTTATATATAACATGTCTAAACTGTGAAATTAGTCAAAAAATTTTGAATAATTAATGAACACGCTGTACAGCTTCCCTGTATCATCTCGGAACTTCCGCCGCCGCGGCCGGAGATGCCATCATTTATGCTTTTGGCCGCTTTTCGCAGGTCAACGCTGCGGCTGCCGATTATGTAGCGATAGCCGCCTTCATCGCTTCCGGAAAAAACAGCGGCGATGCCCGAGCACTTTTTCACACACTCGTTTACGAGGGCTCTGAGCGACGGCTCGTCCAAAACACTGTCAAAAAGGCAGATATTCCCTTCAGTCGGCGCGACGGCATCGGCTTTCATTTTAGCCAGGGCTCCGCACAGCTCGGCGCAGCGGGTCTTCAGCTTTTCGTTTTCGCCCATAAGCCTGCGGACTGCGTCAGCCGTCTCATTGCGTTTGGCAGACAGCAACACGGATATCTCCGTGTTGTTTTCGCTGATGATGACTTCGTTGTCATAAGCGTCAAGGCCGCAGAGCATGGTTATGCGCACTCCCTCCCCGCCGCGGCGACGGCGCTCGGATGAGAGTATGCGCACCGTGCCGACCTCGGCCGTTGAGCTTACATGCGGTGCGCAGCAGGCGCAGACATCGACGTTTTCTATCTCAACGATGCGCACATTTTCGGTAAGCTCCAGCTTGCTGCGGTACTCAAGCGTTTTCAGCGTCTCCTCGGACGGGAATGTCGCCGTGACCTTATAGTTTGCTGCAACGGCGTAATTTGCCTCACGCTCGATCTCGGAAAGCTGCTCCCTCGTGAGCTCGCCGTCAAAATCTATCGTTACGACGTCGCTGCCCATATGGAAGCCGACATTGTTGTACCCGTATTTCTTATGCACGAGACCCGATACAATATGCTCGCCGGAGTGATTCTGCATCCTGCGGAAGCGTTTTTCCCAGTCGACGACGCAGCCGTATGTATGCCCTGTATCGAGCGGGCGATTTACGTAATGTAAAATTATTCCGTCTTTCTCATGCGTGTCGAAAACGCGCGCATCGCCTATAGTGCCGCTGTCGCCGAGCTGGCCGCCGCCCTCGGGAAAAAACGCCGTGCGGTCAAGGGTCACGAGGTATCGTTCTCCGTCCTTTTCGCAGGACGTGACCGTCGCCGTGAAGGTCTTCATGTGGCTGTCGATATAGTAAAGCTTCTCGGTCATTTTTATCGCTCCGTTTTCATTTTTTATGATAATAACATTTTCTTGCGCGGCTTTCAATCCGGCAGTACAATTTTTGCAAAACGCTTGACATCATATCGGCCGCGGCTATAATTAAAATGTTAGGTCAACTGAATTTTTGCTCCTTTGCGATTACACTTTATGCTGAAGGGATGTTCTCTTTTTGAATAGCAGCTCCGAAAAAAGGCAGTCCCCCCTGGACTGCATCTCCGATATATTCAGAAAATATATAAGCCGGTTTGACGCTATCGTCTTCTCAAGTGCGTTTGTGCTCACGTTTTTGGTGCACATGTATATGTTCACGCACAAATTTTTGAATCATGACGATATCGGAGGTCTTTACTCCGAAGTAAATCTGCTCTCTTCGGGGCGCTGGTTCCTGCACTTTGCAACGGGCATAAACGGCAATTTCAGCAGCTCGTGGCTCGGCGCGCTCTTCGGTGCTTTTTACCTTGCAGTCGCTGCCGTTCTCATTCTGCGCATGCTGCGTATAAGGCGCTTTGTGCCTGCTGTGCTGACCGTTGCCTGTCTCGTGGCCTTTCCGACCGTAACGTCCACCTACGCTTATATGTTCTGCGCCGACCAGTATCTTCTCGCGCTTACGCTGTCGGCCGCTGCGGCATATATGATAAGCCGTGAAAAGCGATCGCTTATCATACTCGGCGGTGTCGTTATGGCATTTTCGATGGGAATATATCAGGCATATTTCCCTTTGGCGGCTTCCCTGCTCGTCATGTCCATGCTTATCGATGCTATAAATTCCAGGTACACGAGTTTTAAGGATTTTATTATCGTCGGGCTTAAATATGTCGCCGGTCTTGCTGTCGGCATGATACTTTACTTTATCATCCTCAGGATATGTCTGAAGGTATATAACGTAGAGCTCGTCGACTATCAGGGCATAAGCTCCATGGGCATTGTCTCGCTCGGCGAGCTTATCGAGCGTATAAGGGCAGCATATCTCTCCTTTTCCGAGTTTTATCTCACCTCACCCGTGTTCCACAGCTTCTTTAAATACATCGTTATCGCGTCGTTTGTCTTTAATATCATAGCCCTTGCGCTTATCATAAAGCAGCGCGGGCTCTATAAAAGCGTTGCTGTGATCGCCGAAATAGTCATTCTCCTCGCGTTGCTGCCTCTGGCCTGCGGTCTTGTCTACGTTATGGCAGGCATGCTCACCGTTCACCTGGTCATGCTCTTCCCCCGTGTGCTCCCGCTTATTCTCCCTGCTGTTTTTGCATCAAACATTGATTTTGACTGCGCAGGTTCGGGTCCGCACTCTGTCAGAGCCTCCGGAGCCGTGTGTCTGGTGCTGACCTGCGCACTGCTGCTGAGCCAGTTTGCCTGCGCGTACGAATTTCTGCTTATAGATAACCGTGCGTATTTCGACATGGATCTGACCTATGAAAACACCTACGCTTTTATGACAAAGCTAACAGCAAAGATCGAGCTCCAGGAGGGCTTTACCGAGGATACTCCCATTGCGCTTATCGGCAAGGTCGATATGGGCAGCGTCATACCGCAGTCGGCAATGACCGGTGTTTTCACCGGTAACCGCGCAGCCAATATGTACACCCGCCCTCAGTTCCTTTCGTATTTCCTGTCGTCAAGCTATATCTACGCCGGCGACGACACAATCGAGCAGATAGAGAAAAGCGAGGAGTTCAAGAGCATGCCTTGCTACCCGAACGAGGGCTCGATAAAAACGATAGACGGCGTTATAGTCGTAAAATTCTCCGACTGATATTTTCCCGAGGTGCAATATGCTTTCAATTATAGTTCCGGCATACAACGAAGAACAAATGATCCCCATCACCGAGCGCACGATCTCCGAGCTGATGGAAAAGGAGAGAATCCCATATGAGCTCATGTTCGTAAACGACGGCTCGAAGGACGGCACCTGGCGCGAGATATGCAAGGCTGCGGAGAGAAACATAAACGTGGTCGGCGTGAACTTCAGCCGCAATTTCGGCAAGGAGGCCGCCATGTTCGCGGGGCTCGAAAAAGCCTCCGGCGACTGCTGCGTTATGATCGACTGCGACCTTCAGCACCCGCCCGAGAAGATAGTTGAAATGTACAGGCTCTGGCAGGAAGGCTACGAGGTGGTCGAGGGCGTAAAAGAGGATCGCGGCCGCGAAAGCGCGCTGCACGGCTTTTTCTCAAACGCATTTTACGGCATCATAAGCAAGGCCACGGGCTTTGACATGTCCAATTCGTCCGACTTCAAGCTCCTGGACCGCAAGGTCGTGGATACGCTCAACCGGATGAAGGAACGCAATGTCTTCTTCCGTGCGCTCTCGTTTTGGGTCGGCTTTAAGAAAACGACAGTATCGTATTCCGTGCGTGAGCGCGTTGCCGGCGAATCTAAATGGAGCACGCGTGCGCTTTTCAAATACGCCATAACGAATATCACCTCGTTTTCGGGCTTTCCCATGCAGATCGTCACCATACTGGGCTACATCATGTTCATCGTTTCCGTGGTGCTCGGCGTGATCGCGCTGTATCAGAAGATTGCAGGCTACGCCCTAAGCGGCTTCACAACGGTCATAATAATACTCCTGTTCGGATTCAGCATAATCATGATGAGTCTCGGCATTATCGGCCTGTATATCTCAAAGATCTATGTAGAGTGTCAGGGACGGCCAAGATACATCATCTCCTCCGTCTGTAACGGCAAAGCTTCAAATAAGTAGAGCACCTTGCCCCCGCCTGCTTCGGCAAGCGGGGGCACATTTCTTTAATCCGGCAGCGAGCAGAACGCCAGATTTGCCGCGGACGGATCGCCCAGAAGACAGGCGCGCTGTATACTCGCAGCGCCGTACTTTTCGCGGATGCTGTCTATTGCAGCGTCTATGCTGCGCTGCTTATTTAAGTTTACATAATCTATAAATATGTCAATTTGCTCGTCCCCGTCCGCATGCACAAGCTCAAGCGCACGCAGCCCCATACTGTGCAGCGGCTCGGAAAAATCATGGCATTGACGCACAAGCTCAATCCCGCAGGACGCAAGAGACGCGGTCACGTCGGTCGCATATCTAAGGCGCACTCTGTGTGTTGTCCATTTAAGCTCCTCCGACCTGAGCGCAACCTCTACCGTGCGGCAGCAAAGCTTCTGCCTGCGCAGGCGCGCCGACACGCTCTCGGCAAGCATCAGCAGCGTCTCTCGCGCCTGACGCTCCGTCTCAACGTTATGCGCGAGGGTGACGCTGTTGCCGACAGACTGCGGCGGCTCCTCCTCTCCCGCCCTGCGCACGCGCGAATCGTCAAGGCCGTTTGCATATCGCCAAAGCACCGTGCCGCCCTTTCCGAAGCGCGAGCGCAAAAGCTCGGGGTCGGTGCACGCGAGCTCACCGATGGTCTGTATTCCCATACGCGCAAGCTCACGGCGCGTGCTGCGCCCGACCATCAGCATGTCCGAGGCCGGCAGCCCCCAGACCATGCTCTTAAAATGCTCTCTGTCAATGACCGTAACGGCGTCGGGCTTTTTATAGTCCGAGCCGAGCTTTGCCAGCACCTTGTTCCACGATACGCCGACGCTGACAGTGAGTCCCGTCTCGCTTTTGACTCTGCGGCGGATCTCATCCGCTGTTTTTCGTGGATCGGGGCAGGCAAGGCAATTTGTTATGTCCAGCCAGCTCTCATCTATGCCGAACGGCTCGCACAGGTCTGTGTACTCGGCATAGATCTCACGCACAATCTCCGAATATTTCGCGTAGCGCTCGAAGTGCGGCTCGACGATCTGAAGCTCCGGGCACAGCTGTCTCGCCTGCCATATAGCCATGCCGGTTTTAACTCCGGCGCGTTTTGCCGTCTCGTCCTTGGCAAGGACTATCCCGTGTCTCGCCTCCTGCGAGCCGCACACAGCAAAGGGCTTGCCTTCAAGCGACGGCCTGTAGAGCCTTTCAACGCTCGCATAGTACGAGTTTATGTCCGAATGCAGTATTGCTCTGTCCATACGTAGTATCTCCGTTCAAGATAATATCTGCATTATACATCGCTATTTTGGATATGTAAATAGATATTTTTATCTTTTTCGGAGATTGTACTTGATTTTTATATCGCTATACTATATACTGTAGCCATATAAGAAAAAGGAGACGCGATATGCGGAAAAGTATCGGAGAAATTTTAAATGCAAAGCGCCGCGAGCTGGGCTTTTCGCAGTCTGAGCTTGCTTGTGTGCTTGCAAAAGACGGCATTGATGTCACAAATCAGGCTATCTCCAAATGGGAGACGGGCAGCACGCTGCCGAACGCGAAGCAATTTCTCTCGCTGTGCCGTGCTTTGGAGATAGAGGATATAGCCGGCACCTTCGACTCGGCACCCGAGGGTGGAATACTCGCCGGGCTCAGCCCAGCCGGGCGGAGAAAGGCGCTGGATTATATTGAGCTTCTGCGCGACAGCGGACGATATTCCACGCAGTCCGAGCCCGTGAAAATGCGCACACTGCCGCTGTATTCGCTGGCGGTGTCGGCCGGTACCGGGCAGTTTCTCGACAGCGAGGATTACGATATGACCGAGGTCGGTCCGGGGGTTCCGGATGGGGCAAATTTCGGTGTTCGCGTAGCGGGCGACAGTATGGAGCCGCGCTTTCACGACGGGCAGACAGTTTGGGTCAGTCAGCAGCACAGCCTCATGACCGGTGAGATCGGCATTTTCCTCTATGACGGCTGCGCGTACTTAAAGCAGCTCGTCGCCGGCGACGGGTATCTCGCGCTGCACTCGCTAAACCCCGCGTACCCGGATATACGCATCTCCCCCGCCCTGCCGCTGCGCGTGCTTGGCAAGGTCCTCGCCGCGTGACGGAGCTTTATCCGCCATCAGTAAAATAAAACGACCAAGGATAATTCCTTGGTCATTTTTACTGCGGAAGTTGTACGCCTTCGGCACAACGATGCCGCTTGCAAACTGCCAGTCCGTGTAGTCCTTGCTGAACGGGATGAGATGCCATTCCTCTCCGCTCACGCCGGTGTAATACACTGCTGCGAGCATGCCGAAGTAGGGCTTTTCTCCTTCGTACACAGTCGCCGTGCTGCCTA
>CALBGG010000091.1 GCA_937893605.1 uncultured Clostridia bacterium
ATGGCGTTGAAGCCGTCGTTTGACAGCATTACGCCCTTGGGCGCGCCGGTCGTACCGCCCGTGAGCGTGACGGCTGCAAGATCGTTATCGCCGTAGGCAGCGGTCTCGGTCTCGACACCCTTGCCGGTGGCGGAAAACTGCGTCCAGGTAAGCACCTTGTCGCTCGTCTTGATCTTGGGTGCGGGCATCTTGAACTGCTTGAGAAAACGGATCGACGCGGGAAGCGAGGTGTCGGCCGAGATGACGACTATCTTCTCAACGCCGGACTCAAAGAGCATGTCCTTCAGAGCTTCATAATAAAGGTCGATGACGATGAATATCTTTGTACCCGTCTCCTTAATGAAGCTGAGCGCACCGGCAGCGCTCGTGCGCGGGTCGATGACGAGAGGCGCCGCGCCGATCTTGTTAAGACCGTAGAGCGCATAGACCATCTCGGGGATCGTAACGGTCGCGGCAGCGACGATATCGCCCTTCTTAATGCCGGCGGCGGCGAACGCCCCGGCAGCTCTGTCGGCTTCGCCAAGAAGCTTCCCATAGCTTATCTTCTTGCCGAAATAGTTAAGCGCGGTGTCGCCGAGTCCGCCCTCGCTGCACTCGCGCAGATGACGGTAAATGGTGTTCCTCGGCATGGACGCTTCCCTCGCCTCTTCCGAAAAGAATTTCAGCCACGGCTTCTCAACCGACGGTTTTAACAGTTTGCACATAGTTCTTCCTCCTAACCTTGCGCTGAACTTTTTGCTTCGTTTTGTCTAATCGTAAACTTATTTGGCTGTTTTGTCAATCCATTTTTTATACTTTTCTCATAATTTCGTTCACTTTTGTACATTTCAACAATATTTATCAATAGTGTCGCAGCGTTTTATACAAAATAGTGCGTTTTTGTATATGCCTATACGATATTTCGTTAAAAATATATTTTTAAACTATTTTCGATTTTTCTCTTGAATTTATTTCATAGTTCGGTTACAATCATACCATCAATATAAAGTTGAACATTTATTGAAATTTTCAGGGGTGGAAATTATTTATGAGTGCAAACAACAGAATGGTAGAAAAGTCAAAGGCGGCGATTAAAAACGCTCTTTTGGACATAATGTATGAAAAGGACTTCAAGCAGATCACCGTCAACGAGCTTTTAAAGCGCGCCAATATAAGCCGCGGTACTTTTTACGCACATTTTTCAAATCTTGAGGATGTGCGGCAGCAGCTTATAAACGACCTTTTCGATCACGCCGACTATCTGTTCGGCGATTACACGGCAAGCGAGCTGGAAAAGGATCCGTACCCGATCATGCTTATGGCGGCGGATATGATGATAGCAAGCCGCGACCCGGCAAAGCGCCTTTTTAAATTTGTAAACGTTTATGACCTCGGTATAAACCTTAAAACCTGGCTTACAAAATATATTCTTTCCGACGCCGAGCTCGTAGAGCGCTGGGGCGGAACGGAAATTGCAACGATATACGCACGTTTTATAGCCGGCGGTGTTATGCATGCGTATAACATGTGGATACTCGATGACTTCGACGTTTCTGCCGAGACTCTGGCGCACACGCTGTGCAACATCCTTGTAAACGGTATAAAGGCTTTTGAAGTAAAATAAGTGCAAAACGAAAGGCACAGCGAAGCTGTGCCTTCTAATGACGGGAGACGACTCCCTGTCGGTTTTGGCAGGGTGGGTCATCTCCCGTCGACTTGTTTTTGAGGTATATATGAACAGAAATCAGCTTAAATACTTCGTCGCGGCGGCTGAGAGCCGCAGCTTCACAAAGGCCGCCGAGCAGTTTTACATATCTCAGACCGCGATCACGCAGCAGATGCAGCTTTTGGAGGAATCCCTCGGCTGCGCGCTGTTTGACCGTTCAACGCGCCCTGTGTCGCTCACCCCGGCGGGGAAGATATTCTTGGGCGAGGCAAAGGCCATACTCGAAAGCATGAGCCGTGCCCTTGAGCGCGTGCACGATGCTTCCACCGGTCTTACGGGCGCTCTCAGAGTGGGCTTTGTGCGAGGCTACGAGCGCAGCGACCTATCTGTGCTCATGCGCAGCTTCCATCTGCAAAACCAGAACGCTCTCATAAGCTTCTACCGCTGCTCGACCGACGTTCTTGCCGCAAATCTTACACAGCAGGAGTACGATATCATTTTTACATGGGACAGCACGAACCTCAAGGCTCAGGAGGGCATCGAGTATCTAAACGTCGAAAGCGCGCAGCTCGTCGTTGCACTATACGCGGGACATCCGCTGGCCGGACGCAGACGCTTAAGCCGTGCAGAGCTGAGGGGCGAGACGATACTTTACATGTCGCCGGACGCGTCAAATGATTCCTACGGCGACGCGTTTTTCATGCAGCTGTACAAGGACGCTGGCTATAAGCCGAATATACTCTTCCGCTCCTGCGACGCAGAGTGCATACTCATGATGGTAGCTGCCGAGGAGGGTATTTCAATCCTGCCCGATTACTTTACGGATAAGCTCTATGACGCGGATAATCTTGTGTTCGTTCCGCTTGTGGGCGAGGGTGAGCAGGAGGAGATAATTGCAGCATGGCAGAGCTCAAACTCAAACCCCGTGCTGGCGCAGTTTCTGTCGGTGCTGAAAAAGTCCGTGCCTCTGAGATAAAAAGCTGATATGTACTGACACGAAACATCTAAGATCAGGCAAGAATCAAAGGAATGTAAGGAGCAATAAAAATATGCACCTCCAAAAGTATCCAACTTCCGGGGTGCATATGATAAAAAGGTCTGTACTTACTTATTTCTTATCACAAGGTATGCTATGCCGCTGAGGATGAATGCCGCGATGGCCGGGAGCGAGAGTATCGTGCCGTAGAACAGCAATGCAGACGGCTCGAACGGTATGTTGTTAAATCCCTCGGGAACAATAAACCACGCAAGAAGGAAAAATTCAAAAGCAAGGAGCAGCAGGAAATCATACTTTCCGCGCTTTTTTGCGGCTATCGTCAAGACGACAGCGCCGAGAACGGGCAGGATATACAAATACCATACTCCGTATATCGTAACAGGAGGAGGTATCATCGGGCCGCCGCCTATCCGCTGCGCCGCAAGACTGATCCCGCAGAAGCAAAACAGCGCGGCATAAGCCCACAATTGGCGTTTTTTATTGGTTTCCACAGTTGTTTCCTCCTCATTAACTTTGTAAGTACATCATAGCATGTTCAAGGCAATCTCCGCAATATGTTTTTACAATAATAAAAAAATGTAGCACTATTACCAATAAAAAACGCAGGTTCACGGTCGTGAGCCTGCGCTTTTTTGTTGAAGATCACTTATTCCACTCGGCGACCTGAGTGCGCAGCCAGTCTGCCCACCGGTCGATACCCTCGCCCGTTCTTGCGGAGATGGGGATGATTGTGATGTCGGGATTGAGCTTTTTGACGTACTCCCTGCACTTTTCAAGGTCAAAATCGAAGTACGGCATGACGTCTATCTTATTGACGAGCAGAACGTCGCAGATCGAGAACATAAGGGGGTACTTCAGCGGCTTATCGTGACCCTCGGGAACAGAGAGGATCATCGCGTTTTTAACAGCGCCCGTGTCGAATTCCGCAGGGCAGACGAGGTTGCCGACATTTTCGAGTATCGCAAAGTCGATATTCTCCGTGCCGAGGCCTTCAAGCCCTTGCTTTGTCATGCCCGCGTCGAGATGGCACATGCCGCCCGTGTGCAGCTGAATGACCTTCGCGCCGGTCTCTGCAATGGTGTGGGCGTCGACGTCCGAGTCGATATCCGCCTCCATGACGCCTATGCGCATCTCATCCTTCAAGGCCGCGATGGTTGCCTTGAGAGTGGTCGTTTTTCCCGAACCGGGGGATGACATCAGATTAAGGAGGAATGTCTTCTCCTTCTTGAGCTCCTGTCTGAGCTTATCCGCCTCCCTGTCGTTATTCTCAAATACGCTTTTTTTGATCTCCAGTACTCTGAAGCCTTCCATGGTCAATACACCTCTGTCTTTATTAGTTTAGTGAATTCATTATCGTGTTCAGGACATTATCGAAGTTTCTGCTGTTTATCGAGTATTCGGCACTGGCTGCCGAGGTAGTGCTCTCGCCCTTTTTGCGCATCGCGGCGACTGCGTCCATAAGCTTTTCGTAAAGCGCATACTCGGATGATGAGCTTTCCTTGCCGATGGCGGCAAGATATCCCGAATCGCCTACAAAGCTGCTGTTATTCTTCTGCGAGGTGAACCAGCGCAGGAACTCCACAGCCGACTTTTCGCGCATGTCGTTCGACGCAAGGATGGTCATACCCGTGACCTTCTGCGTATATGTGGGCTTTCCGTCCTTCATGTACGGGAAGCTTACAAAATTAAAAGTATCGGCGCTGAGCTTGTCTGCGTATTGCATGAGATCCGCCGAGGATATGATAGCCGCGGCGATATCGCCGTCTGCAAGCTTTTCGGCAGCGTCTCCGCCTGATGAGGTAAAGCCGCGGTCATAGGCGGTTTCAGCGAGGAGCTTATATATGTATTTGCAGTTATCGCTTTCGGTATCGTGCGGGCTCACGCCGTCAAACTTCTCGCCGAGCTGCGCGACGGCGTCGCGGAAAAACAGTGAGTAATCCGATATAGTAAAAAAGCTCTTTGAGCTGCGCTTATAATACTCATCGGCGACCGAGCAGAGCTTTTCAAAGCTTGATATCGCTTCCGAATCCGCAAAAAGCGCGGTGTTTACAACAAAAACGTTCGTCTCCGCCGCTATCGGCACGCTGGCGAGTCCCTTTGAGCTTTTCGCTGCTGCCGTCATGCTTTTGTCATAGCCCGAGGTCTCCCAGCTGCCAAAGTATTTGTCCATATCCGCAAGCCGGTCCTCATCGTCGAGCCAGGCCGCAAAGTCTGTATCGCAGACAAGGATATCGGGCTTTTCCCCGTCTCCAGCAAGCGCCTCCTCCACGCTGTCATAAAGCTGCTTCTGCGTATCGAAGGCCTTTGCGTTCACCTCAATGCCGCAGTCGGCTCCGTCGGTCTCGTTATATTTGCCGCACATGGCGTAGAAGCCCGACCACATCGCGTCATCGTTTACATACCACACGCTCAGCGTCTGCGGCTCTTCCGGCTTAAACTGCGCATAATGGGCAAAGTATATGTATATCACGCCGCCAAGCAGCAGTGCCAGCGCCGCCGCGACAGCAAGCTTATACTTGATCTTTGACATTTTTCCGTTCCTTTTCCCGGCTGATACCGGGCATTTTGATTTTACATAGCTTTTATATCACATTTTCCCGTCGTTTTCAACCGCATTGTGTCGACAGCGCAAAACGGCAGGAGCGTTTGCTCCTGCCGTTTCACGTCATATGTGGGCTTAGCTAATATAGCAAGGATTTCATGCGGCCGGTATTATTGCCGCTCCGATATGCTTTATCACTCTTGCGATCTCACTCTGGCTTATCCAGTCGGTCACCGTGCTCTGACCGAGACCGATGAGTGCGCCGTGGTTTCCGATGTTCTTCGTCAGGCTTTCGGCCAGGACGGCCCATAGCTTCTGACCGTCCTCGGTACTGCTCTCGGCGATGCTGAACTCATAGCCTATGCGCTTTGCGACGTCGCCGGGATTATAGTACTCGCTGAGCTTATCATAAAAATCACTGATAGCACTTGCAAAGCTCACGAGCTCATCACCGCTGAGTTCATCGAGCTTGAGCTTTTCCTCGCACTCCTCGGGAACGACTCCCGCAACAGAGCCGACACGCTCAACGCCCTCGGGCAGGCCGACATACTCGAACAGCTGGTTGAGAAGCTGGATATTATTTTCGACGAGCTTATCAAAGCTGTAGTTGCTGTGCTCTGAGATAAACTTGTTTATGATATCGACACGTCCTTCGGAGATGCCGAATTTTTCAGCAGTTGCTGCTGCTGTATCGTCAAGGCTTATTATCTGGCTGAGTATGGAGAGACCGTAATCAACAGCCTTGTCTATCTGCTCGACTGTGTCGACCGCGCCATTGAGTATCTGCTGTGCCATATCATCGTTCGACGCGGCAACGCTTATCAGGATCGAGTTTTTAAGATTTGTTATATATTCTCTTTCCTGAAGCGAGGTCACGATCTCCGTAACGGCGGTCTTATAATCCTTGCCCGTGAGCTCAAGCCCTTCAAGCACCGGCTGCGACTCCTCATTGAGTCCTTCGACGCTCACAACAATGTCGCGGTCGTTTACCTCGACTCGTATGCTTGGATTAACGTCTATCATGATAACGCTGTTTTGCGCCATTTGGACACTCTGCACAACGGAGGCAAGCGTCATCTCATCCTTATCCACATGTGCGCCGTTTGCAGCCATAACGCCGGTGCCGAGCAATACTATGGCAAGGCTCGCCGCGATCGACGCAATAACATTGCGTGAACCGGAGCGCCTGCGAGCCGTTCTCACGCTTTCGGTCATTATCTCTTCAATATATTCATCTTTTACAGAGCTCAGGGCTCTGAGCACTTGGTCGCTCTTCAAAGAGATATACCTTCTTTCATAAAATGTTTTTTCAGCCTGCCGCGCAGTCTGAAAAGCATTGTAGTAGTTTTTGAAACAGATATGCCGTACCGCTCGGCGACATCGGCAATAGGCTCCATCATCCAGTATCGCCGCATAAACACCCCGCGCTCCGTGGCGCTGAGCATTTCGAGGAAGCCGTTGAGCGCATCGGTTATTTCCTCGGAATCCTGCCGCCGCTCCAGCTCATCGACGCCGGAGACGCATTCGGCAAGCTCATCGAGCAGCACCGGCACCTCGCCGTTTCCGCGCTTGGAGCTGTTTTTCTGCCGCAGCTTATCGAGCGCAATATTGCGCGTTATCTTCCCTATATAGGCCGAGAGCGAATCCGGCTCGTTCGGCGGGATGCTTCCCCACGCTCTCATATAGGCGTCGTTAACGCACTCTTCGCTGTCCTCGGTATTTCCGAGTACATTGAATGCCACACGGTGACAATAGCGGCCGTATTTAATATCTATTTGTAACAGGGCTTCCTCCGAACGCTCCAGAAAAAGCTCAACAATACGCCGATCGTCCACAACTAACTCCTAACTTCTAATTATAGAGACGGATATTTAAATTAAGTATCACATTTTTTTGAGAAAAACACAAGAATTATTTTTTCCGTTGCACCGCAGGCTCGCGGAGAGCTACGGCTATAAGGTCAGGTATTTTGTCGGCGGCAATATCCGC